>CAXYWC010000051.1:0-19628 GCA_964292845.1 uncultured Flavobacterium sp. | reverse complement strand
ATTAAAGCCCAAATGAATCCGCATTTTTTCTTTAATGCGCTTAACACAATTCAATCCTACATTACGACCAACGAAACCGAAGAAGCGACCAGTTATTTAAACAAATTTTCGAGACTTACCCGAATGATTCTGGAAATGACCGATAAAAACTGGATAACTCTGGAAGATGAACTTCGTATGCAAACCTTATATCTTGATTTACAAAAGGTTAGGCTTTCAGATTTTGATTTTCAAATAGAATTAAATCAAATCAACTTGCAACAAATTACAATTCCAACCATGCTATTACAACCCTATGTTGAAAACGCTATCATTCATGGATTGGCGCACAAATTGGGACCAAAAAAATTGCTACTTGATTTTAATATCGAAAATAATCGACTAAAAATCAACATCAAAGACAACGGAATTGGGATAGAAAAAGCAACTAAAATCAACCAAAAAAATACTTCTAAAAACACTTCTTTTGCAACAAAAGCCACTCTGAAGCGTTTAGAAATCATTAACAGAAATGAATGCGAAATTTCGGTTGAAACCAATGAAATTTTTGATTCCAACAAACAATCGTTAGGAACAGAAGTAAAAATAACAATGGAAATACGCTATGAATTATAAAACAATTATAATAGAAGACGAAAAACGAGCTCAAATTTTGTTGCAAAACATTTTGGAAAATCATTTTCCGAATATTGAAATTATGGCCGTTGCCGATGATTTGCCTTCGGGGGTAAAAGCCATTCGAAAACACAAACCCGATTTTGTTTTTCTTGATATCGAAATGCCTAATTTTAGTGGTTTGGAAATTTTAGATTTTTTTGACGAAAATCAAGTCGATTTTTCCATCATATTTACAACAGCCTACAATCATTATGCTATAGAAGCTTTGAAAATTTCGGCAGTAGATTATTTGCTAAAACCATTAAATAAAGAAGATATTAAAGAAGCCATTCTTCGCTTTGAGCGAAAAAATAACACTCAAAATCAAGACTCATTTTCGAGTTTAAAAAGCATTATTCAAGACAAAAAAATAAACAAAATTGCAGTGCCCGAAGGCAATCAATTGCATTTTATAAAACCCGAAACCATCATTTACATTAAAGCTGACAATTCGTATTCTGAAATTTATTTAGAAGATGGTAAAAAAATGACCGTAAGTCGTTCTATCAAAAATTTTGAAGATGGATTAAAACAAAACAATTCTTTTTGTCGTATTCATAAATCGTATTTAGTAAACACCTTGTACGTAGAACGATATGACAAATCGAACGGTGGTTGGGTAACACTTTCCAATCAAACAGAATTACCGATTTCAACCGAAAAAATCAGTGATTTTTTAAATATGATTGATAAAATTTCGAGATAATTTTAGACCGTTTTCATTTTAACACCGACACTTTCAATATCCTTCCAAAAATAAGGATACGATTTACTAACTACCTCAGCATCTTTAATAATGAGTGACATTTTTAAGGCTAATGGTGCAAATGCCATTGCCATTCGGTGGTCTTGATAGGTTGCGATGGCTACGTTCCTCGTAATGACAAAATTAAAAACAGAATTTTCCAAAGTTAAACTATCATTGGTAACAGAAATTGTTGCACCTAATTTTGTTAATTCAACTTGTAAAGCTTCTAACCTGTCGGTTTCTTTAATTTTTAAAGTGTGTAAACCTGTCAGATGACAACTTATTCCTAGTCCGAAGCAAGTCACTGCTATGGTTTGGGCAATGTCGGGAGAATTGTTTAAATCTAAATTGTGAATTGTGAATTGTGAATTATTGATTTTTGCAATTGAAATTGTTTTATTGTCATTGAAAACCGTCTCGACTCCAAAAACCTTATAAATTTCTGCTAATACAGAATCGCCTTGCAAGCTGTTTTGTTTGTAACTAGAAAGCGTAATTTGTGTTCCAACTTCGGAAAGTGCTATTATGGAGTAAAAATAAGATGCGGAAGACCAATCGGATTCAATAGTTATAGGTTGTAGGTTGTAGGTTGTAGGCTTGGGTAAAACTAAAATTTTATTTCCAACAAAAGAAGTCTCCACTCCTATTTCATATAACAAAGCCAAAGTCATTTTGATATACGGAATTGACGTTATTTCACCTTCAAGAGTCAATTCCAATCCGTTTTCGAGTTTTGGTGCGATTAATAAAAGTGCCGAAATGTACTGACTACTTACATTGGCTGAAAGTGACACTTTATTTTGAGTAATTCTTTTTCCTGTTATTTTTATAGGCGGAAAACCCTCCTTTTCTTCATAGGTAATTTCTGCTCCGAGTTGTTGCAAAGCTTCGACTAGAATTTTTATGGGGCGTTCTTTCATTCGACTTGAACCAGTTAAAACAACTTCTTTACCTTCTTTCATAGCAAAATAAGCCGTAAGAAATCGCATGGCGGTTCCTGCGTGGTGTACGTCTATCAGTTCCGAGTTTTGAGTTTTGAGTTTTGAGTTTTGCAATGCTTTTTGCATCACCTCAGAATCATCCGAATTTGAAATATTTTCAATCTGAATTTCAGGATATAAAGCCTGTAGCAATAACAACCTGTTGGTTTCCGATTTGGAACCAGCGATTTTGATTATCGATTGTAATTTGCAACTGGATTGATTTAGTTTTAAATTCATATTTCCTTATTTCACGGAGATGCGCGAAGACTCGCAAAGTTTTGGTTATTTTAACTTGTCGTTGTTTTTATGTCTGTCTTTATCTCTAACCGATTTTAAATCCATTTTCTTATCGAAAGCTTCTTGCAAATCGATTCCTGTTTGGTTGGCTAAACACAAAACGACAAAAACCACATCAGCCAATTCTTCGCCTAAATCTTTGTTTTTGTCAGATTCTTTTTCAGATTGTTCGCCATAACGACGGGCAATAATACGAGCTACTTCACCCACTTCTTCGGTGAGTTGCGCCATATTGGTAAGTTCGTTAAAATAACGAACACCGTGATTTTTTATCCAATTATCTACTTCTAATTGGGCATTTTTTAGGTTCATGCTTCTCTTTTTTTATTTAAAATCGATTTTTTTATTCGCCATCGCAAAAGAATATTCAACAAACTTCTAAACAATGATTTCACTTCTATAAAATTAAAAAAAGCCTGACTATAAATCATACAGTCAGGCTTTTTATTTTTCAAATTAATGTATTACAATCCAAAAGCGCTTTTTACTTGGTCTACAAAATCTAATTTTTCCCAAGTAAATAACTCAACTTCTACCGTTTTTGTATTTCCTCCAGGAGCCTTAAATGTTTTTGTTACCGTTTCAGATTTGCGTCCCATATGCCCGTAAGCAGCGGTTTCGCTATAAATAGGGTTTCTCAATTTTAATCGTTGCTCGATAAAGTAAGGACGCATATCAAAAACAGCTTCTACTTTTTTGCTGATTTCTCCATCAGTTAAGTTTACTTTGCTCGTTCCATAAGTCACTACGTTAATTGATGTTGGTTTTGCCACACCAATAGCATAGGAAACTTGCACTAAAATTTCATCACATAATCCAGCAGCTACTAAGTTTTTAGCAATATGACGTGTTGCATAAGCGGCGCTTCTATCTACTTTGCTCGGGTCTTTTCCAGAAAAAGCACCACCACCGTGAGCACCTTTTCCACCATACGTATCTACAATGATTTTTCGTCCTGTCAATCCAGTATCTCCGTGTGGTCCTCCAATTACGAATTTTCCAGTTGGGTTAATGTGGTAGGTAATTTGGTCGTTAAAGAAATGAGCATATTGTGGGTATTTTGCTTTGACTCTAGGAATTAAAATGCCAACCAAATCGGTTTTAATTTTAGCTAACATAGCTGACTCTTCATCAAAATCATCATGTTGCGTAGAAATTACAATAGCATCTATTCTTTGTGGCTTGTTATCGTCAGAATATTCTAACGTTACCTGCGATTTGGCATCTGGACGAAGGTATTTAATTTCGCTATTTTCTCTTCTTAAGTTTGCCAATTCAATCAGTAAAGCATGAGATAAATCCAATGCTAATGGCATATAATTTTCAGTTTCATTAGTAGCATAACCAAACATCATTCCTTGGTCTCCAGCTCCTTGGTCTTCTGGATTGGCTCTTTCGACACCTTGATTGATATCGCCAGATTGTTCGTGAATAGCAGAAAGAACACCACAAGAATTGGCTTCAAACATATATTCACTCTTAGTATATCCTATTTTTCGGATTACATCACGTGCTATTTGTTGTACATCCAGGTAGGTTTCCGATTTTACTTCGCCAGCCAGAATTACTTGTCCTGTTGTAACTAAAGTTTCGCACGCTACTTTCGATTGTGGATCGAATGCTAAAAAATTATCAATTAATGCGTCCGAAATTTGATCCGCAACTTTGTCTGGATGTCCTTCACTAACAGACTCTGACGTAAATAAATAAGCCATAATTATTTAAAATTAAAATGTTTTTTATAACGAAAAAATTGCAAAGGAAATACTAAAGGAGAGTTTCTGCTTTAGCATTTTTTTTACGAGGTTGCAATCAGTTCAAATTTTTCCTCTTTATTATGGTGCAAATGTAGGAAATGAATTTGAATTGCAAATTAATCTGTACTAATTTTTACAAAAAAAGTGTGAATCCAAACATTAAACAAATTCTGCACTTTAGATTAAACACCTGCAAAGAACAATGATTTCAGTAAAAAAATCTATAATTTAATTTTATTTCAATAAAAATTAGAAAATTAATCTATAATATTTTTTTATTTAGAAAATAAATCTACATTTGCAAAATAAAATTACAAACGAAATGAAAATTACAATGTGCAATATGTGTCGTATGATGTCGGAAGATTCCGCAGAGCAACGCATTGCATCATTTTAATTTTTTAAAATATACAATCAAACCTCTGCCAATCGCAGAGGTTTTTTTATTTATATCAAGTTACAGATTAAATTAAGTCTAAAACAAAAATAATTTTCAAAATGAATCTAATAATAAATAAAATGATGATATGTTGTATGATGCGCATGTGCGCAATTCCCTGCTATTCCATAAAGCGAAAGAGATAATCTTTATTATAGTTCAAACTATAAGCCCTTTTGGAAAGCCATCCAAAAGGGCTTTTTTATTGCCTTTAAAATTCAAATAATATAAATAAATATCAAATTAATCTTTAAATCTAAACAAAATGAGCACACAAAAATTCGCAACAAACGCATTACATGCAGGACATGATGTTACTAAAAATGGTGGAACAAGAGCCGTTCCTATTTACCAAACATCTTCTTATGTTTTTAATAATTCAGATCACGCAGCCAATTTATTTGGACTTGCCGAAGCAGGATTTATTTACACTCGATTAAACAATCCAACAAATGATGTTTTAGAACAACGGTTAGCCGCATTAGAAGGAGGAATAGGAGCAGTAGTAACTGCATCAGGAACCGCAGCACTTTCTACAGCTTTGCTAGTGTTATTAAAATCAGGAGATCATATCGTGGCTTCTAATAGTTTGTACGGTGGAACTTATAATTTACTTAAGGTAACTTTACCAAGATTAGGTATCACAACAACATTCGTAGATCCATCAAATCCTGAAAATTTCACTAAAGCGGCACAAGAAAATACAAGAGTGTTTTTTGCAGAAAGTTTAGGAAATCCAAAATTAGATGTATTGGATTTAAAAGCGATTTCAAAGGAAGCTAAAGTATTTAAAGTTCCTTTTATTGTCGATAATACCGTTCCTTCACCGTATTTATTAAATCCAATTCAGCACGGAGCAGATATTGTAATTCATTCCTTGACTAAATATATTTCTGGAAATGGAACGTCTCTTGGTGGTGTCATTATCGATGCTGGAAACTTTGATTGGAGCAACGGAAAATTTCCTGAATTTACAGAACCATCAACTGGATATCACGGATTAGTATATCATGAAGCTTTGGGAAATGCTGCTTTTATTGCTAAAGTAAGAATTGAAGGATTGCGTGATTTTGGTGCAGCTTTAAGTCCTTTCAATGCTTTTCAAATTATTCAAGGTTTGGAAACATTGCCTATTCGTGTTCAAAAACACAGCGAAAACGCTTTGGCATTAGCCCAATGGTTAGAAAGTCAAGAAGACGTAGCTTGGGTAAATTATCCAGGGCTAAAATCTAGTAAATACTATGATTTAGCACAAGAATATTTACCAAAAGGACAAAATGGAGTCGTAACTTTTGGTTTAAAAGGAGGATTTGAGGCTGCCAAAAAAGTAGCGGATCAAACTAAATTATTCTCTCTTTTGGCAAATATTGGAGATACAAAATCACTAATTATTCACCCAACAAGTACAACACACCAACAACTTACAGACGAAGAGCAAGTTGCGACTGGGGTTACTAAAGATTTAATTCGTCTTTCGGTTGGTTTAGAAGATATCGAAGATTTAAAAGCTGATTTAAAAGCAGTTTTTGAAAACATTAAAAATCCTCAGTTAGTATAAAATATTCGTTTGTTTTTTGTTTGTAAAACTGTCTTTGATAACCTGAATTTGTCAGAGGCAGTTTTCTATTAAGTTGTTTAAAATGGAAAAATTAAAAAAAATAATTATATCAGATTTTGTTACTGAAAGTGGAAAAATTAAAAAGAAACTACCTCTTTTTTATCAAGTTTTTGGTAAACCTATCGGAAAAGCGCCCCTAGTATTGGTTAATCATGCCCTTACTGGAAACTCTCAAGTAACCGATGAAAATGGTTGGTGGAAAGATTTAATTGGTAAAAATAAAACGATAGATACAAACCATTTTACCGTTTTAGCTTTTAACATTCCTGGTAACGGATATGACGGATTAAAAGAAAATCTAATTCATAATTATACCCATTTTACAGCTAGAGATATTGCTAAAATATTTTGGAAAGGATTAGAACAACTGAAAGTAGAAAACCTTTTTTCGGTTATTGGTGGAAGCTTAGGTGGTGGAATTGCTTGGGAAATGGCAGTTATTAATCCCATTGCAATAGAAAATTTAATTCCTATTGCTTCGGATTGGAAAGCTTCGGATTGGGTTATTGCTAACACATTAATACAAGATGAAATTCTGAACAATTCTATTTATCCAATTCCTGACGCAAGATCACACGCCATGCTTTTGTACAGAACACCACAATCATTAAAACAAAAATTTAACAGGGAGAAAAACGAATTAAAAAATATATTTCAAATAGAAAGTTGGTTGATTCATCACGGAGAAAAATTGCAAAAACGATTTCAATTGGCTTCCTACAAAATGATGAATCATTTGATAAAAACAATCGATATTACTAGAAACAGAAAAGATTTCATAACAGTTGCCAAAGTAATTCAATCTAATATTCACATTATAGCGGTCGATACCGATTATTTTTTTACCGCCGATGAAAACCGAGAAACCTATGAAGATTTGAAAAAAGTAAAGCAAAATGTGTTTTACCACGAAATTAAATCCATACACGGACACGACGCATTTCTGATAGAATACGAACAATTAGGCAGCATTTTAAACAAAATTTTTATAACAAATAAACAAACAGCATAATGAAAATATTAAAATTTGGCGGAAAATCATTAGCCAACGGAGAAGGACTACAAAAAGTAGTTCAAATAATAGCACAAAAATATTTTGACAACGAACCAATAACCGTAGTTGTTTCTGCTCGAGGAAATGCAACAGACGAATTGGTCATTTTACTAAAAAAAGCGCAAGCCAACATCGATTTCAAAACCGATTTGGAAGACTTTAAAAAATACCAACTCGATGGTTTGAAAGAAAATAGTTTCGATGAGGAGTTTGTTGTTTTAGAAAAATTACTAGAAGGAGTTTCGCTCTTAGGTGATTATAGCGAAAAAATAAAAGACCAAGTAATTTCTTTCGGCGAAATTTTAGCAGCCAAATATGTTGCTCATGTGTTGAACGAAAATAGCATTAAAGCCCAATACACCGATGCTCGACAATTGATAAAAACCGATGCCAATTTCGGAAATGCACAACCGCTAGAATCGGTATCTAAAAAGAATATTGCAACTTATTTTGACAAAAATTCCGACAAAGTAAATGTAGTTACGGGTTTTATTGGTGCTACTTTACACAACGAAACCACTACTTTAGGTAGAAATGGTAGTAATTATACCGCTTCATTATTGGCCAATTATTTAGATGCCGAAGAGTTTCAAAACTACACCCACGTGGACGGAATTTTTACAGCCAACCCCGATTTAGTTGCCGATGCCAAAAAAATAGAGCGATTATCATTTAACGAAGCCAATGAGTTAGCTAATTTTGGAGCACAAATTCTGCACGCTAAAACCATTATCCCTTTGGTCGAAAAAAACATTCCATTGCGAATTTTAAATACTTTTAATCCTGAAAATAACGGAACGCTAATTACTTCCGAACAAACCAACGAAGGCATCAAATCGCTTTCGGTTTTAACAAATGTTTCATTAATCAATTTAGAAGGTAGAGGCTTACTGGGCAAAACAGGTGTCGATGCTCGAATTTTTAGAGTAATGGCAGAAAACGATATTAGTGTAAGCATTATTTCTCAAGGTTCTTCCGAAAGAGGAATTGGACTTGTGGTTAATTCCGACAAAGCCACTAAAGCATTAGTAGGTTTGGAAAAAGAATTTGAAAGCGATTTTTACACAAAAGATGTCAATAAAATTACGGTTAATGATAAAATCGCTGTTATATCGATTATCGGTCAAGATTTAACTAATTTCCACAAGCCTTATACAGCTTTAATCAGAAATAAAATCACTCCCATTTTGCTAAACAATACCGTTACAGGCAGAAACATCAGTTTGGTGATCAGTCAAGACGAGTTCAAAAGAGCTTTAAATGTAATTCATGGCGAAATTTTTGGAGTAGCCAAAAAAATCAATATTGCCGTTTTTGGTCACGGAACCGTTGGCGGAACATTGATTACTCAAATTTTAGAATCTGCAAAAAACATCGAAAAGCGAAAAGGAATAAAACTCAACGTTTTTGCCATTGCCAATTCTAAAAAATTGCTACTCAACAAATTCGGCATTACCGAAAATTGGAAAGCGACTTTAGAAGACAAAGGATTACCGTATCAAATAAGTGATATTATTGCTTACGCAAAAGAGCATCATTTGGAAAATTTAATTGCGATTGACAATACCGCAAGTACTACTTTTATTGAAAATTATATTCCATTAGCCGAAAACAGTTTTGATTTAATTTCATCTAACAAAGTGGCCAATACCGTAAGTTTTGATTTTTATAAAAATTTAAGAAAAACCCTAAAAGACAATCAAAAAGAATACTTATACGAAACCAATGTAGGTGCAGGTTTACCACTAATTGACACCATCAAATTATTGCATTTGTCAGGCGAAAATATTACCAAAATTAAAGGTGTTTTTTCAGGAACATTGAGTTATTTGTTCAATACGTTTTCGGTTGAAGATAAAAAGTTTAGCGAAGTATTGCAAGAAGCTATAGACAAAGGTTTTACCGAACCCGACCCACGAGAAGATTTGAATGGCAATGATGTAGGAAGAAAACTTCTTATCTTGGCAAGAGAATTAGATTTACAAAATGAGTTTGAAGAAATCCAAATTCAAAACCTAATTCCCGAATCTTTACGAGAAGGAAGTGCGACTGACTTTCTAAAACGATTATCCGAATTGGACAAAATATACCAAGACAAAAAAGAAGCTCAAGGACCAAACGAAGTATTGCGTTATATTGGCGAGTTGTCGGGCGATTTGCAACAAGACAAAGGAAAATTAGAAGTAAAATTGATTTCTGTTCCTACCAATTCGGCTTTAGGTTCCTTAAAAGGTTCGGACTCTATTTTTGAAATCTATACCGAATCGTATGGCGAACAACCCATTGTAATTCAAGGCGCTGGAGCTGGAGCAGCCGTTACAGCAAGAGGGGTTTTTGGAGATATTTTACGCTTATCAGAAAAAAAATTATAAAACTCTTTTTTCATGAAAATCACATTAAAAAGAATAAACGACGATTATCATTTCGAGCTGCAAAACGAACGAGGGCACACCCTTTATTTAGACAATAAATCCGAATTTGGGGGACACGATTTGGCACCAAGTCCAATGGAACTTTTATTGATGGGAGTTGCAGGTTGTAGCGCTATTGATATTATTTCGATCTTAAAAAAACAACGTCAAACTATAACTTACTATTATACCGAAGTAGAAGGCGTTCGAGAACCAATTGAAGAAGCAAAACCCTTCAAAAAAATTACAGTCACTATCATTTTAGAAGGAGATATTGATGAAATAAAAGCACAAAAAGCAGCTCAATTATCTTTCGAAAAATACTGTTCGGTTTCCAAAACATTAGAGCCAACAGCAACCATTAGTTATCAAGTAAAAGTTAATAAAAAATAAGATGTCTCAAAACACAGAAAATTTCGAAACCATAGCGGTTCGCACACAAGTAGAAAGAACAGAATTTTTAGAGCATTCAGTGCCTTTGTATTTAACCTCAAGTTTTGTGTTTGAAGATGCCGAAGATATGCGTGCCTCTTTTGCCGAAGAAAAAGACCGGAATATTTACAGCCGATTTTCAAACCCGAATACGTCCGAATTTGTAGATAAAATTTGTAAGATGGAAGGCGCTGAAGATGGTTATGCTTTTGCAACCGGAATGGCAGCAGTATATTCTACTTTTGCGGCATTATTAAATGCGGGAGATCATATCGTTTCAGCAGGAAGTGTTTTTGGTTCCACACACACCTTGTTTACCAAATATTTCCCCAAATGGAATATCACGACTTCGTATTTCGATGTTAATCACCCCGAAACGATTGAAAGTTTTATACAACCGAATACGAAAATTCTTTATGCCGAATCGCCAACCAATCCTGCCGTTGATATTTTAAATTTGGAATTGTTAGGAGCGATTGCAAAAAAGCATAATTTAATTTTAATAATTGATAATTGTTTTGCAACACCATACATTCAGAATCCAATCCAATTTGGAGCACATTTAGTAATTCATTCTGCCACTAAATTAATCGACGGTCAAGGCAGAGTATTAGGAGGAGTCGTAGTAGGAAGCAAAGATTTAATCCGTGAAATTTATTTATTTTCCCGAAATACTGGCTCTGCTTTATCGCCTTTCAATGCTTGGGTGTTGTCCAAAAGTTTAGAAACTTTGCCAGTACGTGTAGATAGACATTGCGAAAACGCATTAAAAGTAGCCGAGTTTTTAGAAAATCATCCCAATGTAGCCTCGGTGAAATATCCGTTTTTGAAATCGCATCCGCAATACGAAGTCGCTAAAAAACAAATGAAATTAGGTGGAAATATTGTAGCGTTTGAAATTAAAGGAGGCATTGAAGCGGGACGAAAATTCTTGGATAAAATCAAATTGTGTTCGTTGTCTGCCAATTTAGGAGATACCCGTTCCATAGTTACCCATCCCGCATCTACCACCCATAGCAAATTGACTGAAGAAGAACGTCTAGCAGTGAGTATTACCGATGGTTTAGTACGAGTTTCCGTAGGTTTAGAAACCGTTCAAGATGTAATTAACGATTTAAAACAAGCGTTAGAATAAAGGTTTTTAAATTATTTTATAGATTTATATTCTTAGTTAAGATTTTAATTAAGAATATAAATCTACAAAATATGTTTTTTTAATGAAATTTTAGAAAATATTTCATTAATACAATTTTGTTACTACATTTGCAGTGTTCATACATTTATTACTTGTTATCACGAAAGCTGGAGGGATTAGACCCTGCGAAAGCTTAGCAACCCTACTCTTGTAGAAGGTGCTACATTCTATTTCGATTGTATCGAAAAAAGATAACTCAAAGAAATCTTTCCACTTTTCTGCGATAACATAACATAGAATTAAATTAAAACCTATAAAGGTTACTAAGTTATGTCAACAATACAACAAGCCATACAAGAAAGAATTCTCGTCCTCGACGGAGCCATGGGAACAATGCTTCAAAGAAATAAATTTGAAGAAGAAGATTTTAGAGGCGAACGCTTCAAAGATTTTCCGCATCCGTTAAAAGGAAATAACGATTTACTTTCCATCACTCAACCCGAAGCGGTCAAAGAAGTCCATCGTTTGTATTTTCAAGCAGGTGCCGATATTGTCGAAACCAACACTTTTTCGGGTACGACAATCGGAATGGCCGATTATTATTTAGAAGATTTAGTGTACGAACTCAATTTTCAATCAGCAAAAATCGCCCGTGAAGTAGCCGATGAATTTACAGACAAACCACGTTTTGTAGCAGGTTCCATCGGCCCAACCAACAGAACCGCTTCAATAAGTCCAGATGTAAACGATCCGGGATTTCGTGCAGTGAATTTTGACGACTTAAAAATCGCCTACAAACAACAAGTTGAAGCTTTAATTGATGGCGGTTGCGATTTACTTTTAGTAGAAACCATTTTCGATACTTTAAATGCGAAAGCAGCACTTTTTGCCATTGAAGAAGTAAAAGAAGAACGAAATATCGATATTCCAGTCATGGTTTCAGGAACAATTACCGATGCTTCGGGCAGAACATTGTCGGGTCAAACCGTAGAAGCTTTTCTGATTTCAATTTCACATATTCCATTGTTAAGTGTTGGATTTAATTGCGCTTTGGGAGCTGACCAATTGAAACCGTATTTAAAAACATTGGGAAATAATACCTCGTTAAATATTTCAGCCCATCCAAATGCAGGTTTACCCAATGCCTTCGGTCAATACGACCAAACGCCAGCCGAAATGCAACAATTAATCCGCGAATATTTACAAGAAAATTTAGTCAATATCATTGGCGGATGTTGTGGCACAACGCCTGAGCATATTAAATTGATTGCAGAAGTAGCAAAAGAATTCAAACCAAGATTAACAAACAATAACCCTGTCAGAGTTTTAAACTCTGACAGGGTTTATCAATATAAAAATGTCAAGAACAAATAAAATAAATTTAAAGCTTTCAGGTTTAGAACCGCTTTTCGTCGATGAAAATTCTATTTTCGTAAACGTTGGAGAGCGTACAAACGTGACAGGTTCACGTAAATTTCTTCGGTTAATCAAAGAAGAAAAATACGAAGAAGCACTTGATATTGCTAGAAATCAAGTTGAAGGTGGCGCACAAATCATCGATGTCAATATGGATGAAGGAATGTTAGACGGCGTTTATGCCATGACCAAATTCCTAAATCTTATTGCTGCCGAACCCGATATTGCTCGAGTTCCAGTAATGATTGATTCTTCCAAATGGGAAATCATCGAAGCGGGATTAAAAGTAATTCAAGGGAAAGGAGTTGTCAATTCAATTTCATTAAAAGAAGGAGAAGATGTCTTTATTCATCATGCCAAATTAATAAAACGCTATGGTGCAGCTGTAATTGTTATGGCTTTTGACGAAAAAGGTCAGGCCGATACTTACGAAAGACGTATAGAAATTTGTAAAAGAAGTTATGATGTTTTAGTTAGCCAAGTTGGTTTTCCTGCCGAGGACATCATTTTTGATCCCAATATTTTTCCAGTCGCAACTGGAATGGAAGAACACAAACTAAATGCACTTGATTTCTTCCGAGCCACCAAATGGATTCGCGAAAATCTTCCGTATGCAAATATTTCTGGAGGTGTGAGCAACGTGTCTTTTTCTTTCCGTGGAAACGATAAAGTGCGTGAGGCGATGCATTCTGCCTTTTTGTATCACGCCATCCAAAACGGAATGACAATGGGAATTGTAAATCCGGAAATGTTAGAGATTTACGATGAAATTGACAAGGTTTTACTTGAACATGTTGAAGATGTTTTATTGAATAGACGAGATGATGCAACAGAACGTTTATTGGATTTAGCCGAAAGTTTCAAAGGCGATGTAAAATCGAATGAAAAAGCGATTGCCGAATGGAGAAATGGTTCGGTTCAAGAGCGATTAACACATTCATTGGTAAAAGGAATCGACGAATTTATCGAAATTGATATTGAAGAAGCGCGTCAGTTAGCCAAAAAACCTATCGAAGTTATCGAAATCAATTTGATGGCAGGAATGAATGTGGTGGGTGATTTGTTTGGAAGCGGCAAAATGTTTTTGCCACAAGTAGTAAAATCAGCACGTGTAATGAAAAAAGCGGTGGCTTATCTTCTTCCATATATTGAAGCGCAAAAAGACGGAAAATCGTCGTCGGCTGGTAAAGTTTTAATGGCAACTGTAAAAGGTGATGTGCATGATATTGGTAAAAACATTGTTTCGGTAGTTTTAGCCTGTAATAACTTTGAAATTATCGATTTAGGGGTAATGGTTTCACCAGAAAAAATCATCGAAACAGCTATCAAAGAAAATGTGGATATTATTGGTTTGAGTGGGCTAATTACTCCTTCACTAGATGAAATGGTCTATTTAGCCAAAGAAATGGAAAAGTTAAACATCAAAATTCCAATAATGATAGGTGGTGCAACCACTTCACGTGCCCATACTGCCGTAAAAATTGCTCCAGAATATTCAGAAACAGTAGTACATGTTAACGATGCGTCTAGAGCGGTTACTGTGGCTAGTCATTTATTGCAGTCAGAAACAAAGATAGCATACTCTAAAACCGTTCGAGAAGAATACGATAAACTCCGTGCTGGTTATTTGAACAGAAGTCGAGACAAAAATTTCTTATCAATTGCCGAAGCACGTAAAAATAAATTACAATTGGATTGGGGTAATTTCACTCCAGTGAAACCTAATTTTATTGGTACAAAAACAATCGAAGTTGCCTTGCAAGAATTGGTAGATTACATCGATTGGACACCGTTTTTTAGCTCATGGGAATTGTACGGAAAATATCCCGCGATTCTTACTGATGAGGTAGTGGGAGAACAAGCAACGGCTTTATTTATAGATGCTCAAAAAATGCTTAACGATTTAATTTCCGAAAATTGGCTAACGGCCAAAGGAATTTTAGGAATTTATCCCGCAAATCAAGTCAATGAAGATGATATTCAACTTTTTGATGAAAATGGAAAAGAATTAGTCAAATTTTTAACCTTACGTCAGCAATCTCAAAAAACGATGGGTGCTCCAAATATAGCGTTGTCCGATTTTATAGCACCAAAAGAATTGAAACAGGATTATTTCGGGTGCTTTTGTGTCACTACAGGTTTTGGTGTCGATGAAAAAGCGGCCGAATTCGAAAAACAATTAGACGATTACAATTCGATTTTGATTAAAGCCTTAGGTGACCGATTAGCCGAAGCATTTGCCGAATACTTACACTTAAAAGTTCGTAAAGAAATTTGGGGTTATGCTTCCGATGAAAATTTATCTAACCAAGATTTAATTTCAGAAGAATACAAAGGAATCAGACCCGCTCCAGGTTATCCAGCCTGCCCAGACCATTTAGAAAAACCAACCATTTGGAAATTATTAAATGTAGAACAAGAAATAGGCGTAAAGCTAACCGAAAGCATGGCAATGTGGCCAGCTTCATCGGTTTCGGGCTATTACTTTGCTAATCCAGAAAGTAAATATTTTGGTTTAGGAAAAATTAAAAAAGATCAAGTAGAAGATTATGCCAAACGCAGAAATATAAGCACAGAAGAAGCTACAAAATGGCTAGCCCCAAATATCGCAGATTAATCTAGTTAAAGGTTCTAGGTTTAGAACTCACAACTCACAACAAAATTATGAAAGTAACCCAACATATCGAAAACGCGCAAGGAAAACCATTATTTTCTTTTGAAATTCTACCACCGCTAAAAGGGCAAAATATCCAATCTATTTTTGATGGAATTGATCCGTTAATGGAATTCAATCCGCCTTTTATAGACGTAACATACCACAGAGAAGAATACGAATTTAAAGAATTGCCTAGCGGACTTTTGCAAAAAAAAGTGGTTAAAAAGCGACCAGGAACAGTTGGCATTTGTGCCGGAATTCAAAATAAATATTCAGTCGATGCTATTCCGCATATTTTGTGCGGTGGATTTACCAAAGAAGATACCGAAAATTTATTGATTGATTTAGACTTTTTAGGAATAGATAATGTAGTGGCACTTCGTGGCGATGCTTTAAAAACAGAAACCTATTTTAAACCCGAAAAAGAAGGCAACGAATTTGCTTCCGATTTGGTTGAACAAATCAACAATTTGAATAAAGGAATTTATTTAGATGAAGATTTAAAAAATTCGGCGCAAACCCATTTTTGTATTGGTGTTGCGGGTTATCCCGAAAAACACATGGAAGCACCAAGTTTGGACAGCGATATTCATTTTTTAAAGCAAAAAATAAAAAATGGAGCCGATTACATCATCACGCAAATGTTTTACGACAATAAAAAATTCTTCGATTTTGTAGCCAAATGCCGAGCTGCAGGCATTACCGTTCCTATTATTCCAGGACTAAAACCTATCGCAACCAAGAAGCAATTGAATTTAATTCCACACCGATTTAGTATCGAATTACCCGACGATTTAATTATGGAAGTGGTCAAAGCCAAAGACAACGATGCTGTAAAACAAATAGGAATCGAGTGGTGCACCCAACAAAGTAAAGAATTGGTTGCGGCAGGAATCCCAGTTTTACATTATTATTCGATGGGAAAAGCCGAAAATATTAAAGAGATTGCAAAGGCTATTTTTTAGGAGCTATTTCCAGCTATTCGTTACAATCTTTTATTTTTTAAAGAAAAAAATAAAAGGATTTCCACTACTATCTGGGCTAGGACATTTCGGTTATTTCGTCATTTCTCTAAAAACACTTTCTAAATTCTTGTTTTTCAGATTCAATTGTAAAGTTTTTAGTCCATTTTCGTGAGCAAAATCGAAAACTACGGGGCGCATATCGGTTTCAGTTGCAAAAGAAAGTTCCCAAACCAAATCATGTATTTTTTTATACGATTGAATATTTGGTAAATTAGAAAACAACTTTTCGTCGATAACTTTATCAAATTCAACTTCGATAATTTGTTCCGTTTTTTCAGAAACTAATAAGTCAAGGTTTTTGTCCGTCACTATTTTTCCGTGATTGATGATGATAACTCTATCGCAAATGGCTTCAACTTCTTGCATAATGTGTGTCGATAAGAAAACTGTTTTATCTTTACCAATATTTTTTATCAAATCCCGAATTTCAACCAGTTGGTTTGGGTCTAATCCAGTCGTTGGTTCATCCAAAATTAAAACATCAGGATTGTGTAAAAGCGCAGTTGCTAATCCTACACGCTGACGATACCCTTTAGATAATTGCCCTATTTTTTTGTGACTTTCTGGCGATAATCCAGTCAAAACAATCACTTCTTCAATTCGAGATTTTGCAACTTTATAAACATCTGCATTAAAAGCCAAATATTCTCGAACATACAAATCTAAATACAGCGGATTGTGTTCTGGCAAATAACCAACCGATTTCTGAACATCTAATTGGTTTGTGTTTACATCAAATCCGTTTACTATGGCCGAACCTTCATCAGCATTGATATAAGTAGTCAAAATTTTCATTAATGTTGATTTTCCTGCGCCATTTGGACCAAGAAAGCCTACGATTTCTCCTTTTTTTACTGAAAAAGAAACATTGTCTAACGCTTTTTGCGTTCCGTAATTTTTAGAAATATTTTGAACTTCAATTGACATAATTCGTGATTTGTAGCAAAAGTAACAAAATAAATGATTGAAAGATTCAAGAAAACACAGAATACTAATTTCAAATGTATATATTTGCTCTAATGACAAACAATACACAAAATACTTGGAACACTCCTTTTTGGTCTGCTTGGAAAAGCAACTGGGATTGGTATGTCGTTATTTAAATAAAAAACAATACACACTATAATCCCGATTTATGTCGGGATTTTTTTTGGTATAAACCCAAAGTAAAATAGTAATTTTGCAACAAATAAAAACTATGGAAAATAGTATCTCATTACGCACTTGGTTAGACGATTTCAAATTATCACATCCGTTAGTAATAGCGGGGCCATGTAGCGCAGAAACAGAAGAACAGGTCTTGAAAATCGCACACGAATTAAAAAATTCCGATGTAAGTATTTTTCGTGCTGGAATTTGGAAACCACGAACTCGTCCAGGTGGATTTGAAGGAGTTGGAGAAATTGGTCTTAAATGGTTGCAAAAAGCCAAAGCCGAAACAGGTTTGCTTATGGCGACCGAAGTAGCCAATGCCACTCATGTAAAATTAGCATTAGAATATGGTATTGATGTTTTGTGGATTGGAGCTCGAACAACCGTAAATCCTTTTGCAGTTCAAGAAATTTCCGATGCTTTACAAAATACCGACAAAATTGTATTGGTAAAAAACCCTGTAAATCCTGACTTAGCTTTATGGATTGGTGGTGTAGAACGTTTGTATAACGCAGGAATCAAAAAATTAGGAGTTATTCATAGAGGATTTTCTACTTACGAAAAAACAAAATATAGAAATATTCCTGAATGGCAAATTGCAATCGAACTGCAAAGTCGTTTTCCAGATTTACCATTAATAATCGATCCGTCTCACATAACAGGAAGACGAGATATGATTCAAGAAGTTTCGCAACAAGCGCTCGATTTAAATTATGACGGGTTAATAATTGAAACGCATACAGATCCAGACAATGCTTGGAGCGATGCAGCACAGCAAGTAACACCAACGGTTTTGAAGCAAATGTTTGAAGATTTGAAAGTCAAAAAAATGACCGTTGAGGAAGATGGCTATAACACCGAAATGATAAAATTACGCGCTAATATTGATATTTATGATAGTAAAATCCTCGAAATTTTAGGTAACAGAATGAAAGTTGCTGAACAAATAGGAGCGCTTAAAAAAGCCAATAATGTTGCCGTTTTACAAAACAAACGATGGAACGAAATTTTAGGAAAAATGATTCTTGATGGTGAAGAAAAAGGATTAAGTGAAGAATTTATCTTAAAAATGTTTAAAGCCATTCATCAAGAAAGTATTACACACCAAGAGAAAATTATAAATCAATAATAAACACTAATTGTAAATCACAAATTATATTGTAGAATTAATCGTAATTTTGCATTCAATTCATAATTCATAATTCATTTTGACAGGAATCGTTTATAAATCTACAGGAAGTTGGTATACTGTAAAATCTACAGAAGGAGATTTTATGGAATGCCGTATCAAAGGAAAATTCCGAATGAAAGGCATCAAAAGCACCAACCCAATTGCGGTGGGCGATGTTGTCGATTATGATTTAGACGAAAATTCCGATGTGACAACAGGAACAATTACCAATATTCATGATCGAAAAAACTATATCGTTCGTAAATCGGTCAATTTATCGCATCAAATGCACATTATTGCCTCTAATCTAGATTATGTTTTTTTATTGATAACAATAAACAATCCGCCTACAACAACCAATTTTATAAATCCTTTTCTGGTTACTGCCGCAGCCTATGGCATAGAAACCATTTTAGTATTTAATAAAATAGACACTTACGACGACGCTATGCTCGACGAGCAATTATACATGCAGTATATTTATCAGCAAATTGGTTACAAATGCCTACGTGTTTCATCGACACAAGGAAAAGGAATCGAGGAATTAAAGGAAATAATGAAAGGCAAAGTAACTATGTTTTCCGGACATTCGGGCGTAGGAAAGTCAACTTTAGTCAATGCTATGGAACCTAGTTTACACTTAAAAACCAAAGTGATTTCCGAACAAAGCAAACAAG
>CAXYWC010000050.1:0-20020 GCA_964292845.1 uncultured Flavobacterium sp. | reverse complement strand
TTTCAGCAGACGAAAGAGCATTCAAAACATTGGTTTACACTCCAAACGCACACACAGTTGTGATTGAAGTTGAAGGCGGAAAATCGTACAATGCAGTTTTGCAAGATATCCAAGTACACCCAGTTTCTGACAAAATTTTACACCTTGATTTTTATCAATTATTTGATGATAAAGAGGTTACTATGGAAGTTCCAGTAAGAATCGTAGGAACATCTCCAGGGGTTTTATTAGGAGGGGTTTTACGTTTGAACCAACGTAAACTTAAAGTAAAAGCGTTGCCAGCTAACTTGCCAGATTTCTTAGATGCAGACATTACGCCTCTAGAAATGGGTAACAAAATTTATGTTACAGCTTTAGCAAACGACAAATACAAAATTTTACACCCAGACAATACTGTTGTTTGTCAAGTAAGAATCTCTCGTGCTGCTATGAAGGCTGCTCAAGAAGCTGCAAAAGCTGCAAAAGCACCAGCAAAAGGAAAGAAAAAATAATATTTCGATATACTTTTTCAAAAAGCGCTCCAATTGGAGCGCTTTTTTTGTTTTAGCACAAATTCAGTGGAAGTGCTTTTGAAACAATCGGTTTTGATTGTACCTTGTTTTTGTAAAACTATTTCGTTTTCGTAGCCCTGATAGCAGCGACATCCTTTTTCTTGTTTCTTTAACAAGGAAAAGATATAGCGCATAGCAGGATTAGCTTCCAATTATTTTAGCGTAAATAGTGCATAAAGTGATTTAAAATAATTATTTTTGCTGTTCAATTTTACAGATTTATAATTATATATATGAGAACGATACAATTTAGAGAAGCTATTTGTGAAGCGATGAGCGAAGAAATGCGTCGCGACGAATCCGTTTATTTAATGGGAGAAGAAGTTGCCGAATATAACGGTGCTTACAAAGCTTCAAAAGGAATGTTAGATGAATTTGGAGCAAAAAGAGTTATCGACACACCTATTGCAGAGCTTGGTTTTGCTGGTATTGCCGTAGGATCGGCTATGAATGGTTGTCGCCCTATTGTGGAGTATATGACTTTCAATTTCTCGTTAGTAGGTATCGATCAAATTATCAATAACGCAGCCAAAATGCGTCAAATGAGTGCGGGACAATTTCCTATGCCAATGGTTTTTCGTGGACCAACTGCTTCTGCAGGACAATTAGGAGCAACACACTCACAAGCTTTTGAAAACTGGTTTGCCAACACACCAGGGCTTAAAGTGGTTGTACCAAGTACAGTTTATGATGCTAAAGGCTTATTAAAAGCTGCTATTCGGGATAACGATCCTGTTATTTTTATGGAATCGGAACAAATGTACGGTGATAAAGGCGAAGTGCCAGAAGGCGATTATACTATTCCGCTTGGTGTGGCTGATATCAAAAGAGCTGGAACCGATGTAACGATTGTTTCTTTTGGAAAAATTATCAAAGAAGCCCATATTGCTGCTGACGAATTAGAAAAAGAAGGAATTTCGTGTGAAATTATCGATTTACGTACCGTTCGCCCAATGGATTATGAAACTATTTTAACGTCTGTTAAAAAAACAAATAGATTAGTGGTTCTTGAAGAAGCTTGGCCTTTTGCGTCTGTAGCATCAGAAATTACATACATTGTTCAAGAACGTGCTTTCGATTTTCTGGATGCTCCAATACAAAGAATTACAACAGCAGATACTCCAGCGCCGTATTCGCCAACGTTGTTAAAAGAATGGTTACCTAATGCACAAGATGTTGTAAAAGCGGTTAAAAAAGTAATGTATAAATAGATTTTCAGATAATTAGACAATTTAATTATTAGAGTAAACAAAGTCTAAAAATCTAGCAATCTAGCAATCTAAATAGTCTAAAAAAAAGGTATATTTGAAACTTCATCATCTATTGATGAAGTTTTTTGTTTAAAATGTTATGAAAAAAATAGTTGTAATTTTCGGTTTTTTATTTTCAATGTCTATTATTGCCCAAACTAAAGTTAGTGGGGTTATTTATGATGATTTGAACGGAACGGTTCCGTATGCTAACATTTGCTTCAAAGGTGCTCGCGAATGTGTTACATCTGACGAAAACGGAAGGTTTTATCTAGAATCGCCATCAGACAGGAAAACGCTAGTTGTTTCTTATGTAGGTTTTGAAACTAAAGAAATTACATTGACTAAAGCGGTAAACTATAACATGAAAATTTCTTTTGGAGCCGCAAACACACTCGAAGAAGTAAAAATATATGCTGGAAAAACCTCTAAAAAAAACAATCCAGCCTTAGACATTCTTCGAAAAATTTGGGAACGAAAGCGTAAAAACGGACTAAACATGTTTGCTCAGTACCAGATGAATAAATACGAAAAAGTAGAATTTGACATGAATTCTATTGATTCTGCGTTTATGAAAAACAGAGTTTTTAAAGGAATGGAATTTATTTTTAAACAAATAGATACTTCAAAAATTACAGGAAAAACATATTTACCTATTTTTATAAACGAATCCTTATCGGAGGTTTATGGCGATAATACCAAAGGAAAAACCAAAGAAATTTTAAAAGCCAATAAAAATTCGGGACTTGGCGAAGGCAATGGTGTTGATACATTTATCAAAGATTTATATGCAAACTATGATATTTATAACAATTACCTAAACTTCTTCGATAAAAATTTTGTAAGTCCACTGTCCAAAACAGGAATTAACACCTATAATTATGTGTTAAGTGACAGTACCTTTATTGATAAAAAATGGTGTTATAATATTGTTTTTTATCCCCGCAGAAAAAATGAATTGACTTTCAAAGGGGATTTTTGGGTAAATGACACCACATTTGCTATCAAAAAAATAAACCTTACCGCTTCCAAAAGCGCTAATATAAACTGGGTAAAAGATATTTATATCGAGCAAGAGTTTGAAGTGTTAAATGATTCCGTTTTTCTTTTAAAAAGAGATCATATGATGTCTGATTTTGCCTTAAACAAAAAGGAAAAATCAAAAGGAGTGTACGGAAAAAGAACCTCTTTATACAGTGATCATAAATTTAATGAAGTAAAACCAGACAAATTTTATAAAGAAGATATCAATACTTACGATCAATCGGTTTACACAAAATCTGACGAGTTTTGGAAAGAAAACAGAGGCGAATCGTTAAACAAAAACGAAGCAGGCGTTTATAAAATGCTCGATACGCTAAAAACGGTTAAAAAATTCAAACAGATGTACAACCTAGTCACTATTTTAGGAAGTGGCTATATCAATAAGGGTTTTATCGATTACGGTCCCATATTTTCACTATTTGGGTTTAATGATATTGAAGGTATGAGATTAAGGGTGGGTGGAAGAACCTATTTTGGCACAAACGATCCTTGGCGAATTCAAGGCTATACGGCTTATGGATTTAAAGACAACAAATTCAAATACGGTATTTCAGGAAAATGGATGGTCGATAAGAAAAACCGAATTATTATCTCGGGTGGAAATCGTCGTGATGTAGAACAAATTGGAGTAAGTTTAACCACTTCAAACGATATTTTGGGGCGAAGTTTCGCCTCTTCTTCCTTCTTTGCTAGTGGAGACAACAGCAAACTAACCAATGTAAATTTAACTTCTTTTACTGCCGAAATAGAACCCGTAAAAGATTTAATTTTCCAAACAGGATTTTCGTATAGAACGCTACAATCGGCCTCGCCAACATTTAGTTTAGACTATTATACCGCATTACCCAATTTGGCAAATCCAAATGGCATTATAAAACCAGATGTAAAACAAGCAGAAGCAACAATAGGTATCGATTTTACACCTGGCAGAAAAACAGTGGGTTATGGTGTCGAACGATTGGAAGTAGACAATAATTATTCACGCGTATTTGTAAATTATAGCCAAGGCTTTAAAGGTGTTTTTAACAGTGATTTCGAATATCAAAAACTACAATTATATTATCGTCAACCCATCTATATGGGCGGAATGGGACGATTGTTTTCTACATTTGAAGTTGGAAAAGTATTCGGCACTGTACCGCTAGGATTACTTGCCGTAGTGCCTGGAAACCAATCGTATTTTGTGATTGACAACACTTATAATTTAATGAATTACTATGAGTTTGTAACAGACCAATATGCCTCATTACATTTAGAACAACATTTCAACGGACGAATTTTTTCAAGAATTCCATTTCTAAAAAAACTAAATTGGCGAGAAATAGTAGGTGTAAAAGCAATTTATGGGAATGTTTCGAACGAAAACATAGCCATAAACGCATCGGGGCTAACGTACCGAGCACCTTCTAACGGCTATTGGGAATACCATGCTGGAGTAGGAAATATTTTTAAGGTTTTTCGCATCGATTTTGCATGGCGTGGTAGCTATTTAAACCTTCCTGATGCAAATAAGTTTACAATAAAAGGCTCGTTTGGTTTTTATTTCTAGCCGTTCGATTTCAGTATTTTGATTTACAATATCATAAAATAAATTAAGAATTTTTAATTTAAAAAAATTGTCCTATTTAATTTAATGTTATATTTGTTCCTAACAATTTTAAACATCAATTTATATGAAAAAAGTAGTATTAGTATCGTTGGCTTTTTGTGCGTTTTTATTTTCTAATGCACAAGAAAAATCAGGAAGTTCAAAATTAACCAAAAATGGGCTTTTTATAGATACATTCGTAGGAAGTGCCACAACCGATTTTTCTTCCGCAGGAATTGGTGGAGGATTGAAATTTGGTAATATTTGGTATTTTGGTTCAAACGACATGTGGAGACCAGGGTTCAAAACAACTTGGCTTAGAGCGGGTGCCTATTTTGGAGATGAAAAAATAAAATTTCAAGGAACCGTATTGAATGTGGGTTTTGCTAATATTATTAAATTCACAAACGAAATAGGTATAGAAGCAAACGTAAATGCGGGTTATAATGTATTATTAAGTTTGGATAATGCTACATATACAGATTATTACGGGAATAGTTATGTAGATAGTAATAATGATTTTGCTGGTGGAGGAATCATGTTTAATCCAGAAGTAAAATTTAGATATAATGTACTTGCAGTAGGTTTAGATTTTGTTTTCTCAAACATAACCAGTTTTGAATCGGAACAGTTTGGTTCAGGAACCTCATCTTATTATTCAACAGTAAAAACAGGTTTTACAGCTATAAATTTAACTATTGGAGCTAAGTTTTAAAACGTTAACCTACAGATAATATTCATGCCCCCAAAAAGTTAATGACTCTTTGGGGGTATTTTTTTGTTTAGTGGATTTGATTGTTATTTTTTAAATGCACTTAATGCCTCTTTTGTAAAATCAGATATTACTAATTTGCCTGAAATAGCCGCTCTATCGTATAATAAACTATCCCAATTCGCGGTGTTTTCCCATAAAACAGCTTTCATTTCCAGTAAGGCTTCAGGGTTGTACGACGAGAGGTTTGCCGTAAAAATGTTTAATGCAAGATCTAATGCTTCCTCCGAATCAAAAATCTCGGAATACAGTTGGTTTTCAAAAGCCCATTTTGCTGTTTTCCATGCTGTTGGCGATAAGGAAAGTTGAGATATAGCTGTTTTTCCTATTCTCCTAGAAACGGCAGGTTCTATCACAAAAGGACCAATGCCTATGGCTAGTTCAGATAGTTTAATAGCCGCGTTTTCGGTAGCAAAAACATAATCGCAGGCTGCAGCAAGACCAACTCCTCCGCCTACCGCTTTGCCTTGTACTCGACCTATTATTATTTTTTTGCACGTTCGCATTGCGTTAATCACATTCGCAAAACCACTAAAAAAAGTTTTTCCATCCTCAAAATTAGTTATAGAAAGCAGCTCGTCAAACGATGCGCCTGCGCAAAAGGTAGTTCCATTGCTTTTTAGAACAATGACCGAAACCGACTCGTTTTCGCTCAAAAGGTGTAGCGCAACAGTTAAATCGGCTAATAAAGTACTAGGGAAAGAATTGCTGGCGGGATGACTAAAAGTGATTGTTGCCACTTTTGCTTCGATTGTTGTGGCAATAAATCCGTTTGGATTGGATGAATTCATGTGCTTTTTTTTGAATGGTAAATATAAAACGAAACATAAAAAAAATAGCTGCCGAAGCAGCTGTTTTTTTATTTTCCTTTGTTTGCTTCACAAACGTATTTTTCTAATGCCATTGTCATAGAAGGCGTTTCTGGTGTAGGTGCCAGAATGTCTATTCGCAATCCGTGTTCTAACGCTTCTTTTTGAGTTGTGCTTCCAAAAACAGCTATTCGGGTATTGTTTTGTTCAAAATCGGGGAAGTTTTTAAACAATGATTTTATTCCTGTTGGGCTAAAAAATGCCAAAACATCGTAGTAAACATCTTTTAAATCGGATAAATCACTCATGACCGTTTTGTAAAAGGTACCTGGAATCCAGTCGAGTTTTAAATTGTTTAGCGTTTGCGGAATATCCGCATTGAGCTGATCTGATGAAGGTAAAAGATATTTTTCGTCTTTGTATTTTTTAAAAAGAGTAGACATGTCTACAAAATCTTTCTGACCTACATATATTTTTCGTTTTCGGTACACTACATACTTCTGAAGATAAAAGGCTACGGCTTCCGATTGGCAAAAATATTTCAAATCCTCAGGGACTTTATACCGCATTTCTTCAGCTACTCTGAAAAAGTGATCAACAGAATTTTTACTAGTTAAAATAATGGCTGTAAAATTATTCAAATCGATTTTTTGCAAACGAACATCTTTTGCTAAAACACCCTCTACGTGGATAAACGGTCTGAAATCAACTTTAATCTTGTGCTTATTTTGCAGCTCAAAATAAGGAGAGTTTTCAACCTTTGGTTCAGGTTGAGAAACTAAAATTGTTTTCACTTTCATATTAATTATTTTCTAATACACTAACCTCTTGTAACAACAAAATACATAAAGTAGTACGGTGCAATTTCAAGTGCGCAAATATACAAAATAAAATAAAACAACTTGCCGAATAGTAATTTTTGATAATTCTTCAATGAAATTAAATAAGTCATCACATTAATTGTTAATAATACTATTATAATACTGATTATACTGTAAGAATTTACAATATCTGTATAATACATAATAATATTAATAGGCAAAAGAGCCAATCCTACATACGATCTGTAGCTTACTTTAAATAAATTGAACTGTTCTGTGAAACTTTTGATGTTGAATGAAGTAGCCACAATTTTTTCAATCAAAAATTTTGATAGTATAAAAAAGCTTAAAAAAGTGATTATTTGGATAAAACTTATCCAATTTGTTTTTGTGGTATAACCTAAATGGCTTAAAACGAGCTGTAAGAAAAAAGAAAATGAAATTAGCTGAACAACAAATAACAAAACGGTAAACCAAGTCATGAGGTTACTCCCGTCTTTATAAATTTTCAGGTATTTATCACTAACGACTAGGTTTACAAAATCTTTGAAACGATTTTCAAAAGTAGTTTTAGTAATGGCGAGTAACAAAAAAGCAAAAGCGAATAAAAAAGTTATCCAATCTTTGTTTTCTATAATTCTGGGAATAAGTTCGGTTTTACTCATACCGCAAATTTACAAATTTTTTAAAACTATTATTTAATTATAAATAATTTAAGAAACACATTTGCTAAAAAGCTTATTTTTGCATCAGAATTGTACCTTATGAAAGACGGAATTGTAATTATCCCAACCTATAACGAAATCGAAAATATCGAAATTATCATTCGAGCGGTGTTTTCGTTACCCAAAAAATTCCACATTCTAATTGTTGACGACAATTCGCCCGACGGGACTTCGGCCAAGGTAACCGAACTTCAACAAGAATTTGCAAACCAATTATTTCTAGAAACCAGAAAAGAAAAATCAGGACTAGGAACCGCTTACGTGCACGGTTTCAAATGGTGTTTGCAACACGACTATGAGTATATTTTTGAAATGGATGCCGATTTTTCACACAATCCAGCCGATTTAGAAAAATTATACAATGCCTGCAAATTAGAAAAAGCAGGAATGGCAATAGGATCTCGTTACATAACCGGTGTTAATGTGGTCAACTGGCCACTAAACCGAGTTTTAATATCGTATTTTGCCTCCATGTATGTGCGCTTTATTACGGGAATGAAAATTCACGATGCCACAGCAGGTTTTATTTGTTACCAAAGAAACGTATTGGAAACCATGGATTTAGATAAAATAAAATTTACGGGTTACGCTTTTCAAATCGAAATGAAATACCGTACGTTCATCCATGATTTCAAAATAATAGAAGTCCCCATTATTTTTACCGACCGCACAAAAGGAGAATCGAAAATGAGTAATGCCATTATCAAAGAAGCCATATTAGGAGTTATTATGCTTCGAGTACGGAAAATACTAAAAAGGCTTTAAGTATCGGACAAAACCAAAAACCTACTACCCAAAACCTCAAAAAAAATGAAACAAGTTTTAATAAAAAATGCTATAATTGTCAACGAAGGAATCCTGTTTGAAGGCGATGTTCTTATTGAAAATGAATTTATTATTGAAATTGGAAAAAACATAACGCCAAAATCGGATAATTGCAAGGTTATTGATGCAGAAGGAAATTATCTAATCCCTGGAATGATAGACGACCAAGTGCATTTTCGGGAACCAGGACTCACACACAAAGGCGATATTGCATCCGAATCTCGTGCCGCAGTGGCAGGCGGAATTACGTCTTACATAGAACAACCCAATACAGTCCCTAATGCCGTAACACAAGAATTATTAGAACAAAAATACCAAATTGCAGCCCAATCTTCGTATGCGAATTATTCGTTTATGATGGGTGCCACAAACGACAATTTGGAAGAAGTATTAAAAACAAATTCCAAAAATGTAGCAGGAATTAAAATTTTCTTAGGCTCGTCAACAGGAAATATGCTGGTAGATGATGAAGCTGTTTTAGAAAAAATATTTTCTTCAACTAAAATGCTTATTGCAGTACATTGCGAAGACGAAACAACCATAAAAAACAATTTAGAAAAATACAAAGCAGAATACGGAGAGGCTATTCCTATGGAATTTCACCATCTCATTCGCAGCGAAGAAGCGTGTTACTTATCGTCGTCAAAAGCAGTGGCTTTGGCGCAAAAAACAGGCGCCAGATTGCATATTTTTCATGTTTCGACAGCAAAAGAAACGGCGCTTTTTTCGAATATCCCTCTAGAAGACAAACAAATTACTGCCGAAGTTTGCGTCCATCATTTGTGGTTTACCAATGACGATTATGCCCGAAAAGGCACTCTCATCAAATGGAATCCAGCAGTAAAAACGCAAGCCGACAAAGACGGATTGTGGGCAGCACTGCTTGACGATAGAATTGATGTAATAGCCACCGATCACGCTCCCCATACATTTGAAGAAAAACAAAACCCATACACCACAGCGCCTTCTGGTGGGCCATTAGTACAACACGCTGTTGTGGCGCTATTTGAAGCTTATCATCAAGGTAAAATTTCGGTCGAAAAAATTGTCGAAAAAACGGCACATAATCCAGCCAAAATTTTTAAAATTGACCGTCGTGGCTTTATAAAAGAAGGGTTTTATGCCGATTTAGTCATTGTAAATCCCAAAAAACCTTGGACGGTAAACAAAAACAATATCTTGTACAAATGTGGTTGGTCTCCCTTTGAAGATTGTACCTTTACATCAAAAATTACCCATACTTTTGTAAATGGAGAGCTGGTTTTTCACGACACAATAATAGAAGATATTCATTGTGGCAAACGATTAGAATTCAACAGATAAGCTTATGAAAAGAATTGTTTTAGTACTTTCGATACTCATTATTGGCGGTTGTTCTAACAAGAATGACATTCCAAAACCTGCCAAACCCATAGACAAAGGCGTTATGGAATACATATTGTATGATTTGGCTTTATTGCAAGCGCTAAAAAGCTATAGCCCAGAGAAACTGGCAAAAAATAATATAGACCCCAAAACCTATATTTATCAGAAATACAAAATAGATAGTTTGCAATTTGCCGAAAACAACAAATATTTTGCTTCAGATATTGAAAGCTATAAGATAATGTTTGAAAATGTATCCAACCGATTGCAAAAAGAAAAAGTGCTAATGGATACTCTTGTAAACCGAGAATCGAGAGTAAAAGCTAAAAAAATACGAGATTCGATCATAAAATCATCTAAAAACCCAAAAACGAAGCAAAAATCCAAAGTTATTGTCAAAGGTTAGTTTTTCAAAGACCGGATGTACTCTTCTATGCCTTCAAAACGATAATTTAATGTGCTTAAAATCTTAGTATTCGAATATAAATCATTGGTATGTAGGGAATTGGATAAATCATGAGTCAAAATGCTCTTTTTTCCAAAAAGGACTAAAACCCAATTGGCGCGCCACGCAATACTAGTAATCCATTTTCTAGCATACCATTTTGGCTTTTGTACCTGTAGTGTTTCGGCAATAGCAAAAACCACTTCCTGATACGTTTTGTTTTCGGAAACTAAAATAAATTTTTCTCTTACAATGGTACTTTGCATTAGGAATACCATTGTGGTTACAACATCGTTTATCCCAATAAATCCGGTACTTCCTTTCGTAAAAAAAGGCAACCCATTTTTTACTTTACTATATATTTCGCCACTTCCATCTGTCCAAAAAAGAGGCCCAAGAATAACCCCTGGATTAACAACAACTACGTCAAGTCCTTCTTCTTGTGCCCGCCAAACTTCCATTTCGGCACCATATTTTGATATGGCATAATCACTATGTTGCTTTTCGGGATTCCACTCGCATTCTTCTGTAACGCCACTTTCGTGCGGCAACAAATCGCCTAAAGCCGCAATAGAACTCACATAACACAATTTTTTAATTTTAAAATCGATACAGAAATTAACAATATTTTGAGTGCCTTCTATGTTTGTTTTTCTAAGATTTTCTTCCTCTTTAGGATCAAAAGAAACTAAAGCTGCGCAATGATAAACATACTCAATCTGCTGAAACGCAACTTCAAGCGAAGGAATGTCTAAAATATCCGCTTGACACCAATGTATTTTAGAAAACAAATCGGATTGATTATAAAAATCAAAAACAGCTTTTACCCGAAGTTTTCCTTTTTCGGTTCTAAATAATGCCCGCACCGTTTGATTTTGCGCTATTAAATGCAAAACCAAATGCGAACCTACCAATCCTGTTGCTCCTGTAACTAAAATCATAAAAACAAAATTACGAATTACGAATTAGGAATTACACTTTTTCTGGATTAATAGAATAGTCTCAATCAAAAAAAAGCACCATTAATTATTGATTTTTGAAATTGCCATTGATTTTTGAAATTGATTTTTGTCATTGAATTGTTATCTTTGCCAAAATTGATTTTGAAAATGAAAAATTTAGTAGCAGAATTACAATGGCGCGGATTGGTTCACGATATGATGCCTGGAACCGAAGAACAATTGCTGAAAGAAAGCACACCAACCTATATTGGTTTCGACCCAACCTCCGATTCGCTACATATTGGGAGTTTAGTTCCCATTATTTTGTTAGTTCATTTGAAAAATTTCGGACATAAACCCATTGCCTTAATTGGCGGAGCAACAGGAATGATAGGCGATCCTTCTGGCAAAAGCGACGAGCGGAATTTGCTCGATGAAGCCACTTTAACCCAAAATGTGGCGGGAATAAAAGCCGTTTTATCTCGTTTTTTAGATTTTACTACGACCGAGGCCAATGCCCCTGTTTTAGTAAACAACTACGATTGGATGAAAGACTTTTCGTTCATTAATTTTGCTCGCGATGTCGGTAAAAGAATCACCGTAAATTACATGATGGCCAAAGACTCTGTCAAAAAACGATTGGGTGCCGAAGGCGAAGGTATGTCGTTTACCGAATTTACCTACCAATTAATTCAAGGATACGATTTTTATCATTTGCATAAAACCCACAAATGCTTGCTTCAAATGGGCGGAAGCGACCAATGGGGCAACATTACCACAGGAACCGAATTAGTGCGCCGCATGAACCCCAATACCGAGGCGAAAGCGTTTGCCATGACGTGCCCGTTAATTACCAAAGCCGATGGATCTAAATTCGGAAAATCGGAAGGCGGCAACGTTTGGCTAACTGCCGATAAAACTTCAGTGTACAAATTTTATCAATTTTGGTTAAACACGTCGGATGAAGATGCCGAAAAATACATCAAGATTTTCACTTTTTTAGATAAAAATACGATTGATGGTTTGATAGAAAAACATAAAACCGCACCCCATTTGCGTGTTTTACAACGCAAATTAGCCGAAGAAATTACCATCCTAGTTCATGGAAAAGAAGAATTAGAAAAAGCCATAAAAGCATCTGCCATTTTATTCGGAAATTCTACTTCCGATGATTTGAAAGCATTAGATGCCGCAACTTTTTTAGAAATTTTTGATGGTGTTCCGCAAGCCGAAATCACTAGAGCTGAGGTTGAGTCTGGAATAAACATTGTTGAGGTGCTAAACGAAAAATCAGGATTTTTAAAATCGAACGGAGAAGCTAGACGCGCACTTTCGGCTAATTCTATTTCGGTCAATAAAGAAAAAGTAACCGAGGCGTTTGTACTGACACCAAAAGACATGATAAACAACCAATTTGTATTGCTACAAAGCGGGAAAAAGAATTATTTTGTTTTGAGGGTGAACTAAAATTTCATCTTGTTTTAAATCAATAAAAAAGGCCCCGCAACTCTTGTGGGGCTAAATTTATACAGCAACCGCTCCTTTTATATTAGCATGCGCTTCATATCCTTCGAGCGTAAAATCATCAAATGTAAAATGCTTTTTACTTCAGGATTCAAAATCCTTTTGGGTAATGGTTTTGGTTCGCGAGATGTTTTTATTTAGAATTTTATATAACTTCTTAAAGATATAATATTTGATTATTCAGCTCTAATATCAAGCATTATTGGTAATATATAAGTAAAATTTATTTTAATACCTCTATACTCCCCTGAAATCCATAATCCATCAGTTGAGTTTATTAATTTTATAGCTTCATTATCACAATCTTTTTCCAAACTTTCTAAAATTAGAACATCATCTACTTTACCGTTTGCATTAATTAAGAATCTTAATAATATACGTCCTTTAATGTTTTTTTTGACGTCCGGTGTTTTGTATTTTTTTTGTACATATTTTGAAAAACCCATCATTCCTCCTGGAAATTCTGGGATTATTTCTATTTTGGAATAGTTAAATTCTTTATTATTGACATCTCTACTTAGACCCTTAGTTAGATTTCTTGACTCATACTCATCAGTAAATTGAATTTTATAAGTTAAATTATTACCTGTCCATATTCCATCTTTAAATCCATCTTTAATTTTACCACTTGAAGTTTCAAATTCTTTCTTTTCAATCATAAATCCATTACCGTTAATAACCTTTTGAATTCTGTTTTCATCCCAAAATGAGCTTATTTTTAGTGTTGATTCTTCTCTAGCATTATCCTTTTTTATTTTAACATATTCACCTTCTATTTCTCTATTCCCATTTTCATATAAAGAATAAAAAGTATCCGTTTGTGAGTTTTTTGTTGAATAATTTGTAACACTTTTCAGTTTTCCAGATTGGTAATACTCTTTATATTCACCCATTGCTGCAGATTTATATTTACTTTTAAACAATCCCTCAGCCTTTATTTGATTATTCAAATAATAATCAACTATTTCATATTCATCTTTTTGTAAACTATAGTTTTTTATAATTCTATAATATTTGTGATTTCCTTCAGTTGTTTCTTTCGATAAAGAATCTAAAAATACTTTTTTGTCGTTATTGTCTTGAGCAAAAACAGAAGATGCAAAAAGTGAAAATATAATAAAAAGACGATTTTTCATGTGTTATTTTTAATATTTTTAAACCGCAACCGCCCCTTTTATATGTGCATGCGCCTCATACCCTTCGAGGGTAAAATCGTCAAACGTAAAATCGAAAATGCTTTTTACTTCAGGATTTAAAATCATTTTGGGCAGTGGTTTTGGCTCGCGCGATAATTGCAATTCCACTTGCTCAAAATGGTTATTATAAATGTGGGCATCGCCAAAAGTGTGAATAAATTCGCCTACTTGCAAATGGCAAACTTGTGCAATCATCATGGTAAATAGCGCATAGGAAGCAATGTTAAAAGGAACGCCTAAAAAAATATCGGCACTACGCTGGTACAATTGGCAAGATAATTTCCCTTCAGAAACATAAAACTGAAAAAAAGCATGACAGGGTGGTAACGCTACTTTTCCATTAGCCACATTTTCGGCAAACGATTTTGTGGTATCGGGCAAAACGGAAGGATTCCAAGCCGAAATAAGCATTCTGCGGCTGTTGGGGTTGGTTTTTAGCGTATCTATTAATTCGGTAATTTGATCTATTTCTTCGCTGTTCCAATTGCGCCATTGGTGTCCGTAAACGGGACCTAACTCGCCGTTTTCGTTAGCCCAATCGTCCCAAATTTTTACGCCGTTTTCTTGTAAGTACCCAATGTTTGTTTCTCCCTTCAGGAACCAAAGTAATTCATGAATAATTGATTTTAGGTGCAATTTTTTGGTGGTCACCATCGGGAAACCTTCGGCTAAATCGAAACGCATTTGGTAGCCAAAAACGCTTTTTGTTCCCGTTCCTGTTCTATCACCTTTTTGTGTTCCATTTTCTAGGACGTGTTGTACTAAATCTAGGTATTGCTTCATTTTTTGTTTATTCAGGTTAATCGGTTAAACAAATTAACGATTAAACATTACACTTCTCTTTTCGAGATTTCGTCTCTTATTTTGGCTGCTTTTTCATAATCTTCATCATTTACTGCTGCGTTTAGCATTTCGTGAAGTTCCGACAAGCTGTGTTTGGCAAATATGTTTTTGCTGTCGTTGCTTTCCTCTGAAAACGGGTTGTTTGATGATAACGCATTGTCCAATTCCTCCTCTAGGCTGTCGGTATCTGGATTTGTTTTTAGGAATATACCAGCCTTATCTAATATATTTTTGTAGGTAAAAATGGGTGCGTGGAACCGTAGTGCTAATGCAATGGCGTCTGAAGTTCTAGCGTCGATAATTTCTTCAATTTTATCCCGTTCGCATATTATACTGGAGTAAAAAACACCATCAACTAGTTTGTGTATAATTACTTGTTTGATAATGATGTCAAACCTGTCTGCGAAGGTTTTAAATAAATCGTGTGTGAGTGGACGAGGGGGTTTTATTTCTTTTTCGAGTGCAATGGCTATAGATTGTGCTTCGAAAGCGCCAATTACTATTGGTAGTTTTCGGTCACCATCTACTTCATTCAAAATAAGGGCATAGGCACCGTTTTGTGTTTGGCTGTACGATATTCCTTTTATGGTTAGTTTTACTAAACTCATTTTTAGATTTTTAAATTTTAGATTACTTCATTTGTTCATTCTTTCAGGCTTGAGTACAGATTTTAGAATCTAAATGGTATAAAGTAAAATATTTAATACTTGCAAAGTAACAAAAACTTTTCGCTTCAAAAAACCTTAAATAAAAAAAAGAGCTACATAATTTAGAATTATATAGCTCCTAGGGTTTGGGGCAAAATTGTTTTATGAATTCTGAGCTTTAAAAGCTTTTAATTTTTCAGTTAATTTAGGTAAAATATCAAAGGCATCACCTACAATTCCGTAATCAGCCACTTTGAAGAAAGGGGCGTCAGCATCCGAATTGATAACTACTTTTACTTTAGATGAGTTGATACCTGCAATGTGCTGGATGGCTCCAGAAATTCCTACCGCAATATATAAATTAGTGGCTACAGGCTTTCCAGTTTGTCCTACGTGCTCACTGTGAGGTCTCCAACCTAAATCGGAAACTGGTTTAGAGCAAGCGGTTGCGGCACCCAAAACAGTAGCTAAATCTTCTATCATTCCCCAATTTTCGGGTCCTTTTAGACCTCGTCCTCCTGAGACAACAACATCAGCATCGGCAATGGTTACTTTTCCTGATCCTTTTTCTACAGATTGTACTTTGACACCAAAATCGGCATCGGAAATACTTGGCGCAAAATCCTCGGCAGTTGCTGCACCAGCATTTTCAAAAATTCCGTATGAATTTTTGCTTAAGCAAACTACTTTAATATCGGTATTGATTTCTGTAATATTGAATGCTTTGTTTGAGAAAGCGGTTCTTTTTACTTGAAAAGGAGCAATGCTTACAGGTAATCCTGTAACGTTTGAAGCAAAACCAGCCTCAAGGGCTACCGATACTAATGGAGCAAGGTATAAACTATCGGTTGATGAGGATAGTAATACTAATTTTGCGCTTTCTTTTTGTGCGGCTTGTTTGATGGCGTCAGCATACGCTTTTGCCGTAAAATTAGCCAATTGGTCGTTGGTTACTTTTAGTACTTTGTCTACTCCATAGTTGGCAAGTTCTGAAACATCATTCATATTAACAGTTATAGCTGTAACTGATTGTCCTGTTGTTTCTGCAATTTTTTTAGCATAAGAAGCCAATTCGAAAGCTACTTTCTTAAATTTTCCTTCTGCTGATTCTGCGTATAATAATATTGACATAAAATTTTAGATTTTAGATTTTAGATTTTAACTTAGTAAAACCTAAAAAAAATTAACTTTTTTATTTTTGATTTTAAGAGATGTTTTGATTTTAGAAATGCTATCTAAAATTTGGACTCTAAAATCTTAAATAACCTTTGCTTCGTTGTGTAGTAAGTTGATTAATTCGTCAAGGTTGTCTGCGCTAACCAGTTTTACTGCCGATTTTGCAGCTGGTTTTTCAAACTTAACCGCTTTTGTTTCCGATGCTGCGCTAATAGGCTCAAGAATGGTTAGTGCTTTTGTTCTTGCCGTCATGATTCCTCTCATGTTCGGGATGCGAAGGTCTTTTTCTTGTACTAGCCCTTTTTGACCACCTACAATTAATGGTAAAGTAGCGGACACAATTTCTTTTCCACCGTCAATTTCGCGAGATGCTGTTGCAGTAGTTCCTTCGATAGTTAATTCTGTGCAAGAGTTTACAAAATTAATCCCTAATATTCCGGCAATCATACCAGGTACCATTCCTCCATTGTAATCTAAGGATTCTTTACCTGCAATAACAAGGTCGTACCCTCCGTTTTTTATGACTTCGGCTAGTTGTTTGGCTACAAAAAAACCATCGGTTGGGTTTGCATTAATACGAATAGCTTCGTTAGCACCAATAGCTAATGCTTTTCTTAGTGTTGGCTCGGTATCGGGCCCACCAACATTGACAACGGTTACGTTTGCCCCTTGTTGTTCTTGGAACCAAATGGCTCTGGTTAAGCCAAATTCGTCATTTGGGTTGATTACAAATTGAACCCCATTGGTGTCAAATTCTGAATCACCATTGGTAAAATTAATTTTTGAAGTAGTATCAGGAACGTGGCTGATGCAAACTAATATTTTCATAGGTTGTGTCTTAAATTGAAGCACAAAAATAAGACAATTATTTTAAATAATATACTATGCGCGCATAATATTTTAAAAACTATTTCGTTTTCGTAAATTAGTGAAAAACAGGGACAAAAAAATGCCTCACAAAATTGTGAGGCATTTTTATAAATAGTAGCAACGAAACGTGTTGCTTTTTTTATTCTTATTTCAAAGCATTTACTTTTGCTTTTACATCTTCTAACGAACCTTCAAAAACTTGAACATTCTCGTTGCCTTTTTCAGAAGTAGTAACAGTAGCTTTGGCTTTTCCGTTTTCGTTAGTCATTTCTACCATTACTGTTTTTTTAGCTCCTTTTTCATCTGGACAACATGATTTTTTCTCGGTAGCAATAAATTTTCCGTCTGCATCATAGTGCGATAGGCATACTTCTTTTTGTTCAGGAGTACATCCTTTTTCGTCACACATTTTAGCACATTCGTCTTTGGTCATTGTAGCGCATTTGCTCAAGTCGCAGTTTCCGTTCATTTCGCCTTCAGAGCAAGACGATTTCATTTCTATCACAGTGCATTTTACTGCTTTTGCATCAGAATGGCTTCCGTTTCCTAAAATTGGAGCAATTACTAATCCAATTAAACATGTTAATTTGATTAAAATATTCATAGATGGACCAGAAGTATCTTTAAATGGATCTCCAACAGTATCTCCAGTAACCGCAGCTTTGTGCGCGTCAGAACCTTTGTATGTCATTTCTCCATTAATCATTACTCCAGCTTCAAACGATTTTTTAGCATTATCCCAAGCACCACCAGCATTATTTTGAAACACCGCCCAAAGCACACCTGAAACAGTAACTCCAGCCATATATCCTCCTAACATTTCAGCAATTAACTGATTGTTATCGGCATAAACTAATTTGCCTAACAATACAATGGCAATTGGGAAACCAATGGTTAAAATACCTGGCAACATCATTTCACGTAATGCCGCTTTTGTAGAAATCTCAACACATTTTCCATATTCTGGTTTACCAGTTCCTTCCATAATTCCTGGAATTTCTTTGAACTGACGACGTACTTCATACACCATGTCCATCGCTGCTTTTCCTACAGAGTTCATTGCTAATGCAGAGAACACTACAGGAATCATACCTCCAACGAACAACATAGCTAATACTGGCGCTTTGAAGATATTAATACCATCAATTCCTGTAAAAGTTACATAAGCAGCAAATAAAGCTAAAGATGTTAAGGCAGCAGAAGCGATTGCGAAACCTTTTCCAGTTGCAGCCGTTGTGTTACCTACTGAATCCAAGATGTCTGTACGAGTACGAACTTCTTTTGGTAATTCACTCATTTCAGCAATACCACCTGCGTTATCTGAAATTGGTCCGAAAGCGTCGATAGCTAATTGCATAGCTGTTGTAGCCATCATGGCAGAAGCAGCTAAAGCTACACCGTAGAAACCAGCTAAAGCGTATGTTGACCAGATTGCCCCAGCAAACAACAATACAGTTGGGAAAGTAGAAATCATACCTGTTGCTAAACCAGCAATTACGTTAGTTCCTGCTCCTGTTGACGATTTTTGTACAATTGCCAGTACTGGTTTTGTACCTAATCCTGTATAATATTCGGTAACAGATGAAATAGCTCCACCCACAAATAATCCAATTAGAGAAGCATAGAAAACTCTCATGGAAGAAATATCTTGAATTCCTTCTCCGAAGAAGGACATTTTCATTGTTTCTGGTAACATATATTGAACCAAGAAGAAACAAGCAACAGCAGTCAAAACAATAGAAACCCAGTTTCCGATGTTTAATGCTTTTTGTACTTGTGCTTCTTTAGCGTCGTCGTTAGTAATTTTTACTAACATGGTACCGATGATTGAGAATAAAATTCCGAAACCAGCGATAGCCATTGGTAATAAGATAGGTCCAATTCCGCCAAAAGCGTCTTGAAGATTTCCACCCATATCTTTAATCACATAGTTTCCTAAAACCATTGCTGCCAATACTGTAGCTACATACGAACCAAATAAATCGGCACCCATACCTGCAACGTCACCTACGTTATCACCTACGTTATCTGCAATGGTAGCAGGATTACGTGGATCATCTTCTGGAATACCCGCTTCAACTTTACCAACTAAGTCAGCACCAACATCGGCAGCTTTAGTATAAATACCACCACCCACACGAGCAAACAAAGCAATAGATTCGGCTCCAAGAGAGAAACCAGCTAATGTTTCCAAAACAACGGTCATGCCTTCGGTATCTGTCCAAACGCCACCCATAAATACATGAAAGAAAATAATGAAAAATGTGGTTAAACCTAAAACTGCTAAACCAGCAACACCTAATCCCATTACGGTTCCACCACCAAAAGACACTTTTAATGCTTGAGGCAAACTTGTACGAGCTGCTTGAGTTGTTCTTACGTTAGTTTTAGTCGCTATTTTCATCCCCATGTTTCCAGCCAAAGCTGAAAAGAAAGCACCGAAAACAAAGGCTACAACAATTAGTAAATGCGTTTTAACACCTGGTAAAAAAGTAATACCTGCTAAAACCACACTTGCAATAAGTACAAAAACGGCTAATAATCGGTATTCTGCTTTTAAGAAGGCCAAGGCACCTTCGTAGATGTAATCTGAAATTTCTTTCATTTTTCCATCTCCAGCGTCTTGTT
>CAXYWC010000049.1:0-20366 GCA_964292845.1 uncultured Flavobacterium sp. | reverse complement strand
AAAAGGAATAACAGCCATAAAACAAGATATAGCAAAGCTTTTAGCAGAATAGTTTTCAATAGCAATAGCAAAAATCAATAGCAATAACAAAAATTAAATTTTCAATTATTTTAAACCATATTTTAGAAATTGCTATCATTTTACAAATCCGTGTTCAAAAAACAACATAAAGATGAAAAATAACATCGAAAAAAAGTACAACGTTTGGATAACCATACTATCAATTGCAATTCCATTAGTAGTGGCACTATTATTTAAAGTTAAACTAAAAGATTTTGGATTTGATGTTAAACCATTGTCCTTCTTGCCGCCTATTTATGCCACTATCAACGGAATTACAGCTGTAGTTTTAGTTTGGGCAGTTATGGCTATTAAAAACGGAAAACGGAAACTACACGAAAATTTAATGAAAGCTGCTATTGCACTTTCTGTAGCGTTTTTAGGCATGTATGTGGCTTATCATATGACATCGGAAGCTACAAAATATGGTGGAGAAGGTGTTTTGAAAGCGGTTTATTTCTTTATATTAATTACACACATTACCTTGTCTATAGTAACTATTCCATTGGTTTTAATTACGTATGTTCGTGCATTAGCAGAACGATTTGATAAGCATAAAAAAATAGCAAAAATTACTTTTCCTATTTGGTTGTATGTTGCAGTTACGGGAGTTCTTGTTTATTTGATGATTTCGCCTTATTATGTTTCTTAGTAAAATCGAAAACCAAAAAAAGAAGGTAAAGCAAGGAGTAAAAAGCAAGACTTCTCAAAAGCTTGTTTCTAGCTTTTTATTTCTCGTGATTGGTTTCTATTCTCTAAACGCAGAAGCGCAATGCGCCATGTGTCGTGCTTCGCTAGAAAGTTCGGGAAACGTATCGCAAGCAGAGGCGGTAAATAACGGAATTGTTTACTTAATGATTATACCATATGTTTTAGTAGCATTGGTAGGAATTGCGGTGTATAAGATGTTTAGAAAGAAAAAATCATAATTACATTCCATTCACATTTACCTTTACATTTCCTGTAATATTCAAAAAGGCAACGATAGCAGTATTGGTGAGTTGTACTTTTTCAAAAGAAATATTGTTTAGTTTTCCATTTACAAAAACACCAGTCATCGGGGAGTAGTTGTTGAGGTATTTTAGGATGTTTTTTTTGCCCTCCTCCAAATTAGGCTGTATCGAGTAGCGGCAAGTTTCTTTTATTTTATTCAAAATTAATCCTTGTGCAAACCAGTTAGCGGTTTTGATCAATTTGCTTTTGGTTTCTAAGGCGTAATCTAAATCGTCAAAAAATAATTCTTTAGTTTCGGTGTTATATTGGGGCACACCTGATAAATAAATGCGTCCGTTTAAGCTTCCAAGCATATCTAGTGCAATAACCATTTTGCCTTGTTTGTGCCAAATTTCTACGTTTTGAATGGTTACTTTTCGTTTTCCTGATCCAAATTCTTGTCCTTTAAAATTAGCCGTCATGACTCTAGACGCATCTTGGTAGGTTGAAACCGCTGCAATGTTAGCCGCTATTTTTTCAGGTAAATTAGCAATAGGTTTTAGTACCAGTTTTTCTTTGATGAAATCGGGTTTAGGTTTTTGCCCAATATAGGATTCCATCAAGCATTTTAGCCCAACAGTCATAGTAACTTTGTTTTTTTGTAAAGCAGCTTCAGTAGCATAGAGCTCTTGTGGCGTTACTTTTAACCATGTTTGATAGGTTGGACTCATTTCGAAGGGCTCGCTCGCTTTTTGCATCATTTCAAGGATATTCGATTTGAAATCAAGCGATTTTTCTAACGATTCGTCAATAGTTTTTTCAATTTTACTTCTAAAAATGCGAATGGTAGGGTTCACTAAATAAGTAATAGGAATTTCTTTTCCAGCAATAATAATCGTTGGGCTTTCTTGCCATTTAAAATCTTGCAATTCGGTTGTGGTCGTTATTTTCCAATTACTCATTTTTACATCGCTCAAAAAGGTAATACTTCCGTTTAAGTTCAATTCACGAGTGTCGTACAAGTTGATTCCTAACGCTGACGTTCCGTATCTGACTTTGGCCCAAATTTTAAGAGGAACAATTGTTTTCAGTTTGTTGTTTTCTTCCGAAATTAAGATGGTGCCGTTTTTCCAGATTTTCATTTCTGTTTTATCGTCTTCAATGTCTTTGTCTTCGTAAATCAATCCTGTTAAAGCTTTATTGGTTTGATTTTCAATATCTTTTAAAGATAAATTTATAGGAAAACTAATGTAGGATGAAGTTACAGGATACGAAATTGGGGTTGCTTCGTCTGGTTCGGGTTTCATTAGTTCTATTTTTTGAGTTGTCGAGCACGCCGCATACAAAAGTGCCATTATAAAGAATCCAGTAGTTCGTACTATGTTTTTCATCAAAAAAATAATTTAGGCAAATGTAGAATTATTTTTTAAAAATTTTATTTTCTAATTTGTAACAAATTGTTAAAGCAGTAGTCTTATTGTAAATTTGATTTGTAAAAGGATTAAATTTGTGTAATCAGATATAAACAGCGATACAATACAAATGCAAAACATAAAACCTTTATTTAGTCTAGTCATAGTGCTCTTTTGCTCTATTGTGTCTTTTGGTCAAGCCAAAAAATGGACGCTCGAAGAGTGTGTCACCTATGCAATCCAAAATAATATTTCGATAAAACAAGTTGCTTTAGACAAGCAGTTGTCTGATATTTCAAAAAAAGATGCTATTGGTAAATTTCTTCCTTCCATAAACGCACAAGCTTCTCATTCTTGGAATATTGGTTTAAATCAGAATATTACCACTGGATTGTTAGAAAATCAAACCACACAATTTACTTCGGCAGGAGTCAATGTGGGCGTTGATATTTACAAAGGACTACAAAACCAAAATCAATTGCGAAAAGCAAATCTTAGCCGAATTGCCTCTCAGTACCAACTAACAAAAATGCAAGAAGACGTTTCGTTGAATGTTGCCAATGCGTATTTGCAGATTCTTTTTAACAAAGAAAATCTAAAAGTACAACAGCAACAATTAGTTTACGATACGAAACAATTAGAACGAACGAACGAACTCGTCGAAGCGGGAGTAATTCCTCGTGGCGATTTGCTCGATGTAAAAGCGACTGTTGCAACAGACAATCAGCGGTTGATTGCGGCCGAAAATGCTTTGTTTTTATCTAAATTAAGCTTAGCACAATTGCTGCAAATAGATAATTTTCAAGAATTTGACATTTCCGATGCCGAAATTCCTGTTCAAGAAAGTATTGTTTTAGGACAAGAGCCCAAAGCGATTTTTACCAAAGCAAAAGAAACCAGAACCGATTTAAAAATTGCTCAAACAAACGTGCAAATTGCCGAAAAGGATGTTAAAATTGCGCGTGGTGCTTACCAGCCAACGTTGCAAGGTTTTTATAGTTTTAGTACACGGGCAGGATATTCAAATAGAGTAGTGGGATTCACACCAAATACTAGCAATCCAACATCAATAATTGGGTATGTAGATGGTACAAATCAAGCTGTTTTGCAGCCTAATTTTTCTACAATTTTAGGCAAACCAGATGCTGTTTTTAATCAGTTTAGTGATAATAAAGGACAAAACTTTGGGTTAAATTTAAGTATCCCAATTCTTAACGGATTTTCAGCAAGAAATAATGTAGCTCGTTCAAAAATTGCATTAGATCGTTCGAAAATCAACTTGCAACAACAAGAATTAGATTTAGAAAGAACTGTTTTTACGGCCTACACTGATACAAAAGGGGCGCAAAAAGCATATGAAGCGGCAGTTTCAACAGTAGAAGCAAGAGAAAAATCATTCAATTATGCTAAAGAGCGCTATGAAGTAGGATTGATGAATGTTTTCGATTTCAATCAGGCGCAAACCTTATTTGTAAATGCGCAATCCGATGTTTTACGAACCAAATACGATTATATTTTTAGAACCAAAATACTCGAATTCTATTTTGGAATTCCAATTATTAAAAAACAATAAATTGTATGAGAATTAAGGTGTATTTAATAATAGTTGTAGTTTTGACTTTTTCTTTTTCAGTATATGCTCAAGATTTAAATATTCAAAGAATTGAGATTAGTGATACTAAGTTTAAGGGAAAGTTAACTACGGAACAATTTATTAAATTTAAGAATTTTCTAGAAACTACATCAGGCTTTAAATTAGTTGATAGTAATAGTTTTATAATTAATTATAAGCAACCATCCAGCGATTGTTTTTATAATCAGTATGAAAAAAGAGAAAGCTCAGGTATAGATTGGTTTGAAAAAAACATTTATAAAAATGTAATTTTTGAACCGCTAACATTAAACCTGTTTTATCAAGCTAAAGCTGTTAGTGATAAGAAATCTAAAATGAAATTTGATTTAGAAAATTTTATATACAATAGTTTTATGAAAAAAAATGAGCTATGCTACGCTTTGTTGATGGTTAATTCAGTAGGTGAGTATAGATTGCTAATAGGGGAATATTCCTCAAATGAAGTTACAACGTTTTTAGAAGAATTAAAAATTAATTAAGATTATCATGACAAAGAAGACAAAATATATTTTATTAGGATTAGTTCTGGCTACCATTATAGGCGCATTGTTTCTAAAAAAAACAGGAGTAATAGGCGATAGCAACAAAGGAATAGAAGTTGAAATTGCTACTATAGAACAACGAACCATAATCGAGACTGTTTCTGGAACTGGAAAAATCCAACCAGAAGTTGAAGTGAAAATATCATCAGAAGTTTCGGGTGAGATTATTGCATTACCTATAAAAGAAGGACAAACAGTCAAAAAAGGCGATTTGTTAGTACGAGTAAATCCAAAATTATACACACAAGGTCTTAATCGCTCGCAAGCAGGATTGTCTAATACTAAAGCGGGTTTGAGTCAAACCGATGCCCAGTTTAAAGAAGCAAAAGCAAATTACGATAGAAGTAAAAAATTATACGATAAAGGAATTATTTCTAGAGCCGAATGGGACAAAGCAATTGCTAGTTACGAAGGAGCTCAAGCAGTAAAACAAGCTGCATATTATAGTGTGCAAAGCGCTTCGGCAACAGTAAATGAATCTAGAGAAAATCTAGGAAAAACGGCTATTTATGCGCCTATTGACGGTACCATTTCCAAACTGGATGTCGAATTAGGAGAACGTGTTTTAGGAACCCAACAAATGGCGGGAACCGAAATGATGCGTGTGGCCGATTTAAATAATATGGAAGTCGAAGTGGATGTAAACGAAAATGACATTGTTAAAATTTCGATAGGAGATGCTGCTAAAGTAGAGGTTGATGCCTACCTGAAAAAAGAATTTAAAGGAATTGTAACCAGTATTTCAAATTCCGCTAGTACAACACTTTCTGCCGATCAGGTAACCAATTTTAAAGTAAAAGTTCGAATTCTTAAAGAATCATATGCTGATTTGATAGTGGGAAAACCAGCTAATTTTTCACCATTTCGACCAGGAATGACCGCAACTGTGGATATTATTACCACTCGCAAAGAAAACAGTATTGCCGTACCTATTAGTGCTGTGGTAATGCGAACAGACACCACTGCTTCGCGAAAAGTTATAGTTGCTGACTCGGAAGAAATCGATGAACCAAAAGAAACCGATGAACCTGAAATAAAAAATGAAAAAAGATTTGAATGTGTTTTTGTAAAATCAGGCAATAAGGTAAAACTGAGAATTGTAACCACAGGAATTCAGGACGATACTTATATCGAAATACTTTCAGGTTTGAAAAAAGGAGAAGTTATCGTAACAGGTCCTTACACTACAGTAACTAAAGAGTTAAATCCTGGCGATTTAGTTTATGTAAAAACCAAAGCAGAAATAGCCGCAGAAAAGAAAAAAGAGGCGGAAGATTCTGGAAAATAAAAAAATAGTTGCACCATGTTATAGGACAGTTATATAAAAAAAGTATATTTGGGTTTGATACAATCTAAAGATGAACTGGGAACAACTATTATCATTAAAACGCCAAGGCGATACAAGCAAAAGACTACGAAAAGAACAAGATGACACCCGTTTGGGGTTTGAAGTAGATTACGACAGAATCATTTTTTCGGCAGCATTTCGTAGCTTGCAAGACAAAACACAAGTCATACCACTGTCAAAAACCGATTTTGTACACACCCGATTAACTCACAGTTTAGAGGTTTCGGTCGTAGGGCGTTCAATAGGGCGATTAGTAGGGAAAAAAATAATCGAAAAATACGCGTATTTACAAGAAATTCATGGCTATCAACCGAATGATTTTGGAGCCATTGTTGCAGCAGCATCGCTAGCGCACGATATTGGAAATCCGCCTTTTGGACATTCAGGTGAAAAAGCAATAGGAGAATATTTCTCTATAGGGAAAGGACAAAAATACAAAGACCAACTGACAGAGAAGCAATGGCAAGATTTAATCGATTTTGAAGGAAATGCCAATGGTTTTTCGGTACTAACAACTTCTAGACCTGGCGTTGCAGGAAGTTTGAGACTTACCTACGCAACTTTAGGTGCCTTTATGAAATACCCTAAAGAAAGTTTGCCCAAAAAACCAACAAAAAACATTGCAGATAAAAAATATGGATTTTTTCAAACCGATAAAGCTTTTTTTCAGGAAGTAGCTTCAGAGCTAGGCATGATTGCGAATAAAACAGGAAGTGATATTGGTTACGAACGTCATCCATTAGCCTATTTAGTAGAAGCAGCCGACGATATTTGCTACACAATAATCGATTTCGAAGACGGGATGAATCTGGGGTTAGTTTCCGAAGATTTTGCACTTGAGTATCTCATAAAATTAGTAAAAGAAAGTATCGATACCACTAAATACAATGCACTAACCACAAAAGAAGATCGTATTAGTTACTTACGTGCTTTAGCCATTGGAAGCCTAATAAACGATGCTGTACAGGTTTTTGTGGAGAACGAAAATGCTATTCTAGAAGGTAAATTTCCTTACGCACTAACCGATAAAAGTAAGTATAAAGCTCAAATGGATGATATCATCAAGTTGAGCGTAAAAAACATATACCAAAGCCGAGAAGTAATTGAAAAAGAAATTTCGGGCTACCAGATCATCAATAATCTTTTAGACAAATTTATTACCGCCTACAACAATAAACACGAAGGCAAGCAAACCAATTTAGATAACTTATTGCTTAAAATTTTACCCGAAAAATACCATTTAGAAAAAGAATCATTATATGAGCGGTTGTTGCATATTTGTCAGTTCGTTTCTATGCTTACCGATGGCAATGCGTTGCTGTATAATAAGATAATATCAAATAATAGCAATTAAAGACCTGTTTTTTATAAAATAGATTGAAATAAAAATTATATTTATAAATAAGTTAACAAAATTCAATAAAAAATGAAGAAAACTACTTTAGTGTTATTTTTTCTCAGTTCGTTTTTAGGGTTTTCGCAAGCTCCAATCGAGAAAATGCAAAATTACATGAGCGAAAATCGTTCTAAATTAGGACTTACTAATCAAGATATTAGCGATTGGATAGTAGAAAGTACTGCAAATTCTGAATCAACAGGAATTACTAACTATTGGGTAAAACAACGTTTTCAAGGAATCGAAATTTATAGATCATCTTCAAATTTTTGGGTAAAAAATGGAAATGTAATAAATGGAGGGGAAGGCTTTGTGAATAATTTAGTGCAAAAAGTAAATACAACAATCCCAATAATAACGGTTACAGAAGGAATTTCTAGAGTTCTAACACAATTAGGAGAATCTCAACTTGGCTCAATTCAAATTTTAGAAAACAACCTGAATAATTATAAGTTAACAAATGGCTTACTAATAGAAGATCCAATTACGGCGGAACTTGTATATCATTTGAACGAAAACAATTTGTTAAGATTAGCTTGGGATTATACCTTTTACACGCAGGATACAAAACATTTGTGGAGTGTAAGACTAGATGCAGTTGATGGAAAACTTTTAGAAAAATATGACATGATTATTTCTTGTAATTTTGGTTCAAAAGAAAATAATCTAAACCAAAAAAATGATTTTTCTAATGAATTTACAAAATCATTTTTCAATACTAAAACATCAAAGGTATTGGTATTAGCCCCTGTCATAGGTAATTACAGAGTGCTACCATATTATACCGAAAGTCCAATACACGGACCAAGGTTGCTAATTTCAACACCCGGAAATAGCGCAGCGTCTCCTTTTGGTTGGCACGATGTAAACGGGAATGATGCCGTTGAATATACTATAACAAGAGGGAATAATGTTTGGGCTCAAGAAGATGTAAATGCAAATAATGGAACTGGAGTAAGTCCAGACGGAACAGCTTCACTAAACTTTGATTTTGCATACGGAGGGACAAATGTCGTTGCTACTACTTATACATCAGCGGCTACTACAAATTTGTTTTATATAAATAATATAATGCATGATGTATGGTATCAATACGGTTTTAATGAAGCAAACGGTAATTTTCAAAAGAATAATTATTCAAGAGGAGGAACAACAAGTATCAACGGCGATCCTGTTTTAGCAGACGCCCAAGATGGTAGTGGTACTAATAATGCAAATTTTGCGACCCCTGTGGATGCCAGTAGTCCAAGAATGCAAATGTTTTTATTTAATCAAGGACCAAAACCAACTTTAACCATTAATTCTCCTGCTTCTGTAGCTGGATTATATACAATAAGCGATAATTCCTTTTCACCTGGGCATATAGCTTTACCGATTTCACCTGCAGGGATTTCTCAAGATTTAGTTTTATTCGACGATGGTACTCCAGACAATTCAGATGCTTGTACGGCAGCAGTAAATGGAGCCGCATTAAACGGAAAAATTGCTGTAATTAGAAGAGGGGCTTGTACATTTGCTATAAAAGCAAAAGCAGCTCAAATTGCAGGAGCAGTTGCAGTTATTATCGTAAATAATGTGGCTGGTTCAATAGGAATGAGTGGCGCCGATGCTACTATAACTATTCCAGCAGTGAGTATTTCCCAAGTAGAAGGAGAGGCTTTAATTGCTGCAATGGCAAATGGAGCAGTAACTATAAACGGTACTTTATCTGGACCTAATTCGACATTTGTAAATTCTGATGGTGATTTTGATAATGGAGTTATCGCTCACGAATACGGACACGGCATTTCTACACGTCTAACAGGCGGACCTGCTAACTCAAGTTGTTTGCAAAATGCCGAACAAGCCGGCGAAGGTTGGTCTGATTGGATTGCTTTAATGATGCAAATAAAAGCAACTGATACAGGCGCTGAGGCGAAACCTATGGGGACATTTGTTATGAATCAGTCAACTACGGGATCAGGTATTAGACAATATCCCTATTCTACAGATATGTCAATTAATCCAAAAACATTCAACGCATCAAATGATGCTGAAGTGCACAATTTGGGAGAATTTATGACAGTTGTTCTTTGGGATTTAACATGGGCATACATTAATAAATACGGATATGATTCTAATATTTATACGGGTATTGGAGGTAATAATAAAGTGATGCGTTTGGTTATAGATGCTTTGAAATTACAACCATGTAGCCCGACTTTTGTAGAATTTAGAATTGCACTTATCCAAGCAGATCAAAACACTACTGGCGGTCAGAATTATTGTTTAATCAATGAAGTGTTTACACGAAGAGGCATGGGGTTTAATGCCTCATCTGGATCCAGAACAAACGCATTGGATCAAGTAGAGGATTTTACAGCTTTCCCTCCTGGACCAAACTGTACTTTAGGGTTGAATTATTTTGAAAATGAGGATATGATTCGAATATATCCGAACCCTTCAAACGGTCAAATAAATATAAAAATAAATCAATACAGAGGTAAAGTAAATTTGCACGTAATAGATTTGAATGGACGCATAGTATACTCTTTGAAAAATGCAGATTTTAATATTGAAAAAGCTATAAATATTAATCATTTACAATCTGGAATGTATGTTGTAAAAATACAATCAGAGGAATTAAATTATACCAAGAAAATTATTTTGACAAACTAAAAAAAAGCGTTTGAGTAATCAAACGCTTTTTTTTAGTTCAATTGATCTTTAAAAAGCAAAAGGCTATAATCTAAAAAAGATAGTATGTTTCGAATGGTTTGCCACAAATGGTTTCAATAAGTTAATTTTTTATTTAATATGGGAGAATTTGTGGACAGAAATACCATTAGCTAATAGTTAAGGGGAGTTGTAAAGATTTTCAAACACTAGAAAATAGTCATTAATTAGGTATGATTGTTGCTCATTTGTCAGTTCGTTTCTATACTTATCAATGGTAATGCGTTGCTGTATAATAAAATGATAGCGTCCAATAATTGCTAGGTCTGTAAATTAATTGTTAAATTTTTTATATTTCACTCAAATTACATATATTTGTCGTTAAAATCAACCAATAAAAAAATTTATGAAAAAAAACCTACTATTACTTGTTAGTGTTTTATTCGTTTTTATTTCGGGTTATTCTCAAACAGAATTAGAAAAAAAATCTAAAAAAGAGATTAAAGCTGATAAAATAGCCGAAAAAAACACCGTTAGAGAAGCAAAAGCATTAAGAAAAAAACATGCTAAATTCTTAGCTAACAGTCCTTTTAAAAAGACATTGCACATGTCTAAATCGGAAAGAAAGGCATTAAGTCTTCCTCCTAATAAGTTTTATGAAAGTGAATGGGAGCTAAACATGAATCCTGTTACAGGAAGACCTGATACAGATAAATTAAGATTGCTTAGAGAGCAACTTAATAATGATAGAAAAAATATGCTTGCAACTGGCAGGACTCCTGGCGATGCCGTGGGTAATTCTTGGGTTGAAAGAGGTCCTAATAATGTAGGCGGAAGAACTAGAGCAATAATGTTCGATCCTAACGATGCAACCGGTAATACTGTTATTGCAGGAGGTATAAGTGGTGGTTTGTGGAAAAACACCAATATTGCTAGTGCTGCTTCTGCTTGGACAAGAGTAAATATTCCTGAAAATCTTAACGTAAGCTGTATTCAAGCTGATCCTGTAACACCAACAACTTTTTATGTTGGTACTGGAGAATCTTGGACAGGGGGAGCCGATGCAGGAGGTGATGGCGTTTGGAAATCGATAGATGCTGGTGCTACATGGACTAAAGTGTTGGGCGGTATTTCTGGTGCAACAACATTTCAATCAGCAGCTTATGTAACTGTAAATAGTCCTGCTGGGATAGCGGGTAACTATTCTGCATTTCCAACTTCTCCAACAAATTTTGGAGTAGCCATAACAGTTCCAATTACAGCTGATGTTGTTTTGGTAAATGACGGAACTGCAGGGAATAATGCAACAACGGGGTATCCACTTTCTACTGAAGGGTGTAATCCTTTGACACCTGGTTCGCTTACAGGGAAAATTGCTTTAATAAGAAGAGGAACTTGTTCTTTTGTTATCAAAGTAAAAGAAGCTCAACTTGCAGGGGCAATTGCAGTTATTATGATGAATAACGCACCTGGAACGCCTATTCCAATGGGAGGAACAGACGCTACTATTACTATACCTTCTACTATGATTTCTCAAACAGATGGAGATATATTGGCAGCTGCTGTAGGTGCAGGAACAGTAAATGCTACATTAAGCCCAAGTACGGCAGGAGCAATAACAGGGAATCTAGTTCCGGGAATACAATATGTAAATGATATTGCAATTAGAAATAATGGTGGCGTATCTGAAATTTTTGTAGCTAATGGGGATGCTATTTCTTATGGTGCCTATATGGGAACTTCTACTTACGGACTATATAAATCTGTAAATGGTGGTGCAACATGGTCATTATTAAATCTACCATTAACAGCTTTAGGAAACAAGCACTGTCCTAATGATATTGCCATTGGAGCAGACAATAAAATATGGCTTGCTACTACGGAAAGCTCAGCTTTTGGAGATGGAGGAGGAAAAATATTTTCATCTGCTGATGGCGGAACAACATTCGTAGATAAATATACGGTAACAGGAAACGGTGGAGGAGCAAGAACTCAAATTGAGGCTTCTGCAACAGACGCAAATAAATTATATGTGTTAGGACAACTTAATCAAGCTTCAGCTACTGTACCTGCCGTAGAAGTTAAAATAGTAAAAACGACAGATGGTTTTGCAAGCGCAACTGCAACTGCATTACCTACGGGTAATGAAAGTAGAGAAACGACTTATGGTTTCACAGGTGCTCAAGCATTTTATGATTTATTAATAAAAGTAGATCCTTCAAATGATCAAATAGTGTATGTGGGAGGTATCGATTTGTACCGCTCTGCTAATGGTGGAACTTCTTGGACAACTATTTCAAACTGGACTTCCGATGTGCATTCAGATCAACATGCAATGGCATTCAAACCAGGAAATTCAAATATTGGTATTTTCGGAAATGACGGTGGTGTTTATTATTCTGGTAGTTTGTCTACTACAGGTACACCTGCGGCGGCAAGAAATAATGGTTTCAATGTAACTCAATTTTATAGTCTTGGAGTAGCACCAACTGGAGCCACAGGAGGGAATTTGATTAATGACCATTTTGCAGCTGGCGCTCAGGATAATGGAACTAATTATTTTGGAGGTGTTACTGCTGGAGTGCAACCAAGCGTTGAAACTCAAGGGGGTGATGGTGCTTATACTATGTTTGATCAAGGTGCAGATAAGTATTATATTTCTAACTATGTATATAACGGCAATATAAATTATAGAAATGTTGGGACAGGTACAGTAAGAACAATCAATTCTGAAACATCAGATTTAGGGGCCTTTATTGCTCCTATGGGATTAGATTCTTCTTTAGATTTATTGTATTCTGATTATACCAATGGAACAACGTATCAAATTAGACGATATGGAAATTTGAAATCTGGAATTGTTAATAAAACGTTGTTGACCAATGCCTTGTTAACAAGTTCTCCAAGTGTTTTAACAGTTTCTAAATATACTACCACATCGACAAGACTTTTAGTGGGTACTAGAAATGGTAGGCTGTTAAAGCTTACAGGAGCAAACTTAACCGCTGCCTCTGTTGTTTGGACAAATCTTACAGGTCCTGCTTTTGTTGGAAGTATTTCAGATGTTGAATTTGGAACTTCTGAAAATGAGATTTTTGTTACAATGAGTAATTATAATGTAACCAGTATTTGGTATACTTCTGATGGAGGTGTTACATGGGTAAGTAAAGAAGGAAATTTCCCTGATATTCCTGTAAAATGTATCTTGCAAAACCCTTTAAATACAAATGAAGTAATGGTTGGAACTCAATTAGGGGTTTGGTATACTAATAACTTTAGCGCTGCTTCTCCTACTTGGAATCAGTCTTACAACGGAATGAGTAATGTGCAAGTTACGGATTTGGATTTAAGAAATGACAATACCGTATTTGCTGCAACTTATGGTAGAGGTATATTTTCTGGTCTGCTTACTGCCGCACCATTATCGGTTGACGAAAACACTTTAGTTAGTAATGCAATCAAAGTGTATCCAACTGTAAGTAATGGTAATATTACGATTACTGCTACAAAAGTATTTGGACAGACTAAACTGAACTTATTTGATATTTCAGGTAAAAATGTATATTCAAATACAATAAACTTAGATAATGCAGAGCAAAAAATAAACTTAGGGAATTTAAGTTCAGGTAATTATATATTGAAACTATCTGGTGATGGTTTTGAAGATACCAAAAGAATTATTATTGAATAAGGATTTAATAATGCTATAAAATGGAAAGCGTTCACAATTTGTGAACGCTTTTTTTTATGAAAATACGTTAAAGTAATTTGCTAAACTATTGGTATCAATCTCGCAAATTTTTTGCAGTTCTTCGATAGTGCCGTGCTCTATAAAGTTATCTGGAATTCCTATATTTTTAATTAGTACGGTGTATTTGTGTTGGCTAAAAAACTGATTCACAGCGCTGCCAAAACCACCAATTACTGAATTATCTTCGACTGTAATTACTTGGTCGTATTTCATGAAAATGTTTTTCAGTAATTTTTCGTCTAATGGTTTTATAAAAGGAAAATGATAATGGGAAAATAAATCAGCATTTTTAATTTTAGAAAGTGCATCAATAACATTGTTACCAATAGTTCCTGTAGATAAAACGGCAATTCTGCTTCCGTTTTTTAATTGAATTCCTTTGCCAAGTTCTATTTTTTTAAACGGCAATCTCCAATTTTGAATATGACCACGACCACGAGGATAACGAATAGCAATAGGATGATTTAATCCTAATTGAGCGGTATACATAATGTTTCGCAATTCAATTTCGTTTATGGGAGCATAAATAAGCATATTAGGAATACAATTCAAATACGAAATGTCAAAAACACCATGATGCGTTGCGCCATCTTCTCCTACTAAACCAGCTCTGTCCAAACAGAAAATGACAGGCAAATTTTGTAACGCCACATCGTGGATAATCTGGTCGTAAGCTCTTTGCATAAACGTAGAATAGATATTACAAAAAACCATCATTCCTTGGGTTGCCATTCCTGCGGATAGTGTTACTGCATGTTGCTCGGCAATTCCAACATCAAAGGCACGTTGAGGAAAGGCTTCCATCATGAATTTCATAGAGGAACCTGAAGGCATAGCTGGCGTAATGCCAATAATTTTTTCATTTTTTTGAGCTAATTCAACGAGTGTTAAACCAAAAACATCTTGAAATTTTGCAGGCAAATTTTCTTCCGATTTGGAGTGTATTTTTCCTGTGGAAGCATCAAATTTTCCTGGAGCATGGTATTTTACCTGATCCTCTTCGGCTAGTTGTAATCCTTTTCCTTTGGTAGTTATAATATGAAGAAACTTGGGACCTTTTATATTTTGCAATCGCTGCAATTCTTTGATGACTGCAAAAATATCATGACCGTCTATTGGTCCTGAATAATCGAAATTCAAAGAGGTAATCATATTGTTATCTTTATGATTCTTTCCTTCTTTTACAGCAGTGAGATAATTTTTTAATGCTCCCACACTTGGGTCAATTCCTATTGCATTGTCATTTAAGATGACTAACAAATTGGTATCAGTAACTCCAGCATGATTTAACCCTTCGAAAGCCATTCCACTCGCAATTGAAGCATCTCCAATAACCGCAATGTGTTGTTTGTTATAATCTCCGTTGATATTTGAAGCTATTGCCATTCCTAATGCGGCAGAAATTGATGTTGACGAATGTCCAACACCAAAGGCGTCATAAACACTCTCCTTTCTTTTTGGAAATCCAGAGATACCGCCTGATTTACGATTGGTGTAAAAAACATCTCGTCTGCCTGTTAGAATTTTATGACCATAGGCTTGATGTCCTACATCCCAAACTAATAAGTCTTCCGGTGTGTTGAAAACGTAATGTAGCGCAATAGTTAATTCTACAACGCCAAGGCTTGCTCCTAGATGTCCTTCATTTTTTGAAACTACGTCGATTATAAAATCTCGTAATTCTTGAGCCACTTGAGGTAGTTGATTTATAGCTAACTGGCGTAGGTCTTTTGGACTATTTATGTTTTGAAGCAACTTGTTTTTCATAATGCAAAAATAAAGCAAAAACAATGGATTGTTCTATTTGTTTTGTATATCTAATTGATATTGTGATATTTTCTTTAAAATAGAATTTTATATATACTAAAAAACCACGCCAATGGCGTGGTTTAAAATTTTTAGAAGTGTTTTCTAATTATTTTTTTGCAGGTGCAGCAGCTTCAGCAGCAGGTGCAGCAGTAGCAGCAGCAGCGTCAGCAGCAGGAGCAGCAGCTTCTGTAGCAGCAGCAGCAGCAGTATCAACAGCTTCAGCAGCAGCATCAACAGCCTCTTCCATTACTGGAGCAGCTTCTTCAGTTACTGGAGCCTCAGCAGCAGCATCTTTACATGATACAAAAGAAACACTCATCATAGCTACTAAAGCTAAACTTAAAACAACTTTTTTCATCTTACTTAATTATAAAGGTTAATTATTAATTCTTTGCAAAGATATAAATTTTTTAATAGGTAAAACTTTTTTTTTAGTTTTTTTAAAAAAAAATCACTCTTTGTCAACATGTAATCTATTTACAATTTCTGTGCCAAAATCTTGGTATAAAAAAGATATTTAAAAATAGCTTAAAATGAGTCATGGCCATTTTAAGCTATTGGGTATTAAGAACTTATTTTTTCTTCGGATGAACTAATTTCATTTCGTCAATTAAATGTTTTGCACCTGCAAATTTATCTACAATAAACAAAACATATCGCATATCGACCATTACATTTCGACAAATGGATGGGTCATAGTGTATGTCGCTCATGGTACCTTCCCAAACACGGTCAAAATTCAATCCAATTAGATTTCCTTGAGCATCTACCGCTGGACTTCCTGAGTTTCCTCCTGTGGTGTGATTGGTACCTATGAAGCAAACAGGTAATTTTGGCTCCGCCCTGTTCGACTTCGTCTCGGGTCCGTTATCGGCATATTGTCCGTAATCTTTGTTGTTGTATAGCTCGATTAGTTTTTTAGGAACATCAAATTCGTAATCGCCAGGAACATATTTTTCCATAACACCATCTAAATAGGTAACAGGGTTATAATAGGTAGCATCTTTTGGAGCGTATCCTTTTACTTTTCCGTAAGTAACACGCAACGTACTGTTAGCGTCTGGGAAAATACGGGAGTTAGGATATAATTCTAGCTGCGCTTTCATATAGGCTCTTTGCAAAGCAGTTATTTTTAAGTTTATTTCGTCATATTTTGGAGCAACATTTTTAGTGTAATTCTCCGCTAATGATTTTACAAAAGCATACCCTTTGTCTGCATTCAGTTTTTTTAATACGGATGCTGCATCTCCGCTTAAAAGCGTTTTGAATTTTGCATAATCAACTAATTTCGATTTGCTATAGATTGATGTTGTTAGTTTTTTATAATCTACATTTAATAATGAAGCTGGTAAAAACTGTTTTGGTGCTTTGTTTCCATAAAGTGCAATCAATTGTTCGAAAACTTTTTCATCTACAGTTGCCTTAAAATCCTTAAAGAAATCTTCTTGCGATTTGATTAAGTTTTCTTTTCGATCATTAAAAGCTTGTTCGCCTTTGGATGCAAATACTTGTTCTAATTGATACAGTTTATATCCCAAACTTAATAATTCGGTATTGCGTAGAACGACTTCTACAAAATAATCTCTGCTTACGGCATACGGAGCAATTTCGATATAATTTCTTTCAAATTCAGCTAATAAGTTACCATATTCGTTTTGTTTTCCAGTGGCGATTACTTTTTGTTGGAAATCTTTTTCAAAATTTTGTTTGATGCTAACGGCATTCGATTTTTTCAAACCTTGACTTTCACCAATCCATTTTTTCCAAGCATTGGCAATGCTGGCATATTTTGATGCGTATTGGATTTTGATAGCATTGTCTTTTCGCATAAAACCATCTTGTACTTTTAGCGCAGCATCACGAATTTCTATTTTGGCAGGATTGGTTTCGTTTACAATTTGTTGTATTGCAAATGAGGGCAAATATTCCTGCGTTTTACCAGGATAACCCATAACCATCGTGAAATCGTCTTCTTGCACTCCATCTAAAGAAACGGGTAAAAAGTGTTTTGGTGTATAGGGAACATTGTCTTTTGAATAAGCTGCTGGACGATTGTTTTTGTCGGCATAAATTCGAAACATTGAAAAATCTCCCGTATGACGAGGCCAAACCCAGTTGTCGGTATCAGATCCAAATTTTCCTATCAAACTTGGTGGTGCACCCACTAATCGAACGTCTTTGAACGTTTCGGTTACAAATAATATATACTGATTTCCTTCAAAAAAAGTACGTACTTTATTTTCTTGCCAAGCTTCTTTTGCAAAACTGGCAGAAACTTTTGTGATATTTTCTTGAATTTTCTTTTGTTTTTCTGCTTCCGAAGTAATCGTGGCAACACCATCTAAAACTTGAGCAGTTACATCATTGATACTGACAATAAATGTTACTACTAAATTCTCGTTTGGTAATTCATCTTCCATTTTCATGGCCCAAAAACCATTAGTCAAATAGTCGTGATCTACTGATGAATGGTTTTGAATAGCATCGAAACCACAGTGGTGATTGGTAAGGAGTAATCCTTTTGGCGAAATTACTTCCGACGTACAACCGCCGTTAAAATGCGGCACGGCATCTTTTAAGCTCGAATGATTTACCGAGTATATATCATCGGCAGTCATTTTCATACCCAAGTTTTTCATTTCTGTTTCGTTCATTCCGTTTAGCAACGAAGGAATCCACATACCGCCTTGTTGCGCCTGTGTTTGAATGATAAATAATAGAAGGAATAGTTTTAAAAATTTCATATAGTTAAATTATTTAATAGTGTTGCAAGATACAATTTTTGATTTTATTGGAAATAGAATATACAAAAATCATTCTCGTGTTCTAAAATCACACTTTCGTGAAAAACTTCCTGCTTTTCAAGAAAAACTTCATTTTTTAAACGTTTAATTATAGAATTTCGCACTATAATTTTAATAGTTAAACAAATGAAAAAACTTTTACTTACTATCGCAGTTGCTTTTATAGGAATAAAAGGATTGGCACAAGCTCCAACAAATGGATTGGTAGCTTATTATGGTTTTGAAGGCAATGCAAATAGCCATAACGGATTATCGAACATGACCAATATGACAGGAACAGCAGTAACTTACCTTTCTGGCGGAAATGGAACTGGTCAAGCTGCTAATTTTAACAATTCTGCTTTGCAAACTACTGCAATTTCATCACAAATTAATAACGAATTTACAATTTGCTTTTGGCAATACAACCCACTCTCACAGAATCAAATCTATGCCACAAGATTTGAGTTATTTGGTTCTGCTTTTTACAGAAATAATGGTGGAGCAGGAAGTGCATCGCATGCAAATATATCTATTTCAAATGGTTCGTGGGTTGGACCTAATATGACTGTTTCTCTTTCAAATAGTACTTGGCAACATATAGCTGTGAAATATGACACAAGCGGTGGTTTTAGTATTTTTGTAAACGGAAATTATGATATCACTTTAAGTCAAAATGTTTCTTTTGCTAATTTAATAAAATACAATCAAATTTTTTCAGTTGGTGGTGGTGCAGATGGTTCTGGAAATTTTATGGCTAGTAAAGCTTTTAATGGTTATATGGATGAAGTTTATGTATATAACAGAGCATTAAACAGTGCCGAAATTAATCAAGTGAAAAATGACACCGATGGAGCAGGCGGAACACCTCCAACAATTTCGGCTATATCGCATTTGCCTTCTAATAATTCAGCAACTATTGCTTATTCTTTGAATGCAAATAGTAATGCTACAACATCTATCGTAAAATATGGCACAAATGCAGATTATGGTCAAACGGGAGTTTTTCCAAGTCAAGTTACTGGAATTTCGGCTTCAGGAAATACAGCAACTCAAGGTACAGCATTTATACCTAATTTAACACCAAATACTTTCTATTACTACCAAATTATCGCAACAAATTCAGGAGGATCAACAACTTCTACTGTTGGAACATTTACAACAACTGCTTCAGGTGGCGGATTGGCAGGTGGTTTATTAGCGTATTATAATTTTGAAAATAATGATAATAGCTATGATAATGTGCATAATTTAACAAATAACTCAAATCCAAATTACAACCCTACTTTTAGTGCTAGTGCAGGTAAATTTGGTGTAGGTAGAAATTTTGGACTTGGAGGAGGCGTATTAACAAATACAAGTATGAGTCCAGTATTTAATGGTCAGAATTATACCGTTGCATTTTGGGAAAAAAGAACAGTAAATAGCATTCCATATAGCAGCTCTTTTGAATTGTTTGGGTCACATTATATGCGTGTAAGTGGCTCTAATATGTCGGCAGGATATCGAGTTATGTCTAATGGAATTTTTGAAAATGCAGGAATGCCAGCCACAACCTATATGAATACTTGGACACATTATGCTTTTGTTTTTGGACCAACTGATTTAGCCAATCCATCGGGAACCAAAAATATGAAATGCTATGTAAATGGTGCTTTAGTTGGCACTTCAATGGGGAGTTATGTAAATACTGAAGCTTTACACAAATTTAACACAGTAATTTCAATAGGAAACGGGACTAATGCCGATGGAACTATTCACGCTTCAAAAGCTTACACTGGATTTTTAGACGAGTTTTATATATACAATCGAGCACTTTCTGTTACGGATATTGGATTTTTGATGAATAACACTGCTGGAGTTAGCATACTTTCTACTCAAGATTTTAATTCTAAAAATTTAAAAGCATCTATTTACCCAAATCCAGCTTCAACAAATTTTACAATTGAAATGGAAAACGAAGTAAAATCAGTTGAAATTTATTCGATTCAAGGACAAAAAGTAATGTCTGCAACAAGCAAAAATGTAAATGTTTCTAATTTAT
>CAXYWC010000048.1:0-20369 GCA_964292845.1 uncultured Flavobacterium sp. | reverse complement strand
AAGCAGAGGTTTGGTAGTTCAGTTGGTTAGAATACATGCCTGTCACGCATGGGGTCGCGGGTTCGAGTCCCGTCCAGACCGCTAAATTGGGAAAGGTTTCTAGAAATAGAAACCTTTTTTGCCCAATATAAGTTTTTAAGATTAGTTGTGTTGTTTACGCTATGGCTTTGTAACCCATAGCAGGTTTAGTAGTTAGACCAATGAAAAGCTTTTCACTTTATTGTGAATAGCTTTTTTGTTTTTTAGGCCAGTTTCTAATTAAAATGCCCCCGATAACGCCAAGCCACATAAGCAAATGTGCCTAAAAACAACATGCAAACCATAAATTTCATGAATGTTGAGGCTAGAAATCCTAAAAACGACCCCGTAGCAGCTTTTAACGCTCTTTTCCCGTCTTTATTATTATATATCATCTCACCCACAAAAGCACCAGCAAACGCCCCCAAAACAAACCCAAAAGGGATAGGAATAAACAAAAGACCTACTAACAAACCGATATTTGTTCCCCAAACACCATAAGAACTACCACCAAATTTTTTAGTCCCTGTCGACGGAATAACATAATCCATGATGGTAACAACAATCGTTATCAATAAAGTAATGCCAAGAACCCAATAATTAGCAGGAATAGTATCGGTCATGTACAACAAAACCAAACCAATCCAACTAATACTCGGTCCAGGAAGCACAGGTAAAAAACTACCTAAAATCCCCACAATCATACAAATAACCCCAATAATTAATAATAGTGTATCCATTAAGCTATATTTAGTATTTTTGCATTAAATATAAACATATTTCTTTCAAAATTAGTATATGAAAAATAGCGCCTTCCTTCTTTTAATTTTAACTTTTCAAAGTTGTCAGTATTTTGAAAAAAATGTACCCAAAAAAGAAGTGTTACTTCAAGAAGAACTACAAAAAATAAACTGGGAAGAAGTAGATGAGTTTCCAAGCACTTTGCAATGCGATTCTATCAATGACAAAATAGCACGAAAACAATGTCTTTTCGATTACATAACCAATATAATTCAAGAAAAATTTAGCCAGGATAGTATTAAAATTCATTTCCCAAAATTAGATACCATACCCGTAAAAGTGACCATTTTTCCCAATTCGAAAATCACCTTCAAATCAAATCTCAAAAAATACAGTCGCGATTACGACATCGTAACTGTCGATAGCGTTTTGCAATCCAAACTAAGAGACTTCCCTGCTGTCGAACCTGCAATAAAACGTGGTATCAAAGTAAAAACCCAATTTGTTTTACCCATAATTTTAAAATCAGAATAATTTTCAGGAGCTATTTCCCGCTGTCCACTATATCTTTTCTTTGCTAAAGGAGCAAGAAAAAGGATGCCGTTTCCATCAGGGCTAGGACATTCTAGTAAAAAAACAATAATTATTTATAAAAAACTCTTCCTTTCCAAGTGTAGCTACCAAAAAAAGAGTAAATCGCTACCGAAACAGAAAACAAAGGGTACATCAAACTACTAAATAAAAGAAAACGAAGGTGTGTCCTAAAAAAGCTACTCGTTAGGTAAAGAAGCACAAAATCTACTAGAAATTTTAAGGACAAGAATAATATAAAATAGTTTTGGTCAAACTTCCCAAAAACTAAAAGACAAAGACTAAAAATCCAAAACAAATTCATCACTAAAACAGAAACACCCAATTGTTTGCTATACAAACTAGTATAATTTCCAGTTTTGCTCGCCCAACGAACTCTTTGATGAAACAAATTTCTCCAAGTATTTTCTGTTCCAGTTTGCACAATTGCTAACTCAGATTTCAAGAAACGAACATTTTTCGAGTCCTTCTGAATGGCTTTTTGTAACAAAAAAACATCGTCTCCGCTTGCAATGGTATCATTTCCATCAAAACCATTTAGTTCGTAAAAAAAGGCTTTTTGATAACAAAAATTGGCGCCATTACACATAAAAGCTTGATTGTTCCCAAAACTTCCAATAGTTGTGCCTTGCAAACTCAACAAATCCAGTTGCTGAAAAGCAGCTAAAAAACTAGGAGTTGATTTGTAAAAAACACCCGCTGCTAACATTTTAGTTTTTTTTATCTGAATAAAATTATCAAAAGTATTGAGCCAATCGGGTTGAACCAAACAATCTGCATCAGTAGTAATAATCCAGTCATTTTCAGCAATTGCAATTGCCGTATTTATGGCGTCTTTTTTAGGCGAATTGGACTTCCGAATATTATTTATTATCGAAATCTGCAATCTGCAATCTGCAATCTGCAATCTGCAATTGGATTCGTCATCCACTAAAATCACTTCAAATAAATCATTCGGATAATTTAATTTTTCAATTGATGAGAGAAGCTTTGGCAAGTTTTCCTGTTCATTTCTAAACGGAACAATAATCGAAAATTTTGTTTTTGGTTGTAATTTTTCATTTTCAAAAGATTTCACTTTAGTAAATCCATAAATTAACCAAATGATATTTAGTAAATACCAAATCGTAATGCAAAGAAAAAGGTAATTTACGATTTCCATTGTGGTTTGAAATTTAAAACATAAAAACTACCTATAATTACTGGAATCACCACATTTAGAAACCACATAAGTGTAGTTACAAAAATAACAATCCATTCGTTTACACCCAATAGAGAGAAAAAATAAACAGCAACACTGCCTTTTACAGCAAAATCTAGAAACTGAAAACTAGGTAACGACGAAGCTAAAAAGTAAACTGTTGCAATGGTTGCTATGAGTGTAAAATAAGGCAAATGAACATCGAAAGCGATAAATAAAAAGTAATATTGATGTGAAAATATAAGATAACGAGCAATTCCTAACAGAGTATTTTTTTGATGAATGTTTTTTGGAATTTCATTTATTTTAGAAATCAATTTTTCGAGGGAGTAACCTTTTACTTTTATTTTCTTTGAAAGAAAAGCCAAAAGCCAAAAACCAAAAACTGTAGCAAAAATTAGGATGACCCAAAAATTATAGCCTAAAACCAAAAGCCCAATCGTTCCTAAAAGAACAGTCAAAATTAATTGTATTCCGTTGCAAAGGAGATTAAGGAACACAATTTTTTTGGTTTTATTTTTTTCAAAATACAAAGCTTTTCCTGCATATTCTCCAATGCCGTTTGGTGTAAAAATTCCAGCAGTAAGTGAGGCTAAAACTTGTTTGGTAGCTCCACCAATAGTAATTGTTTGGAAAGAAGAAACTAGGTTTTGCCATTTCAAAATTTCAAGAAATCGGTTGGCAAAACTCAAAAACAATATAAAAAGGATGCCACCAACAGATTGATTTTTTTTAAACAAAACAATGAATTTATTCCAATCTAATTTGTCGTTGGTTGCTAATTGGTTATAAATAAAATAAAATGCACCAACAACAATCAAAAGTTTGATGGCAAGTATAAGGAATTGTTTAGCTTTGTGAGAAATTAAAATCATTCGTGCAAATAACGGAAAAATTCTTTGTGAATCTCTGTGTTTTCTCTGCGAATCTCTGTATAATAGCAAATGGCAAACGAACGTATCATATTAGGAATCGACCCAGGCACAACCATTATGGGTTTCGGACTCATAAAAGTGATTAATAAAAAAATGGAGTTTTTGCAACTCAACGAATTAATTTTAAGTAAATACGACAACCATTATCAGAAACTAAAAGTGATTTTCGAGCGTACTATAGAACTGATAGATACGTACAATCCTGACGAAATTGCTATTGAAGCACCGTTTTTTGGAAAAAATGTACAATCAATGCTCAAATTAGGACGTGCACAAGGCGTTGCCATGGCAGCAGGACTTTCGAGAGACATTCCCATTACCGAATACGAACCCAAGAAAATAAAAATGGCGATTACTGGAAACGGAAATGCCAGCAAAGAACAAGTTGCCAAAATGTTACAACAATTGTTAGGACTAAAAGAATTACCCAAAAATCTCGATAGTACCGATGGTTTGGCAGCAGCAGTTTGTCATTTTTTTAACTCTGGGAAAGTAGTTGGTACCACAAGTTATACAGGTTGGGATGCTTTTGTAAAACAAAATGAAGAACGAGTAAAAAAATAGTGTTCAGTGTTTAGTTTTATAGTAATCAGTGATATAACTCGATTAATAATTTAGTGTTTAATTTAAAATGGACAGATGATATTTCAAGATTTATTTGCATATAAAAAATCTTTTGCGTTGTCAATGAGGATTTTTGAAATTACAAAATCATTCCCTAAAGAAGAGATTTATTCTCTTACAGATCAAATTAGAAGAAGTTCAAGAAGTGTTCCTGTTACTATAGCTGAAGCCTATAGAAAGCGTGTTTATCCAAAACATTTTTATAGTAAATTAACCGATTCTGATGGAGAAAATTCCGAAACTCAAGTTTGGTTAGAGTTTGCTTTTTCGTGTAAATATATTTCAAATGATGTTTACCAAGAATTGCTATCTGAAAGTATTGAAATAGGAAAACTAATAAATTATATGTTGCTAAATCCTGAGAAATTTGGAGTTAAAAAGGAGTAAAAAAGGTTTTTTGTAGTAGTGAATACTAAAAAAAACCTGACCACTGACGACCTTTTTATAGGTAAACAAACTGAATACTAAAAATCTGAACACTGAACACTAATTATGAGTGGCATTTACATCCATATCCCTTTTTGCAAGCAAGCGTGTCACTACTGTGATTTTCATTTTTCTACTTCATTGAAGAAGAAAGACGAAATGGTTTTGGCTATTGCCAAAGAAATTGCGATGCGTAAAAGTGAGTTTGAAGATGAGGTTATCGAAACTATTTATTTTGGTGGAGGAACACCGAGTATATTGCAGATTTCGGATATTAAATTTTTGATTGATGAAGTTTATAAAAACTATAAAGTTTCCGAAAACCCAGAAATTACAATAGAAGCCAACCCTGATGATTTGTCAGAAAATCGAATACTCGAATACTCGAATACTCGAATTAATCGTCTCAGCATAGGAATTCAGTCTTTTTTTGAAGAAGATTTGCAATTGATGAATCGCGCTCACAATTCGGCGGAAGCCAAAAAATGTCTGGAAATAGCTACGAAATATTTTGATAATATTTCGGTCGATTTAATATACGGAACGCCAGACCCGAGCCAGAATGGCGAACAGGCGCAGCAAATGAGTAACGAACGTTGGTTGCAAAACATTCAAATTGCTTTAGATTTGAATATCCCACACATTTCGAGTTACGCTTTAACGGTCGAACCCAAAACAGCTTTGCACAAGTTTATCAAAGACGGAATTATTCCGCAACCCGATGATGCTGTGGCTCACGAGCAATTTTTAATACTGGTTGATACGTTGGAAAAAAATAAATTCATTCATTATGAACTCTCTAATTTCGGAAAAGAAAATTATTTTTCTAGAAATAATTCGGCCTATTGGTTGGGCAAAAAATATATAGGAATTGGTCCTTCGGCTCACAGTTACGACGGAAAAAATCGAAGCTGGAACGTTTCTAATAATGCGAGTTATTTGAAATCGATAGCAGAAAACAAGTTGCCATCAGAAACGGAAACGTTATCAGAAACCGATCGATACAACGAATATGTAATGACTGGTTTACGTACTATTTGGGGTGTTTCTTTAAATAAAATTGAAGCCGAATTTGGAGAAAGATATCTTAAATATCTCACCCAAAATGCACAAAAACATATAGATAATGCAAAGCTTATTGTAGAAAATAATGTTTTACGAACAACCAGAAAAGGAAAATTCTTTTGCGACGGAATTGCGTCCGATTTATTTTACTTAAATTTGGAGTAAGTTAACCGCAAAGAACACCAAGAAAGCACAAAGTACACAAAGCTTTGTGTACCTTGTGAAACCCTTTGTGAACTTAGTGTTTAAAAAAAATGGAAATAACCACAAAGTGCACCAAGAAAAAGCACAAAGCACACAAAGCGTAGTGTTTTTAGTGAAACCCTTTGTGAACTTAGTGTTAAAAAAAATGAAAATAACTACAAAGAGGACAAAGCTTAGTGCACCTTGTGAAACCCTTTGTGGACATAGTGTTTAAAAAAAATGAAAGCAATAATAAATAACCAAGAAATCGATTTATCAAAACCAATTGATATTTCCATTCCGTTAACCAATACAGATGAAAATCCCATCGCTTGGTATCTCGACAAACCCGAAATAGAACCCGTAAAAGTAGGTGATTGGATAGGGAAAGTTTCGGAAGGAAAATCATCGACAAATTTTAATAATATATTTTTCAATCCGCACGGACACGGGACGCATACCGAATGTTTAGGACACATTACGCGAGATTTTTATAGTATCAATCAATGTTTGAAACAGTTTTTCTTTACTGCCGAATTGGTTTCGGTTGAACCAAAAAACAGCAATGGTGATTTAGTTATTACCAAAGAACAAATCGAAAATGGGTTAAATGGCAAAACGCCCGAAGCCATTGTCATTAGAACATTGCCCAATATAGAAGAAAAAGCACACAAAAAATATTCACATACAAACCCGCCATATTTGGCTGAAGATGCTGCGATTTTTATTCGTGAAAGCGGAATTCAGCATTTGTTAATCGATTTGCCAAGTGTAGATCGGGAAGAAGACGAAGGAAAATTATTGGCACACAAAGCCTTTTGGAATGTGAAAGATGTCAATACTCTAAATGAAGATGCCAGACTAAACTGTACCATTACCGAACTGATTTATGTAGATAATGCTATACTTGACGGGAGTTATATACTAAATTTGCAAATTGCTTCGTTTGAGAATGATGCAAGCCCGAGTAAACCTGTTTTATATAAAATATGATAACCATTTCTACTGATAAAAACAAACTAAATGTTCCGTTCATTCAAAACTTCCTAAAAGATGTCTATTGGGCAGCTGGGAGAACAATGGAAGAAGTTCAAAAAACAATAGATAGTTCTTTTTGTTTTGGAATTTATCTCGATGAGAAGCAAATAGGTTTCTGTCGAGTAATTACCGATTATGTCGTTTTTGCTTATGTTATGGATGTTTTTATAATCGAAGAACATCGAGGTAAAGGGTATTCATCGATTCTTATAAAAAATATGATGAATGAACCAGAACTTAAAGAAGTTAAAATTTGGCGATTAGCAACTTCTGATGCGCATTTTTTATATAAAAAATTCGGATTTAATGCTTTGGCAACACCAGAAAAAATGATGGAAAAAGTAATTAATACTTAGCAATACGATAAATGACAACGATTACTGTTTCTACCGATAAAAATAAACTAAATGTTCCGTTCATTCAAAATTTCTTGAAAGACACCTATTGGGCAAAAGATAGAACAATAGAAGTTGTTCAAATCTCTATTGACAATTCGTTATGTTTCGGAATTTACCTTAATGATGAACAAATTGGATTTGGAAGAGTAATTACCGATTTGGTTTCAATTGCTTATCTTATGGATGTTTTTATAATCGAAGAACATCGAGGCAAAGGATATTCAACAATTCTTATAAATGCAATGATGACGGAACCAAAATTACAACAAATAAAAATTTGGGGATTAGCAACACTAGATGCCCATTTTTTATATAAAAAATTCGGATTTACAGAAGTTGTTAATCCCGAAAAATTGATGGAACGAATTATAATATAGTAACATGGATATTCAACAATTATACGAATTTTGCTTGTCTAAAAAAGGCGTTACCGAGCATTTTCCTTTCGATGAAGATACACTCGTGTTTAAAGTAGGCGGAAAAATGTTTTGCCTAACCTCATTAAAGCAATTCGAAAACGGAAATCCTTCCATGAATTTGAAATGTGATCCCGAAAAAGCGCTCGAACTTCGAGCGGAATACGATGCCATTAGTCCCGGTTATCACATGAGCAAAGTGCACTGGAATACCGTCGATTTGAATGCCGATGTTTCGGATAAAATGGTATGCGAACTAATAAACCATTCGTATGATTTGGTTTTTGCAAGTTTGAATAAAAAAATTCAGGGTGAAATCGAATAATTTTGTTAGTAATTTATTAAGTTGTGAGAACTTTGCTTTGTATAAACAAACTTTAAATCGTGTCCAAAACCTGCAATAGCGTAAATCTTTGTTGGTAGTAGTTTTTTTGTCAATTTTGTTTTAAAACTAAATTCGATTTCTCATTACTATTTTATGTGAACTTGTAGTTTTCTTGTGGTAATACATTATTTTTTTATCTACTGTCAAAGTGGGTGCTTCAATTAGATTTGAAATTGTCTCCGAAAATAAAACTTTAGGGGCTGAAAATGAGTCAAGTGAATTGTTTCTAACAGCAACACAAATCTCAAAAACTGTATTTGCAGTAATTTGACCTTTTAAATATCTAGTATAATATAATTCTAAATTATCACTACTAATATATGGTGCATAATAAATATAATTTGCATTATTGATATTTTGCAAGATTAATGCTGAATTTGGAAGTTTATTAAATGTTGTGGCATTTACTTTTTTAGCAATACCCATATTTGTTTCACAGGGACCTTGGCAATTTTGGCTGTCAAACCTTGCATTATTAAAATACAAAAACTCTCCATCTGAACTTATGCCGTGATCCATTATTAACCAACCAGGAAGAGTCATATTAAAATCACCGTGAACTCGCTCAATATTTATTACACTTCCTGAATTAAAAGCTCCACAATAAAGATTGTCTAATTCAGTAGGATAGTTCCTTGTTGATGTCCAATAAAAATTACCATTTGAATCCATATCTGCCACAGCATCTAAATGCGGTGTAGTGATTTGATTTGTACCGCTTAATTCGCCTATAAAAGTAAAAGTTGAATTGTTAATTTTAGTTGCATAATACAATTTGGTGTTAACACCATCATTAACATTGTTGAAAAACAGATAATTTCCATCTGGCGATATGAATGGCTCCATTGCATCAAATGTCAACCCAACGATATTGACATCTGTTTCAAAACCAAAAGATGGATATGAGAGTGTCTGATTGATTTTATTATTATTATTATTTGAGCAAGAAATAATTAATGAAAAGAGGAATGTAAATTTTAAAATCGTCTTTGCTTTCATATATCTTTTGTGTGTTAGCTAATTGAATTCAGCGATTTTTTTTAAAGTTACTACTTATGTCCCGTTTGATTGCAGTTCAGTTGGGACATTTAAGCACAGAATATCACAAATATAATTAAATTTTATGGCTTAACTTAAAAAAAAACGTAAACCCGCAATGGCGTAAACCGCTTTTAGCTGATGTCTTTTTTGGTTTAGTTATTTGTTATTTTTAGTTTCATCATTATGTCGGTTTGTTCGTCATTTCCGAGTTTGAAAATGTGTTTGTCAAATTCCTTAAAACCATTTTTCTTGTAAAAGTTAATCGCTCTTGGATTTTCTTCCCAAACACCTAACCAAACATAGTTTACCCTTTTCTGTTTGGCAATTTCAATGGCTTTGTCGTAAAGAATTTGTCCAACTTTCTTTCCATGAAATTCTTTTAGAACATAAATTCTCTCAATTTCAAGTGAATTATCGTTCTTTAGTTCTGTTTGAGATTGTCCGAGGTTTAGTTTTAAGTATCCAACAACCTCGTTGTCAAGTTTGGCAAAATAAAATTCTGCATTTTCGTTATTAAGTTCATCTCTTAATTTATCTATCGAAAAACCTTCTGCTAAATATTTTTTCATATTTTCTTCGGTGTTACTTTCAGAAAAGGTTTCGTAAAAAGTTTGTCTACCGATTTTTTGTAAATCCAAAATTTCGTCTTTCGTGATTTTTATTACTTCTATTTTAGTCATATTAAATTTTCAATTCATAGTTCAGCCATTCATTATTTTCAGTCGCGCCTATTCGTTCATAAAATTTCTGTCCTGCTTTATTCCAAGGTGCAACCGTCCATTTTATTTGGCTACAATTATTTTGTATGGCTTCAATTTTCAAAGCATTCATTAATTGTTCGCCAATTTTTTGTCCCCGATAATTTTCGTCAACATAAAGCTCTTTCATATAAATTGCGGGTCTGTTTTGGGCAGTAAAAGGAAGGAAATAATAGACCAACATTCCTGCAATTTTTCCATTATCGTCCGCTACAATGCAGTAAAAGTCTGGTGGGTTTTTACGAAAACCACTTTCTTTTACAATTTCAGGTGTAATGGCGAAACTATCAATATATTTTTCAAAAACAGCTAATTTTTCCATTAAAGTCCAAATTTTTTCGCTGTCCGTTTCTTTTGCTTTTCTTATGATTATATCCATAAATTTTTATTGTAACGTTTGTTTGTAAGGTAGCAGCTAACACCGCTACAGATGCGTATTTTATCTATGATATTTTACAAACAACGAAAAATAGCCCAATTATAATTATCCAAGTTGGAATTCGAGCGTCAACATCATCAAAAAAAACCGATTTTTGTTTCCAAATATACTTTTATTTTTCTATCGTTTTTAAACTAAAATCAGGAATATTTTTTCTAGCTAAAATTAGAGAGAAGTATTTTAATTACATTTACTAACGAAGATAATCTTGTTCAATTTTTTTTGTGGGAACCTTAATTCGCATTGCTTTTCTTGAAGATTGTATTTTTTGTTATCTAATTTCAATAATTAAAAAATTAGGTATTACTTTTGTGATACTAATTTGAATAACAAATTTTGAAAGCAACATGATCGATAATTTAAAGAAAATACTAAACGAAGACCAAGACCCAAAAGCGATAGAGAAAATCACGGCTAAACTCGAGTCTTTATTAATGAAAAATGAAGAAGTGGGTTATATTGGGGTGCAAAAAAAACCAGCCATTACCGTTTTTCCAGACAGTATTGTCATGACGAACAAAAGAATTATTATTTGCAAGCCAAAAAATTTAGGTTTGTCTATGGATTTTATCGATTATGATTGGGATGATATTGCAGGTGCTTTTGTAAAAGAAAATATTTTAGGCTCTGAATTTTCTTTTTCGACTAAAACCGAATTGGTTATTAGTATCGATTATATTCCTAAAAACCAAGCCAGAAAATTGCACACTTTCGCAAAAGAACAAATGGATTTGTTGAAAAACCCACCAATTGCTGCACCAATTGTGGAGGAAGTTGCACCTAAAGAAGAAATGCCTGTTGTTGACACAATTCCTTACGAAGAAGAAGTTGTTGAAGAGTTTGAAACGGAAGAGGTAACTAATTTTGCCGAAATTATGCCTGCAATACCAACGTATTCTGAGCCAATTTCTGAAAATACAAATACAACAACTGAAAAAAAATTAACTGATTTATCGCAAGACGAATTGTTTGAAAAACTACAAAACTATAAAAAACTCTTGGACAACGGACTCATCATGCAGGGAGAATATGATGCGTATAAAAAAGAAATTTTGAGCCGCATGTAATCTCAAAAAGTTTTGTTGTTACTAAAAAAAGCGAACACGAATTTTACTAATTCGCACGAATCGATTTGTGCGAATTTTTCGGATTCGTGTTTGCTACTTCAAGAAGTTTTTTAATCATAGTATCTTCCTTAAGAACTACCTGGAAATACTGATTTTCGCCCAAAAGCTGACGACAAAATTCGGCTGCTAAATAGCGTTTAATAAAGTCTTTACTCGAATCTATATCGACAAAAGGAACGTTTGTTTGGATTAGTTTTTTAAAATCGTTATAATACAAGTTGGAAGTTTCTATTTTGGCAATTAGTTGAGTGAAATTAAGATTAGAAAATGCTGTCCTATGCTTGTCTAATTCCTTAAAAACATAATTAGAAACCATTCCTGATTGCATTATCATTGGAATCACTTCGTTGCCTTTTGTAGCTTCTATAGGCACAAAAACATCAGGAACAATGCCGCCGCCGCCATAAACAATGCGTCCTTTTGGCGTTTTAAACTTTAGTGTATCGGCAATTTTAATGCTGTCTTTTGCGTACAATTCGCCATTTTTGTAGCGGTTTTCAAATTCGGTATAATATTTTTCGGTTCCATTTTTGTACGATTGTTGGATGGAGCGTCCAGTAGGGGTGTAGTATCTTGCCACGGTGAGTCTGACAGTTGAACCATCGTCAAACGGCATTTCTCGTTGTACTAATCCTTTACCAAAAGAACGACGGCCAATGATTATTCCTCTATCATTATCTTGTAGGGCACCTGCCAGAATTTCGCTCGCCGAAGCACTGTTTTCGTTGATGAGTAGGGTTATTTTGCCGTTTTCAAAAACACCTTCTTCAGTAGCATATGTTTTGGTTGTATTGCCTTTTTTGTTTTTTGTAAAAACGATTAATTGTTTGTCTTTTAGAAATTCATCGGCAATCAAAACGGCTTGGTCAAGATAACCGCCACCATTGTTTCGTAAATCTACAACTAGAGCGGTTGCTCCTTGTTTTATTAATTTGTTTAGGCCTTGTTTAAATTCTTTGTACGTGGTTTCTGCAAAGCGATTCACCTTTATATATCCTGTGTTTTTATTTAGCATAATAGCAATATCAACACTTTTTATAGGGATAACATTGCGAATAACTTTTAGGTTGAATTTTTTGTTTATCGATTTTCTAAAAACAGTAAGAACGACTTCGGAATTGGCTTCACCTTTTAGTTTTGAATATAATTTTTCGGTGGTAATTTTTTTACCAAAAAGAGTTTCTTTGTTAGCAGATAAAATTCTATCGCCAGCTTTGATACCTGCTTTTTCTGAAGGACCGCCTTCAATGGGTTTTATAACTGCAATAGTGTCGTTGTTTACAAAAAAGTGAATGCCGATACCTACAAAACCGCCTTTCATGGTTTCGCCTACTTCTTGAGCATCATTTTTTGCAATATAAACGGAATGCGGGTCTAGTTTGTCAAGGATCCCGTTTACGGTTTGGTCAATAATGGAATCCGTATTTACATTGTCCACATACTCATTGTCAATAAAATCGATGAGTTTGTTAAGTTTTTGTTTGGTTCTGTTTTCGGTATTTAGTTTTGACGAGACGGGAGCTTTGATAAAAATACCACCCAGCAAAAAACCAAAGGCTATGCATGCAAAAATGAGCAAGGGCAAATATACTTTATCAATTTTCATTTAAAAATGATTGTTTATTCTATTTCTTCAATGTAATCTACCTGAACGCCTGCTTTTTCTAAAAATTCTAATCCAGAATTGTCTTTGTACCCTTCTAGGTAAACCACTCTTTTTATGCCCGATTGGTGTATTAATTTGCTACACTCTTTGCAAGGCGAAAGGGTAATATATAAGGTAGCTCCTTCGCAGGTTTGTGTCGATCTGGCTACTTTGAGTATGGCATTTGCTTCGGCGTGCAGTACATACCAATTTGTAAGCCCTGCTTCGTCTTCACAACAATTTTCAAAACCTGACGGTGAACCATTGTATCCATCAGAAATAATCATTTTGTCACGCACAATAATGGCGCCTACTTGTTTGCGTTTGCAATACGATAGTTTGCTCCATTCTTTGGCTAGCCGTAAATAAGCTTTGTCGTATTTGTTTTGCTTTTTCTCTTTCATGAAGTACAAAAGTAAAGGAGTTTTTTGCGGTATGGTTGTTTTTGGGTGCTTTTTTACAGGAACTTTAACTTTTTTGCAGGTAACCGTTATTATCTATGCCAAATAGGATTTTGAATGAGTAATGGAATAACTACTCCTATTATAAAGGAAGACATAACAAGCGTCCAATCTCTTTTTGAAAAACGAAATACAGTTTGTACAATATAGGAAAGAATCAAAATGATAAAAACAACCATAATTTGTGCGGCTTCTACCCCTAATGCAAATTCGGACAGGGGTATTAATTTATGGGTTGCGGTTCCGGGTAAAATGGTTTTGAAATAGTTTGAAAAACCCAATCCGTGAATAATACCAAAAAATAAAGTTACAAATGCAATGAGGCCAATTCCTTCTGCTTTATTGTTTTTTCCAGCCGTAAATAAGTTAAACAAAGCTACTACTAATATTGTGATAGGAATTATAAATTCTATTAGGTTGGCTTTGATGTAAACAATGCCAAATACTGAAAGCAATAAGGCTAGCGTATGTCCAACGGTAAAAAGAGAAACTAAAAGTAACAGTCTTTGCCAATCTTTAAATGCGTAGGGAACGGTCAGCGCAATAAGAAATAAAACATGATCATAAGCATTTACATCTAGGATGTGCTTTAATCCAATATTAAAAAATAACCAGAATTCTGACATAATAATTACTTTTGAGATGCTCAAACTTACAAATTATTTTTTGTTTAAAATTTTTTGAGACAGATTGTTTTAAAAATTATAAAAAAATGATTCAATAAAAAGGGATAATAATTTTTTTTGTACAAATATAAATATATAATTATGTCTTTTTCCGATTTATTTGATAGTGAATTTAAAACAAGAAATAAAGGTCATTTCTCTGCTATTGTTCGTGTAGCTATTGCTGATGGAGATTTGAGTATTGAAGAAAAACAATTTTTAGACAAACTAAAAACACGTTTGGAAATTTCTGATGCAGAGTACGAAGAAATTTTAGAAAATCCTTTGAAGTATCCAATTAACCCGCCAGTAATGCATATTCAAAGATTAGAGCGCTTGTTTGATTTGTCAAGAATGGTGTATGCAGATCATGTTCTTGGACCAAAACAAAAAGAAATCCTTACAAAATTTGCATTGTCTCTTGGTTTTACACCAGGAAATGTGAGTTATATTGTAGACAAAGCATTATCGCTGCTTATGCTAAACGTTAATCTTGATGTGTTTGTTTACGAAATGCAACACATGAATAAGTAGTTGTAAGATTAGATATAAAACAAAAAAAGTACGCAATTTGCGTACTTTTTTTGTTTTAAAAATCTTTAGTAACTAGATTTTAAATGTGATAACAGGTAATGTAGCATGATTTACTAAATCCTCGCTTCTACTTCCGTTAAAGAAATGAGAAATACCTTTTCTTCCGTGTGTTGACATTCCTATTAAGTCAGCATTAATGCTTTTAGAGAAATTCAAAACGCCTTTATCTACATTTACATCATTATAAATATGAGTTTGGAAACTATCTATTTTAAAATTAGACACAAAATCAGCTAATTTTTTCTCAGCTGCACTTGTAGACATAAAATGATTTGGCGTATTTATAGTCACTAAATGTAGTTTTGCTCCGAATTTATTAGCAAATTCGACCACTTTTTCAAACGGTTTTTTTATTTCATCAGAAAAATCAGAAGCGTAAACAAAATTATTAATATTGAAATTATCATCTTCTTTTTTAATAACTAATACTGGAATTTCAGAATTTCGAACGACTTTTTCTGCATTTGAACCCACAAACATTTCCTTAGCACCACTAGCTCCATGAGACCCCATTACAACTAAATCTACGTCATGAGCCTTGCTAATTTTCATAATACCGTCAAATGCTAATTCAAACTGAACAACTTCGGTGATTTTTATACCAGAAAGATAATCATTGTCCATTAAATCGTTTAATTTATTCAAAACAGCATTTTTGAAGAACATAATTTCTGGAATTTCTTTTCCTTCAGTAATACCGTCACTTCCTTGATGAGGCAGTTCTAGCATGTGAACTAATACAATTTCACTGTCATTTTTTTTAGCAATTTGTGCGGCAACTTTAAGCGCATATTCAGCATTTTTTGAGAAGTCGGTTGGAACTAAAATTCGTTTCATAATCTTTTTTTTGGTTTGTATTGATACCTTAGTCAAAGGTAATTTAAATTTTCAATAAAGATAGGAAATTATTTAACACAATACAAAATTTCGTTAATTAAAAAAAAGTAGTATATTTGCGCATTATTAAGCAGTTTATCTAAATAATGAGGGAAGCACTGCTTCCCTCTTTTTATACAATATGACATTTAAAGATAAAGTAAAAAACTTGTTAAACGAAGCATTGGCGCAGTATCCAAGCTTGTTTCTAATCGATTTAACTATCAATGATGCAAATAAAATTAGTGTAACATTAGATGGCGACAACGGCGTTCAGTTGCAAGATTGTATCAATATTAGTAGAGCGATTGATGCTAATTTAGACCGCGAAGAAGTCGATTTTGCTCTAGAAGTGGCTTCCGCAGGAGTTTCATTACCGTTAAAATTAGTTCGTCAATATAAAAAAAATATAGGAAGAACGTTAAAAATTAAAATGGCATCACAAACTATCGAAGGGGTGCTTTTAGAAGTTTCAGATGAAAATATTACAGTAGAATGGAGTTCGAGAGAACCTAAAAAAATAGGAAAAGGAAAAGAGACAGTAGTGCATAACGAAAAAATCGCTTACGCGGCTATTCAAGAAGCTATAGTTGTAATTATATTTTAAATTAAAAGAGTTGGCATGGAGAATTTAGCATTAATAGATTCATTTTCAGAATTTAAGGACGACAAATCAATAGATCGCCCAACGCTTATGGCGATTTTAGAAGATGTGTTTAGAAACGCATTGAAGAAAAAATACGGTTCAGACGATAATTTCGATATCATTATCAATCCAGACAAAGGTGATATGGAAATCTGGCAAAGAAGAGTAATTGTGGCTGACGATGATTTAGATTTAGACCATCTTGAAATTACACTTACTGATGCTAGAAAAATCGAACCGGATTTTGAAATTGGAGAAGAAGTTTCGGAAGAGGTAAAGTTAATTGACCTTGGAAGAAGAGCTATTTTAGCCCTGCGCCAAAATTTGATTTCAAAAATTCACGAACATGATAATACAAATCTTTACAAACAATTTAAAGATTTAATAGGCGATATATATACAGGAGAAGTTCATCACGTGCGTCCAAGAGTAGTGATTTTGGTTGATGATGAAGGAAATGAAATTATTTTGCCAAAAGAAAAACAAATTCCATCGGATTTTTTCCGTAAAGGTGATAATGTACGTGGAATCATTGAAAGCGTTGAACTAAAAGGAAATAAACCCCAAATTATTATGTCTAGAACTTCAGAAAAGTTTCTAGAAAAATTATTTGAACAAGAAATTCCAGAAGTTTTCGACGGATTGATTATGGTAAAAAACGTAGTTCGTATTCCAGGCGAAAAAGCAAAAGTAGCTGTCGATTCTTACGATGATCGTATTGATCCAGTTGGAGCATGTGTCGGAATGAAAGGATCTCGTATTCACGGAATTGTTCGTGAATTAGGAAATGAAAACATTGATGTGATTAATTATACAACAAACACTCAATTATATATAACTAGAGCATTAAGTCCAGCAAAAGTGTCTTCTATTAAAATTAATGAAGAAACAAAACGAGCAGAGGTTTACTTGAAACTAGAAGAAGTTTCAAAAGCAATAGGTCGTGGAGGACATAATATCAAATTAGCAGGACAACTTACAGGTTACGAGCTAGACGTAATTAGAGAAGGGACCGTTGCCGCTGATGACGATGTTGAATTGACAGAATTTTCCGATGAAATCGAAGATTGGGTTATCGAAGAATTTGCAAAAATTGGGTTGGATACCGCAAAAAGCATTTTAAGCCAAGATGTAAACGACTTAGTTCGTAGAACAGATTTAGAAGAAGAAACTATTCTTGAAGTAGTTCGAATATTGAAAGAAGAATTTGAAGAGTAAATTCTTGATTAGCATACGCATACCACAATAAAAAGATAATATAAAAAGATTTTATGTCTGAAGGTACAATAAGAATAAACAAAGTATTAAGGGAGTTTAACATCTCGTTAGAAAGAGCCGTAGATTTTTTAAAGGATAAAGGACACGTTATCGAGTCTAATCCTAATACAAAAATCTCTGACGAAGTGTATAATGTCCTGTCTAATCAATTTGCTGGAGACAAAGGAAACAAAGATGCTTCCAAAGAAGTAGGAGAAGAAAAGCGAAAAGAAAAAGAAGCTTTGCGTGTAGAGAGAGAACACGAAATAGAAGAAAAACGTAAACAAGACGAAGAACGCCAACGTCAGGAAGTTATCAGAGCAAGAGCTACTGTAACGGGTCCAAAACAAGTAGGTACAATCGATTTGTCTCCGAAACCGATAATCAAGCCAATTGTTCCTGCAGAACCTAAAATTCAAGTACCTGTGGTAAAAACAGAAGCTGTAAAAGCTCCTGAAAATGTAGAGAAGCCAAAAGAAAATATAGCAAAAGAAAATACAGTAAAAGAAGCGCCTGCAAAAGTCAATACAATTACTAAAGGACCTACAAAAGAAGTAGCGAAACCAGTTGTTGTAGAAAAACCAGCAGACGTACCTCCTGTAATTCCTTCAACCCCTTCAGTTGAAGAAGCTCCTGTTGAAGAAGCATACGAAACACAATATACCAAGCTTTCCGGCCCTATTTTTTCTGGTCAAACCATCGATTTGTCTCAGTTTAACAAGCCGAAAAAGAAAGTCGAAGAGAAAGGAACTCCAAGACCAGCAGGTGCAGCAAATAATAACGCAAACAAAAATAAGCGTAAAAGAATTGTTACCAAACCAGGTGAAGCAACTCCAAACCCAAATGCAACACCACGAGTACCAGGAGCAAATATAATTAGACCCAACACAGGTGGCGGAAACGCGACTGGAGGAAGTTTTAATCGTGCAAATAAACCAGGTTTCGTAAAAGGAGCAAGACCAGCTATTGTAGCTAAAGTGGAGCCAACGGAAGAGGAAGTAAAAAACCAAATCAAAGAAACGCTAGAGCGTTTACAAGGAAAAGGAAACAAATCAAAAGCGGCAAAATACCGTCGAGACAAACGAGATACACACCGTCAGAAATCAGACGATGAACAACGTGAATTAGAAGCGGGAAGTAAAACCATCAAAGTAACAGAGTTTGTTACCGTAGGAGAGGTTGCAACCATGATGGATGTGCCAATTACCAAAGTAATAGGGACCTGTATGTCACTAGGAATTATGGTAACCATGAATCAGCGTCTAGATGCCGAAACATTAACCATTCTTTGTGATGAATTTGGATACGAAGTAGAATTTATTACAACCGACCTAGAAGACAATATTGAAGTAGTACAAGACGCTGCCGAAGATTTAATTCATCGTGCGCCAATTGTTACTGTAATGGGTCACGTCGATCACGGTAAAACATCGTTACTGGATTATGTTCGTAAAACCAACGTAATTGCAGGAGAATCTGGAGGAATTACACAACATATCGGAGCTTATGGAGTAGAATTGGAAAACGGTCAAAAAATCGCATTCTTAGATACACCAGGTCACGAGGCGTTTACCGCAATGCGTGCACGTGGAGCTCAAGTAACCGATATTGCCATTATTGTAGTAGCCGCCGATGATGATATCATGCCTCAAACAAAAGAAGCCATATCGCACGCCCAAGCTGCAAATGTGCCAATTGTATTTGCTATCAATAAGGTCGATAAACCAAATGCTAATCCTGAAAAAATTAAGGAAAAATTAGCCGCCATGAATTTCCTAGTGGAAGACTGGGGAGGAAAATACCAATCGCAAGATATATCTGCAAAAGTTGGTACAGGTGTTAAAGAATTATTAGAAAAAGTATTACTTGAAGCTGAAGTTTTAGACTTAAAAGCAAACCCAAATAAACCAGCAACTGGAACAGTAGTGGAAGCATTCCTAGACAAAGGTCGTGGATATGTGTCAACAGTATTAGTACAAGCGGGAACTATGCGTGTAGGAGATTATATCTTGGCAGGTAAAAATCACGGAAAAATCAAAGCCATGCAAGATGAACGTGGTAATAATGTGACCGAGGCGGGGCCATCAACACCAATATCTATTTTAGGTTTGGCAGGTGCACCAACAGCTGGAGATAAATTTAATATTTTTGAAGACGAAAGAGAAGCAAAAGCAATTGCTGCAAAACGTACGCAATTAATGCGTGAACAATCCGTTCGTGTACAACGTCACATTACATTGGATGAAATTGGTCGTCGTATTGCATTAGGACAATTTAAAGAATTGAACATTATCCTTAAAGGAGACGTAGATGGTTCGGTAGAAGCATTATCCGATTCATTCTCAAAATTATCAACACCAGAAATACAAATCAATATTATCCACAAAGGAGTTGGAGCTATTACTGAAACTGACGTTATGTTAGCTTCTGCATCAGATGCTATTATTATTGGATTTAACGTTCGTCCAGCAGGAAATGCTAAGCAATTAGCCGATAAAGAAGAAATCGACATTCGTCATTATTCTATTATCTATGCCGCAATCGATGATTTACGCGATGCAATGGAAGGTATGCTTTCTCCAGAAATGAAAGAAGAAATTACAGGACTTGCTGGAGTAAGAGAACTTTTCAAAATCTCTAAAGTAGGAACCATTGCAGGATGTATGATTACCGATGGTAAAATACTAAGAGCAAATAAAGTACGTATTCTTCGTGACAACGTGGTAATTCACACGGGTGATATTATTGCACTGAAACGTTTCAAAGACGATGTAAAAGAAGTAGCAAAAGGTTACGATTGTGGTATCCAAATTAAAGGCTTCAACGAAATCGAAATTGA
>CAXYWC010000047.1:0-20738 GCA_964292845.1 uncultured Flavobacterium sp. | reverse complement strand
TTCTTGTTCTAAAACAGCTCCAGAACCCTACGATAAAGGGTTTAAATATACTGGGGTAAATATTATTTTGCAGAATAGTTTGGGAGACGATTTGCTAGGTACTGCTAGTTACGACCCGAGCACTATAAAAATTTATTACCGCATTAATGGGCAGGTTGTTGAAATGTATAATCCGTCTATGGACTCGCCTAGAAATTTTACGATAATAACGGAAACTACCCCTAAGAGAATGGCTTTACACACAAATGATGCCATAACCGAATTGGAACCTATTACTTATATACAGTGGAACGCAACAGATACTGATACTATAACTACCCGTTTTAGTGTTGATGAGCATTATAGAGTACAAACTAATATGGTCTGGTATAATGGAAATCTTGTTTGGAACAATGCTATGCCATCAGGTTTGATGCCTAGAGAATTTACAATAGTAAAATAGCCATGAAAAAAACAATCTTTTTACTTTGTGTTTCTGTTTTAGCTTCTTGTTCAAAATCTGACAAACCCATAGGAGGATTTAGCTATAGTTTGGATTTGAATATTACTCTAAAAAACAGTACGGGAGACGATTTGTTAGGGACACCCAATTATAATCCTACCGATATAAAAATCTACAATCGCATTAATGGGCAGGCTGTTGAAGTGTATAATCCTGCAGCAGGAGCTCCTAGAAATTTTATGATAATTACGGAAACTACTCCAAAAAGGATGCGATTGTTTCCCAATGATGCCGAAAATGAATTGTATCCCATCACCTATATACAATGGAATGCAACTGATACCGATACGATAATGACTCATTATGCAAAGGGGGAGAATTATAAAATATGTGATGCTGCTTGGTTGAACGGAGAACCTATTGTTTTTGATTCGTCAACAACCATGAGTAGAGAATTTACGATAGTAAAATAATTATGAAAAAAATAGTAATAGTGTTGGTTTGGTTGTTTGTAGGAACCGCTGTTTTTGCTCAGAGAAACGAAATGTTCGTTTCGGTAGATAGCGGTTTGTTTTCGTACTTTGGCGAATCGCCTGTAATGAGAACGAGCCTCAATGTTGGTTTAGCAGGTACCAATTCTGGTTATGCCAACAATTCTTACGGAGCTAAAAACGGGTTTTGCTATGGGGTTTCGGCTAGTTTTAAAAGAATAACAAAACGCAATACGCTGTATGGTGCTACTTTGGGCTACCAGTCTTTGCAAAGTAAAGCGGACATTGTATCGGTAAATACTTTTTCGGGAACAGTTCTAGCAATACCTGCTTCGGGCGAGGCATATCGCGTAAGTAACGGACTTAATTTGTTTCTGTCTGTAGGAAAGCGATTTGTTGTAAAAAAAATTCCAATAGATTTAGTCGGAGGATTGAATTTTGATTACATTTTTAAAGCTAAAGATAAAGGAAATGCTAAGGATATAACAGGTGCAACCTATACCCTTTCGGGAGAACGAAATACTATAAAATTAGATTTCAGTCCGAGAATTCAATTGTCAACAGAATATAAAAAAATTGGCGTTTACGCAGGGTATTCGATGGGATTAGTCAATTATTATGGTATGGGATATGTTGGTGGAGGAAATGCTAGTGCTTATTCTAAAATGATTCGATTTGGAATTTCGTATAGGTTAAAATAGAATTCATAAAAAAGCAGTTTACTATCAATATGGGTTTGAAAAAAGTCAAATAGGAAATAACAATAGGCAAATAGTAAAAACTAATTTTCGAAACGCATTTGATTGGGTTTTAATTTATAAATTTGCAGTACATTTAAAATTAAAAAACAATAACACTATGGCATTAGTAATAACAGACGCTACTTTTGAGGAAGTAGTATTGAAATCGGCAAAACCAGTATTAGTAGATTTTTGGGCAGCTTGGTGTGGGCCTTGCAGAATGGTGGGTCCCGTTATCGAAGAAATTGCAACAGAATACGAAGGAAAAGCTGTTGTTGGGAAAGTAGATGTTGATGCAAATCAAGAATTTGCTGCAAAATACGGTGTGAGAAATATTCCTACGGTTTTAGTTTTTCAAAACGGAGAAGTTGTAGGTCGTCAAGTAGGTGTAGCTCCTAAAAAAACGTACGAAGAAGCTATTGATGCTTTATTGTAACATAAGAAGACATCCTTAACCTGCATCAGGTTATTATTTTAACCACGAATTACACAAACTAACATGATTTTTATATGTTAATTTGTGTAATTCGTGGTTTTTTTATGTTTTTTAAACAATTTTGTAGGATAGTGATGAAAATTACCTAACCTCGTTATTTAAAATTAAATCTAAATACAAGTTTATTTTGTCTTTTAGTTCTTTTCTTGGAGTAATAAAATCTAGAAAACCATGCTCTAAAACAAATTCGGCCGTTTGAAATCCTTCTGGCAAATCTTTTCCAGTGGTGTCTTTTACCACACGAGGACCCGCAAAACCGATTAAAGCTCCTGGTTCGGAAATGTTTACATCGCCTAACATGGCATAAGAAGCCGTAGTTCCTCCAGTTGTAGGATCGGTACATAAGGAAATATACGGAATTTTAGCTTCCGCAAGTTGAGCCAGTTTAGCAGATGTTTTGGCTAATTGCATTAAGGAATAAGCCGCTTCCATCATACGCGCACCACCCGATTTTGAAATCATGACAAATGGAATGTTGTTTTTTATAGAATGGTCTATTCCACGAGCAATTTTTTCGCCTACTACCGCTCCCATCGAACCACCGATAAAAGCAAAATCCATACAGCAAACTACTAAATCACGTCCTTTCGATTTTCCTACAGCGGTACGAACAGCATCTTTCAGTTTTGTTTTTGCCATTACATCGACCAAACGATCGGAGTATTTTTTAGTGTCAACAAACCCCAGAGGATCTTTAGAAGTCATATTGGCATCTAATTCTGTAAATTCGTTATCGTCATATAGTATGTGAAAATATTCGGCACTTCCTATGCGAACATGAAAATCATCTTCTGGACTTACCCACAGGTTTCTAGCTAATTCATCAGCATCTACAATTTTTCCTGTTGGCGATTTGTACCAAAGTCCCTTCGGAACATCCATTTTATCTTCGGTAGCCGTTGTAATTCCTTTTTCTTTTCTTTTAAACCAACTCATATTTCTAATGGATAATGGATAATTGACAATTAATAATTATTCATTGTCAATTAGCAATTGTTAATTATAGTGTATTTACGTTATTCAAATCGGCAAAGGCTTGCTCTAGTCTTGCGTTGAATGTCATTTCTCCTTCACGAAGCCATTTTCTTGGATCGTAGTGTTTTTTGTTTGGCGATTCAGCTCCGTCTGGACTTCCGATTTGGGTTTTTAGATAGTCGATTTTTGAAGTCATATAATCTCGAATTCCTTCGGTAAACGCAAATTGTAAATCGGTATCAATATTCATTTTGATAACGCCATATCCTATAGCTTCTCTAATTTCTTCTAGGGTCGAACCTGAACCACCATGAAAAACAAAATCAACTGGATTGACTCCTGTGTTGAACTTGTTTTGAACATAATCTTGAGAATTTTTTAAGATTTTTGGGGTTAATTTTACATTTCCAGGTTTGTAAACACCGTGTACGTTTCCAAAAGAAGCCGCAATGGTAAAGCGTGGACTTATTGTAAGTAATTCCTCATAAGCGTAACAAACTTCTTCAGGTTGTGTGTATAGTTTAGAGCTATCTACATCCGAATTGTCAACGCCGTCTTCCTCGCCACCTGTAATTCCTAATTCTATTTCTAAAGTCATTCCCATTTTGCTCATTCGAGCTAAGTAGGTTTTGCAAATGGCTATATTTTCTTCAATAGGTTCTTCAGACAAATCAATCATGTGTGAAGAATATAGTGGTTTTCCTGTTTCGGCAAAGTGTTTTTCGGAAGCTTCTAATAAGCCATCAATCCAAGGTAATAATTTTTTAGCACAATGGTCTGTGTGCAGGATTACGGTTGCTCCGTATGCTTCGGCTAAGGTGTGTATGTGTTTTGCACCTGCTATAGCACCAGCTATGGCTGCTTTTTCGTTTGTGTTAGACAATCCTTTTCCAGCATTAAATTGTGCTCCTCCGTTTGAGAATTGGATAATTACAGGAGCATTTAGTTTTGCAGCGGTTTCTATAACTCCATTTATGGTGTCAGAACCGATTACATTTACTGCGGGTAACGCAAATCCTTTTTGTTTGGCATAATTGAAAATTTCTTGAACTTGATCTCCAGTAGCCACTCCTGGTTTTATAGTGTGTTTCATCTTTGTTGTTTTTTTAGGTTTACAAAATTACTAATTTAACTTTTAGAACGGATAATTTATACCAAAATTTAGTACGGCTTTGCTCAAATTTAATTCTTTAAACCATTTTTGGTTTTCCACTTTTGCTGGGTTATAGGTTTTAAAACCAAAATCGAATCGTGCCAAAAAGAATTTAAAATCATATCGAATTCCCAATCCTGTACCTAGGGCTAGGTCTTTTAGTGATGAAATTCCAGAGAAAATTTTTGATTCATCTGTTTCGTTATCTAAAACATTCCAAATATTACCACAATCTGCAAAAAAAGCACCGTTTAGCGCACCAAATATTTTGTACCTAAATTCAGCGTTTAGAGCAATTTTCATATTCGCTTCGTTAAAATCATTTAATCCTCCCGAACTTCCGGGTCCTAAACTGTAGGATTGCCATGCTCTATTATCGTTGGAACCACCTGCAAAATAACTTCGTGCAAAAGGCACTGATTTAGAGTTTCCAAATGGGAGTGCAATACCAAAAAAGGCTCTTGCGGCGGCAGTCATTCCGTTTGATAAATCCCAATTTTTCACAAAATCAACTTCACCTTTTATATATTCAGAATATTCTAAATTAAAAACTTCTCGATTGCCGTTTTGATTTTTAGGAGAGTTTGCTGCATTAGCAATTAAAGACAAAATGGAGCCAGCAGATTCTATTTTACCTCTGATACTATAAAAATCTTTGTCAAAAAAATCAGTTTTAGAATCTTTTGAATAACCAAAATTGGTAGCAAAAATCAGATTGTTTTCGGTTAGCCTATCTTTTCTTTCTTTGATGCTTTTTATCGATTTATAATCGGGACTATTAGGGACTAAAAGGGGATATTCATTGTTTAGCACTTCTGTTATAAAATCGTCAGCGCCATTGTCATTTATAGTAAGATTGTTCGTTGTGTTTCTATACAATTTTGCAAAATCATTTAATTTATTATAGGTTGATTTATATACATTGAAATAATTACCAACATTAATGTTTTTTATGTATTGTACATTTACTAAATCAAATTTTGTTACTGCATTTTTTTTCGGAATCCAGTTATAATTGATGGCGGCAGTAAAATTTTCTTTATCTAAACCAATGTTGGTTTGTTTCGCAAAACCGCCACTAATAACAGTAGTTGGAATCATACTTTTAGGGATTATTTTGTCGGTTTTGAATGGAAAAAATAATCTTGGAAAGGTAAGACGTATATCTGCTCCAATTTCTGATATATTGAAAAATTGAGTCTCTGTAATGGCTGGGTCTCTTGATGAACCAATATTACCATGAAGCCCTATTTGTAAGATTTCGGCTCCTCTAAAAACATTTCGTGCTGAAATTCCAGAACCACCGGTTATACCAAAAAGCTGAATATTAGATCGTGTAAAATCGGCATTAGCATCAAAATGGAACTTTGGTTTTGAAGTTAGGTATATATTTGTTTCAAGTGTTTGTGTTAAGGTGTCTTCCACAAACAAAATATTGGGGTAATTAAAAACTTGCAAATTACTCAGCAATCGTAATGTTAGGGTTCTATTATCGTCACTATACAAACTGTCTTTTTGTAGAAAGACAGCGTCGGTAATGGCTTTAGGGCGATATCTTAGCTTGTTCTTGCTGTAAATATGAAAATTCTTATACGTGGCGCTATCAGCAATTTCTTCTTTGTTTTTTTTAGCTTTTTGATTGGTAAAAATATTAACCCTCCCCATGCGAAATATTTTATAGGATTTCGACTTAATTGAATCCCCAGTTTTTACAATTTTGTCTGTAACAGTAATTATAACAGGCGCTTTATGACGATTGTTTAAGGTATCCACTTCAAAATGAATGCTTTGCTGTTGAAAATGATATACCCCGTGATTTCTAAAATAAGACGTAATCCTAGAACGTTCGTTGCTAAAGTTTTCTACGTTATATTGTTGCCCTTCTTTTATGTAAGTTTTGGATTTTGAAAGCAGGTATAATGAATCCAGTTCAGGGGTTTCGATATCTCTAGAAATGGTATCTAAAAAAGTAGCTTCTCCTGTTGTAACGGTATAATTGATAGTACTTCGTCGACTCTTCTGATAATTAACACCATAATTTGCAGTAACATCAAAATAACCATTATTAAAATAGTGTGCTTTTAATCTTTTTATCGATTTTTTAGCTTTTAGAGTGTCCATAATTACTGGCGGTTCTCCTGTTCTTCTCAAAAAACTATGCCAGCCAGAATACCAAAATGATTCCCCCATTCGATCGACTTGTTTTTTAGATAAAAACTTTGATTGTCGGGCATATTTTCCTGGATGAGAGATGTATTTTGCTTTAAAAATCGAATCAGTATTGTCTTTTGCCAAATTATACATGTTCAAACGCAGTTTGTAACCCAAGAAAGAAGTGTTGGGTTGTTGTGCTAATTGTGCCGTTATTTTTTGGTCAATATTTTTCTTCCCGTTGATAACAATTTCATTTCTTGTCAAAAGATATTTATCGACGGGTACTTTTTTCAGAACGTTACATGCCGAAATAAGTACCGAAATAAGTATAAATAATGTTATTTTTGTAGTAATATTGCTCAAACGATTCTAAATTTAGTTCAAAAATACACTTTTTTATGGTTAGTAAAAACCAAATAAAACTTATAAAGAGTTTAACTCAAAAAAAATACCGAAAAGAACATCAGTTATTTATTGCCGAAGGCTCAAAAGTAATCGAAGAATTACTACAGTCAAACTTTGAATTGGAATTTATATATACCACTAAATCAATGTTTTACGATGTATCGGAAGCTAAAAAAGCAATAGTTTTGGATTCCGATTTAGCCAAAATTACAGCATTAGCTACAGCAAACGATTGTTTGGCTATTTTTAAAATTCCAGAAACAAAAAAAATTCAAAATAGTGGTCTCATCATTGCTTTAGATGACATTAGAGATCCAGGAAACTTAGGAACCATTATACGCTTGTGCGATTGGTTTGGAATTTCTCAAATTATCTGTTCGCAGCAAACCGTCGATGTGTATAATCCCAAAGTTGTACAAGCTACCATGGGTTCTATGGCTAGAGTTAATATTACTTATGTTGATTTAGAATTGTATTTAGCAGAAAGCGAAAATGTTATTTTCGGCACTTTTATGGACGGTGAAAATATTTATAAAAAACAATTGCCTGCTTCTGGAATTATTGTTTTAGGAAATGAAGCCAACGGAATTTCGAAAACAGTAGAAGCACAAATAACTCAAAAAATTGCGATTCCTCGTTTTGGGAATTTGCAACTTACCGAAAGTTTGAATGTAGCAACAGCAGCAGCAATAATCTTGAGCGAATTTCGGAGCCGAAATTAGTGAAAGGCGAAATTGATAAAAATGCCTCGAGTAGTCATTTTATCAATATTTCCTGTCCAAGGACTGTTTGGGTCTTTGTCTGGAATTAGCTCATTTTTTGTTCCAAAAACACCCCGTATAGAAGGCGAAAATTTGAAATATTCCATGTATAAATCAATACCAAATCCTAACTCATAATTGCTTGAATTTTTAGTCATTCGGAATCTGTTTTGCGAATTATCATCGACAGAAGTTGCATTGCTCGATAAATTCATAGCCGAGGAAAGCCCTGCCACAACATACGGTCTAACATTTCCCATTCTTTTTGACGAAAATTTCAGTAATAAAGGAAAATAAATGTAGGTCGATTTTACCTCTCGTAGTGCATCAACGTTATCGGTAAAATGCGGAAAATGCAAGTTTCTTTGACTATACGACAAGCCTGGTTCGAAGCGCAAATCTATATATTCGGTTACTCTTAAGTTGGTTATTAAACCCACATTAAATCCCGTTTGGCTGTCCACAATAATATCTTGATCGTCGTATTTTTTGTCGATTTTAAAATCAAGGCTATTAAAACCCAAATAAAAACCGAAGCTAAGTTTTTGTTTGTCAAAATTTTCAAGATTGGCTAGAGGTCTTTTGGCAAACATACTTCTGCTAAAAATTTGACCCTTTGCAAGGGTGGATGCCGTAATTAGAACTATTAGAAATACTTTCTTCATAATTATTTTTTAGAAGCCGAATAAATTGTTGCTACACCAAATGTTTGAGGCAAATGGTTTACTTCTATAAACCCAATTTTTTGTAAAATATTGTTTAGTTTTTCTCCGTACGGAAAAATAGAGGCCGAATCGGACAAATATTGATAGGCTACTTTGTCTTTAGAAAATAATTTTCCAATTATTGGTAAAATATTTTTAGTATAAAATTTATAACCTTGTTTGAAAGGAAATTTTTCGGGAATAGAAGTTTCTAGTATTACGAAAATTCCATTTGGTTTAAGTACCCGTAGTATTTCTGAAAGGCCTTTTTCTAGGTTTTCAAAATTTCTAATTCCGAAAGCTACGGTGACAGCATCGAAGGAATTGTCATTGAATGGTATTTTTTCCGAATCTCCCAAAATCATTTCTATTGTATTGGAAAGGTTTTTGGCGATTATTTTTTGTTTTCCCACGTCTAGCATTCCTGCCGAAATATCTAAGCCAATAATTTTTTGCGCATTAGTTTCGGATAATAAGATGGCTAGATCTCCTGTCCCAGTGGCAATGTCCAAAATTTCAGTTGGATTTTTATGGGCTACCATTTTTAGAATTTTTTTGCGCCATGTGACATCAATACCAAAAGAAATCACCCGATTTAGATTGTCATATTTGGATGAAATGGTGTCGAACATTTTTGTAACCTGTTCTTTTTTTCCGAGTTCGGAATCTTTGTATGGTTTTGTACTAATGGGCATAGAAAAATTTTCAGCAAATATAAAACATAATTTTGGTATATCACGCTTTCGTATAGGTTTCAAAAGAAAACGAATGCTGGTGTTTTTCGTCTTTGTCATGAAATTCAGTAGCTGATAGTTTCCATTTTTTTAAATCAATAGCTGGAAAATAGGTATCGGCATCAAAGGTGTTGTGTACTCGAGTGAGTTCGATGCAATGGGCAATGGGCATAAATTGATTGTATATTTCGCCACCTCCTATAATAAAAACGGTGTCGTTTTTGGGGCAAATGGCAATGGCTTTTTCGACTGAATCGACTACAAGACAGTCTTCAGGAACTTTGTAGTTTTTGTTTCGGGTAATAATAATGTGGGTTCGGTTGGGCAGTGGTTTTGGGAAACTTTCGAAGGTTTTTCTTCCCATAATAATATAATGACCAGAAGTTAGGGCTTTGAATCGTTTGAAATCGTTGGGCAAATGCCACAGCAAATCATTGTTTTTACCTAATTCGTTGTTTTGTCCAGCGGCTGCAATTAGTACAATCATTACTTGTTTTTTTGGTCTAAATCCTTTTGTAGTTGTTCTAATTTTCGTTCTTGCTTGGCTATTAGTTTGTCTATTTGTGTGCGTTCCCAGTTTTTGTTCATAAAACTATCGGTTATAAAAACGCGGATAAAATGCAATACAAACAAAAAACTTAAAATAGTAACTACCCATAAAAACCAATGTGTTTCGGGATATACACCTAGTAATTTATTGATGATTATCGAAAATATACCCAGTAAAGCCGAAAACACAAAATGATAGTACAGTCGTTTTTTTTGTACTAATCGTTGTCGGGCATATTCGTATTGTTCGTGTTGTGCGTTTTCCATATTATTTTAAATAATGGCTAAAGATAAAATTTATTTTTTAAAAAAAAGATTTTACAAAAATAATAATAATACTAATTTACGGGTAGTATTATGACTGTCAGTTACATAGCTTAGTCCGCGATTGTATGTGAATGAAAATTTATTCCAATAATTTTTTATTCACACGACTTCCTGCAATATAGGAAGCTAAAACGCCTAGCGTGATAATGGTTGCCATAACAATAGCGCCATTTTTAAAACTAAAAATAACTGGGTAAGCCAAGGATTCGGTAATCATAATTACTTTATAATGTTGTTGTATAAGTACGATTATAATGCCTAACATCAATCCCAAAACTCCACCTAGTAGTGTTAGTAAAGTTCCTTGCAGCAAGAAAATTCTGCGCAAGTCACGTATTGGTGCCCCTATATTGGACAATGTTTTTAGATTGTCTTTTTTGTCAAGAATCATCATAATTATGGCACCTGCTAGGGTAAATAAAATAAGAATGATTACCAATGTGCAAATTAAGTACAGTACTGTATTTTCGGTATTTAGCATTTTGTACAAACTGTCATTTTGCTGCTCTCGGGTTTTTATAATGACTTGATTGTCAAAAACGGCATTTAGGCTTTCAATAATAGCCTCTTCCTTTTCTTTTGAGGCTATTTTTATTTCCAATCCCGTTACCTGATTGGGTTTAAATTCTAACAACTCCTGTGTTAGCTCTAAATCGGCAAAAACATATTTAGCATCTAATTCGTCGCTTATGGCATAGATGCCTATTGGAACTAAATTCGATTTGTTGAAAGCCGCTTCAGGATTAGAAAATGCCCCTTTTCCTGGTTTTGGTACAAAAATTTCAAATGGGTTTTCTAAATCAAACAAGCCTAAAGATAGTTTTTGGCTAATCATATTTCCTACAACAACTTGCGGTGTTTTAGGCGCAAGCCATTGTCCTTGATACATGACTTTGCTTATATTGTTAACCATATTGTACTGGCCATCAACTCCTTTTATATAGGCCACTTGCTCTTTGTTTTTGTAAACAAAAAGCACTTTTTCTTCAATAATTTTACTGTAAAAGGCAATATCTTTATTGGCTTTAATTTTTTGTTTTTGATCTTCCGTAATAAAAAAGGATTTTCCATATTTTGGAAAAATTTTCAAATCAGGATCAAAATCATTGCTGAAGGATAAGCTAAAATCTTTCAGCCCACTAAAAACAGATAGAAAAACAAACAAAACCATAGCACCTACAACAATTCCTCCCGAAGCAATTTTTGAAATAATGTTAATGGCATTATTTTTACTACGGCTAAAAATGTATCGTTTGGCTATGTAAAAAGAAAAATTCAAGTTATATTTTCTTTCTTTTTTCTAACAAATCACGATTCTCGATTGGGTTTTCTTTCCCAGTAAGCGCAGTGTCTATTTTTTCGATATAATCTAAACTATCATCAATGTAAAAGGATAAATTAGGAACTTTTCGCAACTGCAGGCGCACACGTTGCGATAAATCATGCTTAATCAAATACATATTAGACTTTATTGATTCTAAAATTTCAGGTGCTTTTTCTTGAGGAAAAACACTAAGGTATACTCTCGCTACTCCCAAATCGGTAGTTACGGTTACTTTTGAAACTGAAATAACAAGATTTGAAATTCCGTTTTTACGAATCTCACCTTGCAAAATATCTACTAAATCTTTCTGAATAACACCGCCTATTTTTTTCTGTCTATTTGTTTCCATAATGCAAAAATACAATTTTTTAGTCAAAAGTGGTAAAGTCATCTTGTTTAAACAAAAAAACGCAAGCCATTAGCTTGCGTTTTTAAGAAAATACAATTCTTTGAGTTTATTCGACTACAATACGTTTTACAGTTTTCTTAGCACCATCTATAATAGATACTAAATAAACTCCTGATGCCACTTTGTTCAAATTAACATTTTGATTGAAAGCACCTGTATTAGAGAATGATTTCTCATAAACTTGGCGACCTCTCATATCGTGTACATTAATTTTAATATCGTTTGTTGAAGCGGAGGTGAATTTTATTGTAAAATCTCCTTTGTTCGGGTTTGGATATAAAGCAAAGTCTTGGAATTCTAATTCTGGTGTTGCTAATACAACCGTAGTGTCTGTATGGCAAAGAGTTAGAGTTACGCTTGATATTGTATTTGCTGTATTTGTGCTTTTAGCTGCAAATCTCCATTGTCCTAATGAGCTTATGCCGTCCAAAGAAGCTAAAGATGTAACGGGTATATAAGAAGCTCCTGTAGCGGTAGCGTTACAATTAAAGGCAGCACCTTCGTCATCAAAAACAGCATTTAGATTAGTTTTAGTATTCGCACATCCTGAAGTAGGACCATCAAAAGCAACAACATCAACGGTACTTGAGCCTGGCTTAACTAAACCAACTGATACTTGGTTTGTTCTTGCTGCCGTTAAAACAACTGTTAAATTAGCATCTGAAATAATATAGTTGTCTATTACCCCTGGCGCTACAGGCAAATTATAAGCCGTCCATCCTGTAGCCATTGCTGTAGAAGGAAATACTCTGGTATAATCAGTACAAGTAGTTGTTGTTGTAACTACATAGCCAATTGCTATGTTTTTAACATTTACATTAAAGAAAATGTGCGAGTGTGCTTTTACCATAATTCTACAGTATGGAAAAGCAATATTTGGAACAGTAATGGTTTCTGAACCGTCATTAGCTACGTTTGATGCTAGAACAGTAGAGAATGTAGCACCATTGTCTGTTGACAATAAGATATCTACAAATTGGTCACCTGCAACATTCGGTGCATAAGCTATGTTTGTGCCTCCTACATTCCAAGTAATGGTTTGAGTTGTTCCTTGTATCCAAGTAATTCCATCTGTATTTTGTGATGTTACAGTAAAAGCCCCTTTTGTAGCATCTACGGTAACTGCCATATCTCCAAAGTTTGTTTGCCCTTGACTTGCGACATTGTCTCTTACAGTTAATCTAAAATTCATTGTTCTAGCAACTGATGGCAAAACCTCTGATGCAATATCTGTTCCCATTGTTGTTGTTGAACCCGCTAAAACGGTTTCCATTTTTGGGAAATATCTCGTCGGTGATGCTGTAGGTGAAAATGATCTAAATATAGCTCCAGTTGTTTTTGTAGATACTGGAATACAATCACTGTCTCCCAATGCACCTGTAGATGGATTGTCATCGCAAAGCATTGCGCTTGTTGTTGCTTCGTCAAATTGCTCCCAACAATAAGTTAAAGCTCCTCCGCCAGCGTCTGTAGCCGATCCAGTAAGGGCAAATGGTGTACTTTTTGGTATGGTGTAATTAGAACCTGCAGTTACAACAGGAGCTCCATGTGTAATAGCAACATTAACAGGACAAGCTTTACTTCCTAAATTTGTTTGTATCTGCTGTATGCTTCCTGCGTGATAATAATCATTTGAATGTGCAGCTACATCTCTAGCTGTAATCCCAGCATACGCCATAATTGTGGAGCCAGATCCTGGCTCATAATTTACAGGATTGTTTTCCGTTGAAAATGTAAAAGTATGATTTCCTCCTAATTGGTGACCCACTTCGTGTACTACATAATCGATATCGAAATTGTCTCCTTGTGGTATGGCATCGCCAGGTGAGGTATAGCCACTTCCCTTATTTTTGTCTGTCAACGAAGCTGTATCGTCAACGCATACGCAACCTATACAGCCAGCATTTCCACCACCTCCAGAAGCGCCAAATAAGTGTCCTATGTCATATGCAGCATTGTTTGCTGCTAATGTTGTTGCAGGACCAGTCAAACTAGAACTTAATGTGTTTTGCAACTCAGCATTCCAAGCTCCGCCAGAACCTGTAGCAGCAACAGAATACGGATCAGTTGCCGCATCATAATAGATAACATTTGTAGATGCTGCAATTAAATTTAAATGTAGTGCCAAGTCTTTTTCATAAACACCATTACATCTTGTTAGAGTGGCATTGAAGGCTGCTACTACCAAAGCAACATCTGCTACGCTGTTTGCTAGAAAATAGTTGGAATACTCGGCAGTACAAGACTGTGCCAAACGCATCGTTTTTAGCTGACCCGCACTTGATTTATTTGTTTTAGGGATTTGGTTGTTTACATCATCAATCAATCTTTTGTCGTCCGTAGAACAAGACCAAGGTAGTTTGCCACTTGTTCTTTGCGATTTGAATACCGCATATACGGTGTGGTCTTTAGAATAAGGCTCGATAAATTCATTTTTTTTATCGGTTCTAAATACCATGGTTTGAATTCCTTGCGGAGAAATACTTAATTTTAATGTTGCGTATTTGTCTGTAAGACTTTTTCCTGAAAAAGCTCTAATTTCTGGAAATCTTGCTTGTAATTCGTCATCGAAGTTTGAGGTTTCAAAAACTTCAAACTGTTCCATTTGCCCATCTGCATTTGGTAACGAAATAATCGTTTTTGATCCATTATTGTTTTTACCAACAATAGAGAATAATTCCTGACGCAAAGGTTCAATATTTAAACTAAAAAGTTTAAAATCTATTGGAAAATTGACCCTCGAGACTGCTTTGTCTGTAGGTATTTTCCCTCTACTATCTTCGCTAGAAGACCAGTATTTTCCAGTTTGAGCATTTGCAATAATACCCAACCCTGAAAAAAGCAAAATAAGTAATTGTTTTTTCATTTGAATTATTTTTTTGGTTTTTTTATATTAATCCACAAATATATTAAAAGCATATTATTTTTACATTATTTTTTTATTATAAAAATAATTTTTAGTTAATTCGTAACTTACCATTACATTTGTCTTTTAAAAAATCAAGCATTGAACGTTTATAATTCCATCTCCGAATTTTCTTGTGCCAAAAAGACGGTTGTTACCCTTGGTACTTTCGACGGTGTTCATTTAGGGCATCAACGAATTATAAATCGTCTTCTAAATAGCACGCAAAATAATTCGTTAGAAAGTGTTGTGCTTACTTTTTCGCAACATCCACGTAGTGTGTTGCAATCTGAAAGCAGCATTAAATTATTAAATACAAATGACGAAAAAATAGCTCTTTTGGAGAAAAAGGGAATCGATAATTTGATAATACATACTTTCGATACTAATTTTTCAGAATTAACAGGGGAAGAATTTGTGAAAACAGTTTTAGTTGAAAAACTAAAAATTCAAAAAATAATTATTGGTTACGATCATCGTTTCGGAAAAAATCGTGCTTCCGACATACATGACTTAATTTATTTTGGAAAAAAATATCATTTTGATGTTGAGCAAATTTCGGCTAAAGAAATAGATGAAATTTCGATAAGTTCTACAAAAACAAGAGCTGCAATTGATAATGGAAATATGAAACTGGCCAACCAATATTTAGGATATCAGTATTCGTTTACAGGAAAAGTAGTGGTAGGAAAGCAACTGGGTAGTACTATAGGTTTTCCAACAGCAAACATAAGCATAGAAAATAGCGCAAAAATTATTCCTAAAAAGGGAGTTTACATTGTAGAAGGCTCATGGCAAGGAAAAACTCATCAAGGAATGATGAATATTGGAACAAATCCTACAGTTGGAGGCAAAAGCAACACTATTGAAGTCCATTTTTTTGATGTAAACCAAGATTTATACCATTTAAATCTTACTATTTCTGTTCACGAATTTATACGAGATGAAATAAAATTTAATTCAATAGACGAGTTAAAGATTCAGCTTCAGAAGGATAAAAAAACTTCTTTGCACTATTTTTCTAGTTTAAATGAAATCAATACGAAACTTTAAATCGAAATCCTTATTTTTGAACCCTATTTATAAGATATTAGTATGAGTGTTATGAGAAATAATTGGACAAAAGAAGAAATAATTGCCATATACAACAAACCATTGATGGATTTGCTTTATGAAGCAGCCACTATCCACAGAGAACACCACGATCCAAACGTGGTTCAAGTTTCTACGTTGCTTTCTATAAAAACAGGAGGATGCCCAGAAGATTGTGGCTATTGCCCACAAGCGGCAAGATACCATACCGAAATTGAAGGAAATGATTTGATGAGCGTGCAGCAAGTAAAAGCGCAAGCATTACGAGCAAAATCTTCAGGATCTTCTAGGGTTTGCATGGGAGCTGCTTGGCGAAATGTAAAGGACGGTCCAGAATTTGATGAAGTGTTAGAAATGGTAAGAACGATAAACAAACTTGACATGGAGGTTTGTTGTACATTAGGAATGCTTACCGAAAATCAAGCACACCGATTAGCAGAAGCAGGATTGTATGCTTACAATCACAATTTAGACACCTCTGAAGAGTATTATAAAGAAGTTATTTCGACAAGAGGTTTTGAAGACAGAATACAAACTATCGAGAATGTTAGAAAAACAAATGTTACCGTTTGTAGCGGTGGTATAATAGGTATGGGTGAAAGTATAGCCGATAGAGCAGGGATGTTAGTTGCCCTGTCAACGCTAAATCCGCAGCCAGAGTCAGTGCCAATCAATGCGCTTGTTGCGGTTGAAGGAACACCAATGGAGGAGGAAAAACCAGTTGAAATCTGGGAAATGATACGTATGGTTGCTACCACTCGTATTGTGATGCCTGAAACACAAGTGCGACTTTCGGCAGGAAGAAAAGACATGAGTCGTGAAGGACAGGCCATGTGTTTCTTTGCGGGTGCCAATTCGATTTTTGCAGGAGATAAATTGCTTACAACACCCAATCCGGATGTAAATGACGACATGAAAATGTTTGAATTATTAGGATTGAATGCACAAAAACCATTTATAAAAATCATGCAGCCTAAAACCGTAGAAGCAAAAGATTCTCAATACAAATCCTTAGGTGAAAAGCCAAAATGGTCTAGACCCGATCATACTATCGAACGAAATTTAGAAGTTTCAACTAAAGGCAAAAGCGAGAAAATTTGATTTTCTTGAAAAGGATCATGCAGTTTGTCATTCCGACGAAGGAGGAATCTCATGACATAATAACGTAATGCTTTTTTCTTCGTTAGAACGGACAATATTGTTTATAGATATTCCAATTCGTTATGATTAAACATAAAAAAAACAGCGTCAAAACTTATTTCGGTGCTGTTTTTTTTATGTCGTTACATGCCGCTTCTAATAGCCTCAACAGGGTCTAATTTAGAAGCAACATAAGCAGGAATTATGCCTGCAATAATACCTATAAAAACAGAAACTCCAGTACCAATAGCCACATTCCAAAAACCTAAAACAAATTCGAAATCGAGGGCGTAAGTTAGTGTAAGGGAAATAAACCAAACCAAAAGAATACCAATAACACCACCAATTAGAGACAGAATTACGGCTTCAAATAAAAATTGTAGTAAGATGAATTTGTTTTTTGCCCCTAAAGATTTTTGAATTCCAATCAAGTTTGTTCTTTCTTTTACAGAAACAAACATAATATTAGCAATACCAAAACCACCTACTAACAACGAAAAAAAGGCAATTGCTAGTCCAACCAAATCCATCATGGTGATAATCTCGTCAATCATATCGGTAGCGCCTTTGAGAAAATTGATAAAAAAATTATCCGGTTGATCCGATTTTATACCTCTAAAATTTCTAATTTTTTGAACAATTTGCGCTTTCAAACTTTCAATATCATTATTTTTACTAGGTTTTATAATCACTATGGGAGTAAAAGATTTGCTATTGTCGCCAAATAAACTTCGTATTTTATTTGCTGTTGGATAAATGGTAGTGTCTGGATTAGACCCGAAACTGACCATTCGTTCACCTACTTTTTTCAAAACCCCGACAATTTTAAAGCGTTGCCCGTATAATCTAATTTCTTTGCCAATAGGACTAACGCCTTCAAATAATGATTGTGCCACTTCGTGACCTACAACTACTGTGTTTTCGCCAGAATTGGACTCTTGTTCACTAAAAAAACGACCTTCGGCAAAATCTAATTTTTCGATTTCAGAAAATTCATAAGTACAAGGAATTACAGCTATTGCGCTCACTGTTTTCGATTCGAATTTTATATTTTCTCTCCCAGCAAAAAATTGAAAGCAAACATCATCGACTTCGGTAAGATTATTTTTCAAAAATTTGTATTCTTCATAAGTTACATCGGGAAATTGGTCTATTTTCCAATCGGGAATATCAGACGGACCAAAACAATATTTAAAAAAGAAAACGGTACTATTGTCTAAACTACCAATGTCTTTTTTTATTTTTCTATCCAATGAATCTACAGCTGCCAGCACCGCAATAATCGAAAAAATCCCAATGGTAACTCCTAATAGAGAAAGTAATGTTCGCAATTTATTGTTCCGGAGCGCATTAATAGCAAACCCAAAACTTTCTTTCAATAATCGAATATATAGTATCATAGTAGCACTTTTCGTTTCAAGTTATACAAAGCAAAACTCGTTTTCAATTAGTATAAATTTATGATTTTTGTTACAATTATACTAAAAAATACTACTTTTAAGCCTTAAAAATTTCACCATGAAAAAAATACTGATTTTAACACTATTCGCAATGAGTTTAAACGTTGTTTCACAAAATACAATGTCTCCAGAATTATTATGGAAACTAGGAAGAGTTACAGCTTTAGGAATTTCTAAAGACGGGAAGAACGTAGTTTATAGCGTTTCAACACCATCAATAGAAGAAAATAAATCGAGCTCTAAGTTTTACACCATTCCTGTAATTGGCGGAAACGCTACAGAAGTACAAGACACCAAAGATTTATTGTTAGACAAAAATACTTCTCCCGACGGAAAATATCTTGTTTATACCGAAGAAGTAAAAATCGATAAAGTGCACGGAAAAGATTATTATCCAGAGTTAGAAAAATCGAATGTTCAAATATACAATGGTTTAGATTATCGTCATTGGGACACTTGGAACGAAGGAAAATTTAACCATGTTTTTTACAAAGAAAACAAAGAAAATTCAGTTGGAATCGATATTCTAAAAGACGAAAATTTCGATTCTCCGCAAAAACCATTTGGTGGCGACGAAGATTATATTTGGTCGCCAGACAGCAAAAGTATTTTGTACGTATGCAAAAAAGAAGCAGGAACAAAATATGCCATTTCGACCAATACTAATATTTACGAATACAATCTTGAAACCCAAAAAACCAGCAATAGAACCGAAGCCAATTTAGGTTACGACACCAATCCCGTTTTTTCGCCACAAGGGTATTTAACCTATTTGCAAATGAAACGCGATGGTTATGAAGCCGATAAAAACGATATTATTGTCGATTTTAAAGGAATCAAAATGAACCTAACTGCAAACTGGGATAATTCAGTTTCTAGCTTTTCTTGGAGTAAAGACGGTAAAAAAGTATATTTTTTGGCAGCAACAGACGGAACGCAACAATTATTTGAAGTTAATTTTCCTGGAGTAACAAGAATTGCTATTACGGTAACACAACTTACTTTTGGCGATTTCGATGTGCATGATATTGTAGATATTACTGCCGATAATGCCATTGTTACCAGAACAGACATGAATCACGCATTAGAAATTTATTCTTATCATTTAAAGAAAAAAACATGGTTGCAACTCACTAAAGTAAACAATGAGGCTTATGCTAAATTAAATTTACCAAAATACGAAAGACGTTATGTATCTACTACCGATGGCAAAAAAATGTTGGTTTGGGTGATACTTCCTCCTAATTTTGATGCTACTAAAAAATACCCGACTTTATTGTATTGTCAAGGTGGACCACAAAGTCCGTTGACACAATTTTATTCTTTCCGTTGGAATTTCTCTCTTATGGCATCGCAAGGATATATCGTTGTAGCACCGAACAGAAGAGGAATGTATGGTCACGGACAAGCTTGGAACGAGCAAATTTCTGGAGATTGGGGCGGACAAGTGATGCAAGATTACCTATCGGCGATAGACGATGTTGCTACAGAAAAATATGTAGATAAATCTCGTTTGGGTTGTGTTGGTGCTAGTTATGGTGGTTATTCTGTGTTTTATTTAGCAGGAATTCACAACAACAGGTTTAAAACTTTTATCGCACACGATGGTGTTTTCAATACCCAAAGTATGTTTGGTACAACCGAAGAAGTTTTCTTTAACAACTGGGATTTTGGTGGTGCTTATTGGGAAAAAGACAATAAAATTGCACAACAAACTTATACTAAATTCAATCCTATCAATTATGTGGAGAAATGGAATACACCCATTTTAATCATACAAGGCGGAAATGATTTTAGAGTACCTATCGGGCAAGGACAAGAAGCATTCCAAGCAGCACAATTGCGAGGAATAAACAGTCGATTTTTGTACTTCCCAGAAGAAAACCACTGGGTTCTAAAACCTCAAAATGCACAAGTTTGGCAAAAAGAGTTTTACAAATGGTTGAAAGAAACTTTATAGAATAATTTTAATAGCATTTTCAAAACGGCATTTTTTATGTCGTTTTTTATTTTTTAATATACAAAATTGCATATGTGTAAATTTGTATATATATTTGTGTTGTAAAATATAACAATATGGTAAACAATATAACCGGATCGCCAGTTGAAGGTGATGATTTTTTTGGTAGAGAAAAAGAAATAGAATTTGTATGGAGACATATTAATAAAGGTAACTCCTTGATTTTATCAGCTCCAAGAAGAGTAGGAAAATCTTCATTAGCAAAGAAAGTACTGGGTAAAGCAAAAGAAAATCATTGGAATGTTTTAGAAATTAATTTAGAAGAGGTTAAAACCGAGGAAGCATTCGTTAAAGTTTTTTTGGAAAAATTGGCAAATCAAAATTGGTTTAGCAAGATTAAAGATGAAGCATCAAATAAAATCACACAAATACTAGAAAGTATAAAGCCTTCAGTTGAAATTGGCGAAGCAAATGTAACATTAGAATGGAAATCTAAAAAAAATAACGTCTATGAAGA
>CAXYWC010000046.1:0-20794 GCA_964292845.1 uncultured Flavobacterium sp. | reverse complement strand
TTTCCATACTTTAAATATACGAAAAAATTATAAGTAATTATCAGAACACCTCAAATCTTTTTTAATTAGGGTTGGCTATGGTTTTGAATAGCTCTGCGTGGGAAACAAAATACCTATTTTCGAGTATTATTTCCGATAATTGCGCACTAACTAAGTTATTTTCGCGCGTGTTTATTAAAAAAATAGAACTTTCTCCAAATGAAAACAATCGTTCTTCCGAATTGAGCATTAGAATATTATCTTTAACTAGGCTATTGATGATTTTTTTTTGACTTTTTATCGATTGAATTTCTGCTTGGTAACTACTTATTTTGTTTTTCAACTGAACCTTTTCTAAATCCAACGAATATTGAGCATCTTGGAGTTTAAATTTGGCTAATTTTAAACTACCTCGTTCCTTGCGAAGCAACAAAGGATAATAAAAATTTATTCCCACTTTATAATTGTCAAACTGATAATTATCGAAATAACGAGGTTCCGATAAATAACTGTAACTAAGATCTATTTTAGGCAGGAGCAAGTTTGCTTTCAGTTTTTTATCGATTGTTAAGATTTCAATTTTATTTTCAAGCGCATTTATTTTGGGATGATTGTCTAGTGTTTTTTCTGGAGTTGAAAATTGGTTGGTTTTTAAAGTTTCTTCTATCGTGGCTTGTAATGTTTCTTCGGGGATTAAATTATCGGAAATTTCCACAGGAATCGTGTTTTCTAACCAAATAAAATTCGATAATTCCAGTTTTGCTTTTGTAAGTTTCAATTGCGAATCTAAAAGATTCAAAGCTCGATTTTTTACTACAATACCAGCTTCAACACTATCAATGGCGGGCTTATCTCCTAATTCTATTAGTTTTTTAATAGCCGTATATCTCGAATCCGCTTGTTTATTGTATTTTTCGTATAATTTTACTTCTGCAACGTTTTTTTTCCAATTAAAATAAGCCAGTGAAGCATCATATAACACAGCAATTGCTTGTAACTTTATTTCAGCTTGACTCAAATTATATTGAATTTTAGCTTTCTTCAAATCGGCCATTCGTTGGTTAATAAAAAGACCTTGCCCTAATGGAACGGTAATCCCAATTGCGGTTAATGCTTGATTTGAAGTTGCATTTTCAGGATTCAAATACAAACCATCATTACTGTCTAAACCTGCTTTAATTTCGATGCCATACCACGTAGGGATTTTAAAACTACCATTTAATTTAGAATAGTAGTCTTTGCTTTTAAATTGTTTTTCTGAAAAATCTACTTCAAATTTGGGGTCAAATGCACCTCTAGTCATCATCAAATTAGCTTGTGCCATATTTAATTCTAGATTTGCTTTTTTTACTAAAGGATGGAATTTTTTTACATAACCTAAAAATTCATTATACGACAATTCATTGGAATCTTTGCTTTGAGCAAAGGCGATTTCAATGGTAAATAGGAAGAATAAAAAAAAGTAAGTTTTCATTTTTTATTTTTTTTCTTTGTTGTCTTTTTTAGTATTTTGCTTGTAATAATTGGGAGGAAACCCATTTAATGTTCTCCAAACCTCAAACCAAACAGGTACCGTATTGAGTAACGCAATAGTTTGTGCGCCTGAGCCTATGCTTAGTTGTTTGGGCCATTTTGCTTCATTCTCATCAGGAGCAATGAGAACTCTGTACTTCCCATTTTCGCTAATAAAATTTTCTATGGCAATAACTTTACCGCCAAAAGTACCATAGGACATGTCGGGCCATCCGGAGAAAACAATAGTCGGCCATCCATCAAACCACACTCTTATTTTTTCTCCTTTGGAAATTAAGGGCAAATCTATTGGAGAAACATAGGTTTCTACTGCAATTTCGTAGTTGGCAGGCATGATACTAACTATTGACGTTCCTTCTTTAATCGTTTCTCCAATACCTGATTGTAACGATCTGTTTATGTAGCCACTTTGCGGTGCTTTGATGTAGTACATTCCATTTCTAATACTATAATTTACATATTGGTTTTGTAGTTTATTTACCTGAGCTTCCGTGTCATATTGATTGCTTAGAGCTGTAAATTTATCGCTTGTTGCTTTGGCTGATTTTTCGGAATATTCGGCTAAAATTCGATTGATTTCGACTTTAGTATTAATGTATTCGTTTTTACTTGTTAAAAATTTATTCTCTTGTGTAATGATTTTTGCTTCAACTTCTTGTTGTTTTAATCTTTTTTCTTCGACATCGGTCATGGGTTTTAGTCCTTCTTTATTGAGTTGAGAAGATCGAATAAATTGGGTATTGGCAATTTTTAATTGTGTCTTTACCGCTTCAAGATCCATACTATCGCTTTTTATTTTGAGTAGAGATTGCTTGATTTTATTTTTTGCTTGTTCCAGTTTTAGTGCTTTTTCATTTTCTATAGCATTTATTTGAGAACCTAACGAAGAGACTTTCCCATCATAAGATTCTAATGCCATTTTTTTGGCTTCGACTTGATTTTTTGTATTTCCTACTAGATTTGGATCAAAATAATCTTCTTTTATTTCGGAAATAAACAAGATGGTATCTCCTTTTTCTACAAAATCGCCTTCTTTTATATACCATTTTTCTATTCTTCCAGCAATTGCGGTTTGTATGGTTTGTGGTCGCTGGTTTGGCTTTAGCGTGGTTACAAAACCGCTTCCAGAAATGTTTTGTGTCCAAGGAAGAAACAAAATGATTATCCCTAAAACAGATACAAAAAGTATGATTTTGTTTAGTATTTTATAATGAGGACGATTGCTCAGATTTTGTATCGTTCGAAATCGTTCTATCGATTTTTGCTCAATTTTTGATTTACTATTATTGGAAAGATTTAGCATGGCTATTATTTTTTGGAATCGTTAAGTATTTGACCATTTTTCATCGTAATTGTTCTTGTGGCAAGATTTTGCCAATGCTTGTTTTTTGAAGTCGCCAGAACCGTCCAATCATTTTTATCCGATAGAATAAAGTCTATTATTTGGTTTGCAACAGGTTCGTCCATTAAGTCGGTTGCTTCTTCAAAAAATAAGAGTTGCGGTTTTTTGATTATACTTCTAGCTAATACTATTTTTTGTGCATTTGAGGAAGAAAGTTGTTTTCCTTCGGGGAAAATTTTAGTATCTAATCCTTTTGGTAAGGTTTTGATGTATGCTGTAAGTTGCACAGCATCTAACGCCCATTTTAAATCTTCATTACTAATTGTAGTATCGTTGTAGGTTATGTTTTCTAAAATAGTTCCTTCAAACGGCGTTTCTCCATGAACAATAGCACCTATTTGACTTCGGTATTGGTTTAAATCCATTTTTCTAAACGTATTGTCATTAATACTAAAAGAACCCGACGTTTTTTCTATAACTCCCGATAATATTCGCATCAAAGTAGTTTTGCCAGAACCATTTTCGCCTAGTAATACTATTTTTTCTCCAGGCTCAATTTTTAAGTTGATGCCACTTAAAATGTCATTTGGTGAATCTGGAAATCTAAAATTAAGATTGTCTGTTTCTATGGAAATGTTGGTATAATTGGTTGAGTTATCTTGTAATTCATTACTATCCTCGATATTCATATCCGTAACTTGTCCAATTTTTTCAACAGCGGTTAGCACATCGTAAAATGTTTCTAGACCTAAAATTATTTTTTCTACAGAATTAATTACCAATAAAATGATGATTTCTGCTGCCACAAATTGACCTATATTCATTTGTTGGTTTAAAACCAAATATCCTCCAATTAATAATAAACTTGCTGTAATAATCACTTTAAAAACAATTAACTGAGTAAATTGCCTCTTAATAATGCTAAAATGATTTTCTCTATATTTTAAATAATCCGTTACTAAATCATCATTTTTTTGAAGTGAATAATTAAACGCTGTGTTTTTTTTGAAACTCGTATTCTTCCTAGCCATTTCTTGAAGCCATCCCGCAACTTTGTATTTAAATTTGGATTCTTTCATGCTGGTTTCTAATCCTTTGTTGTATGAAAATTTAAAAATAGCATACAAAAGAATTAGCAATAAAATCCCAAAAATGATAAAAAAAGGATGGTATATAGACAATAATAAGATACCGAAAATAATTTGTAATAATGCTGCCGAAAAGTCAATCAACAATTTAGAGGTTCCTTTTTGAATGGTTAAAGTATCAAAAAAACGATTGGCTAATTCGGGCGGATAGGTATTGTACATTTCTTCAAACTTGATTTTTGGTAATCGATACGCAAACTCAAACGAAGAACGAACAAAGAGTTTTTGCTGCAAATTTTCGGTTATACGAAGTTGCATTAATGATAATAGACCGACTAAAGCAACTCCAATTACGACAAGAACAATTAATACAATCCAGGAAACGCTTACTTTTCCTGATTGTATAAAGTTGATTATGGCTTGTATTCCTAGCGGTAGCGACAAACTTATTAATCCTGCAAAAATGGCATAAAAAAATATTTGAGAAACGTCTTTCTTATCTAGTGATAAAAGGTTGAAAAATCTTTTTAATGGTGACATATTTTTTACTTTTTAAATAGTGATGCTATAAGATTTAAATAAAAGTCCGTAGGCGTAATTTCTTGATTACAATTGGTTATGGTTTTAAGATGCTCTTTCAAGAAATGCTGATGTAACGATCCTTCAACTATGGTTGATGCTAATGATTTTGCAAATGAATAATCAGGATTCACTTGTTCGATTATACTTACAACTCTATTGATAACTCGTTTGTATACTAGAAAAAAACCTTCTTTATTTTCTTCATCAATTTCCTTGGTTAGTAACGTTTTAGTAAATTCAGAAATTATTATTTTATTTAATATTGCTTCGTTTATATGTTGTGTTGAGCTATCATCAATACACTTCTCAGTAACAATTGTAACCGCTATTTTTAATTTTTCAAAGGCATTTTCAATATTGTTTGTAGCTAAAACCATTCGGTATTCAATCCAACTCCAATACCAAGAGGACAAATACAATAAAAGCATGTGTTTGTTTTCAAAATAACGGTAAATAGAGCTCTCATTAGAGCCTATTTTTTCACCCAATTTTTTAAAAGTAAAATCCTCAAAACCAATTTCATCGATAAGCATAATGCTGTTTTCAATTATTTTTTTTCCTAAAATTGACGTTTCAGGGTCTTTGTGGTAGAGTTTTTCGCTCACCTGAATTTTTATATTTGAAAAAATAGCATCCATAATTAATATTTAATTATGCAAATATAATAGTAATACTATTATATTTGGGTTTTTAACTTTTATTTATGCTTTTTTTAAATTATATGAGCATTATCATATTTATAGTAACTTTGGTACATTATTTTTGCATTAAAATTAGTACCCTATGAAATATGTAACCGCTGAAGAAGCCGTAAAAGTAGTCAAATCTGGAGATCGAGTATATCTCCAAGCTGCCGCTGCAGCACCCACAATATTAGCAAACGCATTGACAGAAAGAGCCTCGGAACTACGAGATGTAGAAATTTGTCATTTGCATATTGAAGGAGAAGCGCGTTATGCCAATCCCGAATTAGCCGAAAGTTTTCATGTAAACTCCTTTTTTATTGGAAAAAATGTTCGACACACACTCGCCGCAGGAAACGGTTCTTATACCCCTGTTTTTTTGAGTGAATTACCTCGTTTATTCCGTAAAAAAGTAGTGCCACTAGACGTTGTTTTCATCCATGTTTCGCCTCCCGACAGACACGGCTATTGCTCCCTTGGCGTTTCGGTAGAAGCAACATTGGCTGCTATCGAAAGTGCTAAAATTGTCATTGCACAAGTAAACCCGCAAATGCCTAGAACGTTTGGCGATGGTATTTTACACGTTTCTGAAATAAATTATTTAGTCGAAGTAGATACGCCTATTTATGGTCACGAATTGGAAAAAATATCACCTATAGAAGATAAAATAGGAACCTATATTGCTTCGCTCATTGAAGACAAAAGTACCTTACAAATGGGTATTGGATCGATTCCAAATGCCGCTTTAACAAAACTAACCCATCATAAAAACCTTGGATTACATACCGAAATGTTTTCTGATGGCGTAATCGATTTAATAGAAAACGATGTTATAAATTGCAACTACAAAGGTACCACAAGAGGCCGTGTTTTAGCTACTTTCTTAATCGGTTCTAAACGACTGTATGATTTTGTAAACGACAATCCATTTATAGAGATGAAAGAATCGTCAGCCGTTAACGATACCGCTAGAATTAGAAAAAATCCTAAAATGATTGCTATCAATTCAGCCATTGAAGTTGATGTAACAGGACAGGTTTGTGCCGATTCTATTGGAGCCAAAATGTATTCGGGTGTGGGCGGACAAATGGATTTTATTCGTGGTGCCTCCTTAAGCGATGGCGGAAAAGCCATTATTGCCTTACCGTCTGTAACAAGCCGAGGTGAAAGCCGCATTGTTCCGTTTTTGAAACAAGGAGCAGGAGTGGTTTCTACTCGTTCGCACGTACAATACATTATTACAGAAAACGGCATTGCCGATTTGTACGGAAAAACACTCAAACAAAGAGCCAAAGATATGGTTCGGATTGCCCACCCAGACCATCAAGAACGGATAGAACGAGAATATTACGAGCTGTTTAAAATGTAAAAAACACTTTAAAACACTGACTGAAAACGATTTTACAAAATAAGCTTTGTAAAGTCGTTTTTTTTTTTTTATATGTTTGGAAAAATATTTACTTTAGCACAATGAAAAAAGTTTTCATCTTCTTTATTTTCAGTTTTTTACAACAGGTAGTTGCACAGCAAATTCCTGCCGAGTACCAGTTATCGCCAGCAGGTTTGTTAGAAACCAATTTTGATCATTATGGTACTTCGTATCCATTAGTCAATTTACAAATTGGAGCTACGACCAATTACACCGTAGTCCAAGCGGGTATTTTTGACATTTATTATGCCACCAATAGCGGTATGGAAGGAACTTCAACCGCAAATTCGCAAAAAAGAAATGTCATTAACAAAGTGTTTAGCGACCTTTCCGATTTTTTGGATACGCCACTAAAAACGATACCCAATGCGCCTAAAATTAAAATTTGGATACAAAATTTTACTGCCGTACAAAGCCATGCGTATAACGATATTGCCTACGGAACTTCTTTTTACAACGTACCGAAAAACATGGGCACCGCCGCCATTGCCGACAACCAATTGTGGCAAATGATTAACAGCGGTAAAGACCCTTACCACAAAGTAACTTTTTCTGTAGACGATAGTAACCAACCGCTGTCGTTTTTTCATGCAGCATTTGCGTTTAACCCTGCTTTAAACTGGAATACATCGTTAGGCTACGCACCATATGCTAACCAATACGATTTATATACTTTTGCCCTACGAGAAGCTGTTCATGCACTAGGAGTTAACTCCTTGATTGCACAAAACGGTACTTCGCGATTTGGAGCTAATTACAACTATTATTCTCGATTTGATACTTTTCTGAAAAACAAAAACAATGTTGCCCTTATTGCCAACACCCAAGGCTGTAGCTTTAATAGTGGCTATGGGTTTAACGGAAACCTGTCTGATTTAGGCACTAATTGCAATAATAACAATAACGCCAGCCCGTGTGGCAAAACCAATTATTTTGCTGGAACCAATACCCTAAAACTAGTTACCCCCAATTGCTACAACCCGCTAGTGACCTCGCTGTTTGTAAACACCAATTGCAACGAGAATTTGGACAACAACTGGTTGCTAGACCGCGCTTTGCGCAAAGGCGACATGCAACGCTACCTCAACCCCTACGAAAGACAACTTCTAGTCGATTTAGGCTATGGTTTTGCAAGAACCTTCGGAAAAAACAGCCGACTCAACCACATTAATTACAACCGCACCGCAACAAGCCATGCCGTAGTGGGCGTGAATGACGGTTTTGATACTTTAGGTGCGATGCGTTATGCTGCTACAAACCAACCGCTGGCAGTAGTCAATTTATTAGCCAACGACAAAAACGCAACAAATTTTGAGTGTTTGCAAGACCTAACCGATGCCACCGCTGTTTTTTCTGCCACTACAGGAACCGCTAGTACCAGTTCTATGTTTACCACTGCAGTAGCTGGGAACCACCTCTTGAGCTATATCCCTTACAACGCCAACACAGGAAAACGAGGAAATAGAACCTATGTATACGTATATTTAGTTAATTTGTGTGCCGCACCTCCTACAGATTGTAATTTGGTCTATAATGGAGATTTCGAGCAATATTTAACACTCCCAACTCAACTTCATCAGATTGAGCGTGCCTGCAATTGGTATAGTGCTGGGGGAAGTGGAGGACCTACTTACCGTCATAGACACGCTACTCCTATAGGGATTATCAATCAAAGCATCCTTGTTCCTGGAAATCCAGCGGGTTCTCCACAAGAAGTTAATCCAACTTACGGCGGTGATGCCTATGCTTTAGTCGAATTATTTAGATACAATGACCCAAACGACCCAAAAAATACGGGTAAACAAAATTTATTAGCTACCGAATTAGTACAACCATTACTAGCCAATACAAGTTACCGTTTGCAATTTGATGTTTCTAGAACTGAATACTCAACCAACGCTATGGCTATACAGGCTTATTTAGGATTTAATCCCATTTCTGGCAATATTCCTGGTGATCAAGGTAATTATATTTTAGAACCCAACTCTATTTTATTGGATAATAGTATCAATAACGGAAATACTTTTACTACCAATACAACAGGATGGGATACAATAACATTTAACTTCACAACAGGCAACACTGCTGGACAAAGTTTCTTATTTTTATGTGGGTACAACAACATAAGTTATATGTTTCCTTATACTCTAGTAAGTAAAACAGGTTACTACATCGACAATGTAAAACTGATCCCTATCTATAATCCCCTACTCAACATCCAACCCGAAAGCCTTTGTATTACAGCACCAAGTCTCGATTTGAGCACCATGCTTACAGGTGGGGTTACAGGCGGTGTGTTTTCTGGGCCAGGGGTTACAGGGACTACCTTTAACCCAGCTACCGCAGGGGTAGGTACGCACACCATTACCTATACCATACCTAACCCTATTGCTTGCCCTGCAATTGTGGTAACTGATACCATTACCGTAAACTCGTGTTTGCCAGCCCAAAAACCTTACATCTCGCAGGTGTATTACAACGGGGCTGACAAGTTTGTCGAGATAAAAAACAAAGACAACACCACGGCAATTGCTACAGGAATGTATTATTTAGCACTTTACGAAAACGGAGCAACCACAGGAGCACCCACCTCATTTGTAGATTTAGGGGCTATTCCTGCTAATGGCGTAACTGTTTTTAGAGCAAATGCAACCGCAAACCCAAGCTATGCAGTAGCAAGCGCTACAATTATGCCGTTGTTAGAAAACTATGATGGCACAACAGATATTTTACTTATTACCACTAGCACAGGTACTAACGCTTACAACGACCGCATAGACATTATTGGCGACAACACCACACACGCTGTTTTTGCTAAAGACTACACCCAAGAAACCTACGCCTCGTTAGTACGCGTATCCTGCACCCCAATGGGATTCCCTCGTACGGATTACGACGAGCAAGACTGGGTGGGATTCTCCGACACCGAAGTAGTCGTTGATACCAACAAGAAAAACTCTATTTTAGGGAGGCATTATAATGATTTGCTAACATTTGAAGCATCGTATACTTGGGACGATTTAAGTATAGACAATAGTAATCCTGACCGTTCAAGAGAGATAGCATTAAATCAAAATTACAATACAACAACTTATGGTAGTTTTGAAGCTTGTAGCTTACAATTAACTACTGGGGTAACATTAACCATAACTGCCACAAATTATGTGAAAGTGCAAACAAGTGTTGATGTTACTGCTATGGGATCTAATCTAATAATTGAAGACAAAGGAGCTTTAATTATGGCTCGTGATTGTTATTACCCATCAGTACCTTGTGAAAATGCTGGATTAAGTTTAGTCAATTTAGGGGCAAATAGCACCATGCAAGAAACCAAACAAACGGTAGCCATAGACAGTCCTTACGACTATGTGTATCTTTCTTCTCCTTTAGCTGCACACCCGTTAAGTAAAAAAGCTGGAGAACTATTTACTTTTGGTTCTGGTTTAGGGCAATTTAACCCCAGTCGTTTTTACCTGTTTGAAAACAAAAACTTCTGTAATGTTATCAATACCTATTCTCCGTTAAAAACATTAGATAGCTATGATGATAATCTAAACGATTATATGCCCATTAATCAAATCCCGAATGCCCTCAACGAGCATTTAATTCCGGGGCGTGGCTATGTTACTTGGCCTCCTGTTGCCCCATCGGGTACTACTAATTTTCAATATGCTATAACATTCAATGGCTTAATGAATAACGGTATTATAAAAGTACCTGTGTATAAAAACAATTCGCAACTGGGTATTAATAGTAATTTAGTAGGGAATCCGTACCCGTCGGCTATCGATTTAGATAAATTTTTCGACGCTAATCAAGGCAAAATTTTGCCTGCCGCCTACATTTGGTCTCGTATTGCGCCAGACGATGGCGACCCTACAACCCTAAATGAGGGTCCTTACGGATTGGATTATGGTCCAGGCAATTTTTCGGTATATTACAGCGGTATCAATGCGAGTACGCCTTACCATGTTTTGTTAAATCCCGATGGCAATGGTGCCTTTGGAGGCGGTAAAGTAATTGCTTCTGGACAAGCCTTTTTTGTGAACACTCCAAAAGATTTTACCAATTTCACACAGCCCGTTTTGAACCCTGTTCAAAATCACACACCGCTTTATGGTGCCTATGGCTATGCCGTAAAACACCCGCAAGAAGAAATTGTTGTGTCCGATACGATTGTGTTTAAAAACCTGATGCGTACTACCATGCCTAATACTACTTTTTCAAAAATGGCACAAAATAGAGTAGCAAGCCAAGAAGGTTTAGACAAAATAATTCTTAAACTTACAGATAATTTACAATACAACGTGCTAGCCGCTGTTTTGTTTAAACAAGACGGAGAAGCAACGTTCAATCAAATGGAAGATGTTGAAACTATGGGTGGTAGAAAATACAATTTGTACACCCAAAGCACTCCTAAAGATTTGATTATAGATGTACAAAACGGATTTACGACAGACAAAATTATCCCGTTAGGAATACTCAATAATTCCAACACCCTTAATGCCAATTTACAATTGAGTATTGATGCACTTTCAGGTATTTTTACTACTCAAAACGTGTATGTTTTGGATACTTTAACTAATTCTGTTCATAATCTTTCGCAAGGTGCCTATTTGTTTGCCACAAATGGTAGCATTATTGAAAACAGATTGTATTTGCTATTTACTGATGTTTTGCCTACCTTTGAAAGAAAAAATAATCTCGAAAGAAGCGGTCAAAATATTTATAAAAGACGATACGCTACACATTGAATCGCTTTTTCAAAACATCAAACAAGTAGAAGCAACCGATATTTATAGTTTTGGAAAAACCATTCCGTTTGCAAACAAACACAATGTAAACGCCAAAATGAGTCAAGAAAAAATCCCAGCAAACACGCATTTAATACATGTAAAAGTTGTTCTAGAAGATGGTACAATCATTAGCAAGAAAATTAAAAAGTAATAATTTATTCTCACTATTTCCTCTACAACATAGAGGAAATAGAAGGATATTTGTCAAGCTGAACTCGTTTCAGCTTCTTTTGTTTTTATTACCAATTATTTCTTTTGCACAATGGAATCCTGCTAATCCTCTAATTCCAGCACAAGGAGATTGTGTTACTGCATATCGAATATGCGATGTGTCACAAACCTATAATTTTGAATTAATAGATGATGGAATTATAGATGATGCCAATGGTTCACTAGGTATTCCAGGAATGAATAAAACACAACCTACACAAATGGAGTCTAAATCTGGTTTTATCATTTTTACTCCTCAATTTTCTGGTGAATTTGGTTTATCGGTTTGTCCTGAAAGTAATGAAGATTTATCATTTTTACTTTTTCAAAATCCTAATTGTGGTGATTTACAAACAGGTAATTATACAATTATTACTCAAGTTGACATTCCTCAAAACGCATCAGAGTATTGTACTGGTATTGGTAAAAATCCAAATACTGGAACACAAACAAATGGGCATGATCCCTATATAAATATTGTTGCTGGAAATGCATATATACTATTTGTATCTGTAGAATGGCACACCCAACCAGGCACCCATCGCTTTACTTTGTCTTTTCAAGGCAGTGTGGTTACCGCCCACCCCGACTTGTTTAACTATCCAGGTTGTACTATGAGTACACAGGAGTTTATAAAGGACAATACCAAGGTGTTTCCTAATCCGTTTACAAACCGCTTGCGCATTGAGAGCGAAACCAATTTTAAAACTATGGTATTGTATGATGTGTTGGGTAAACAAATTATCAATCAACCGTTTGTCAATGAGGTTAATACGAGTACTTTGTCGCAAGGCGTGTATTTTTTGCATTTAATTGATAATGAAGGTACTAAGGTGGTTAAAAAAGTTATAAAAAATTAAAAATGAAACAGTTATCAAAAAATAATATAATTAAAACAAACGCCTTATGGTTTCATAGGGCGTTTTGTGTTTTTTTAGTATTCCCCTTTTTTGCTTTTGCACAGTGGACACCCTCAAACCCTTTAATTCCTGCCCCTGGAGATTGTGTATCGTCATATAGAATTTGTGATGCCACACGAAGTTATAATTTTGAATTACTTAATGCGGGCATAATTGATGATGCTAATGGAAGTTTGGATATACCCGGAATGAATAAAACACAACCTACTCAAATGGAGTCTAAATCGTGTTTTATTGTTTTTACACCTCAACATTCAGGTCAATTTGGTTTACGAATATGCCCAGAAACTACTAATGAAGATTTATCATTTATTTTATTTGAAAACCCTAATTGTAACGATTTACAAACGGGAAATTATAGTATGATTACCCAAGTTGGTGGTATAAGTAGTCCTAATGCTTGTACTGGAATAGGTATAAACCCTGATACTGGCACAACAGGTGGAGCTTGGGATGATTGGACTACTATTACGGCTGGTAATACATATAAATTATTTGTGTCTGTAGAGTGGTATTTACAAGCAGGAACACACAAGTTTACATTATCTTTTTTAGGCAGTGTGGTTACCGCCCACCCCGACTTGTTTAATTACCCTGGGTGCGTAATGGCTACACAGGAGTTTGTAAAGGACAACACGAGTATTTATCCTAACCCTTTTACAAATACTTTAAACATAAAAAGCGATATAAATTTTAAAACCATGGCATTGTATGATGTGTTGGGTAAACAAATAATCCACCAACCGTTTGTCAATGAGGTTAATACGAGTACTTTGTCGCAAGGTGTGTATTTTTTGCATTTAATTGATAACGAGGGTACGAAGGTGGTTAAAAAAGTGGTACGGGAATAAGCTGTCTTACAACAGCGAATTTCTAGTCATAACAGCTGGTTGTTCTATTCCCATCAATTCGAGAATGGTAGGCGCTATGTCGCCTAGAACGCCATCGTGAATTGTTTTTAACTCTTTATCTACTAAAATAATAGGCACCGGATTGGTGGTATGTGCCGTATTTGGTGAACCGTCAGGGTTTATCATGGTTTCGCAATTTCCGTGATCGGCAATAACGATGGTGGTATAATTGTTTGCTAATGCGGCTGTAATTACTTTTTCGACACATTGATCCACGGCTTCGCAGGCTTTTATGGCTGCGGCCATAATTCCGGTATGACCTACCATATCGCCATTGGCAAAATTAAGACATACAAAATCGACTTCGCCTTTTGCTAATTCAGGAACTAAAGCATCGGCAAGTTCGTAAGCACTCATTTCAGGTTGCAAATCGTAGGTAGCTACTTTGGGTGAATTTTTCAAGATGCGACTTTCGCCAACAAACGGTTCTTCTCGCCCTCCCGAAAAGAAAAAAGTAACGTGTGGATATTTTTCGGTTTCGGCAATTCGGATTTGTTTTTTGCCTGATTTTTCCAGTACTTCTCCTAGTGTTTCGGTAATATTATCTTTGTTATAAACAACTTTTACATTTTTGTAGGTTTCGTCATAATTGGTCAGCGTAACGTAGTACAACTTGAGTTTGTGCATGTTTTGCTCGTGAAAATCCTGTTGCGATAAGACTTCGGTAAGTTCTCGCCCTCTATCGGTACGGAAATTGAAGAAAATAACCACGTCGTTTTCTTGTATTGTAGCAATGGGGTTGTTATGAGCATCGACCATAACCATGGGTTCTAGAAACTCATCGGTGGTGTCGTTTTCATAACTGGTGGTTATATTTTTTAGAAAATCTTGTGTTTTTGTTCCAACGCCATTTACTAACAAATCGTAAGCTCGTTTTACACGCTCCCAACGCTTGTCGCGATCCATGGCATAATAACGACCTATAACAGAGGCTATTTTTACGGTGGTTTTTGCGGTATAATTTTGCAAATCGGCTATGTACTGTTTTCCAGATTTTGGATCTACATCGCGCCCATCGGTAAAGGCGTGTACAAATACTTTTTCGAGTCCGAAATCCTGCGTGGCATCAATTAATCCTCGCAAATGTGAGGTGTGCGAATGTACGCCACCATCGGAAAGTAGTCCTAAAAAATGAACGGATGTGTTGTTTGCTTTAGCATACTGAAACGCATCGATTAGTACTTGTTCTTGCGCTAGGGTTTTATTTTCGACTGCTAGGTTTATTTTGGCTAGGTCTTGGTACACAATGCGTCCTGCACCCAAATTCATATGTCCGACTTCGGAATTTCCCATTTGTCCGTCAGGAAGTCCTACATTGAGTCCGTCGGTACGAAGTTGTGCCGATGGGTATTTTGTGTATAATGAATTGATAAACGGAACATTGGCATTGTCTATAGCAGATACTTTTGGATCTGGTGATTTTCCCCAACCATCGAGGATCATTAGAATTACTTTTTTAGCCATTTTTTTATGAAATTTAACCCCAAAGTACACTAAGTACACAAGGGTTGGTTTGAATTGTACTGTTTGTTTCTAGCCCTGATGGGAACGACATCCTTTTTCTTGCTTCTTTAGCAAGGAAAAGATACAGTGTACAGCAGGAACAGCTACAAAAATAAGAAATTATAACCAATGTTTGGCTTGATTGTAGTCGATAAAATATTTCACACTAACGGACAACACATGACTTAGTGCATCATTGTTTAGCAGATTGTTTGTGTTTTTGCCAAAATCTTTATTGATATTGGTTTCGTAATTGAAGGCATTGTTTCGATATAAAACAGATACTTGACTGCCTGGCGCAAACCACCACGAGTAGGCTAAATCTAAGTTCCAAGAATTTAGATTCCTATTGTAATTTGTAATGGGAGTAATTTCGGCATAGTTTTTTAATGTTCCGTCGTCCTGAAGGGTTAGAAAGTTTTTGTTTTCGGAATAGGACCAATATTGTCTTACGGAAAGGTTTAGAGTCATTTTGCTATTTAGAGCATACTTTGCCGATAAGGTATTGGAATAAGTAACTACATTTCGATTTGTGAAAACAATTGTATTGGGGGTTAGTGGGTTGGCGTCATAATCTCCGTCGTCATAATAGCCTTTGTTGTTGTTTTGACGAAAGAAAAAGAAATTGTAATTTAGAGAGAACTTGTCATTAAACCGGTAACGAGGCGCTATGGTTATTCCGTAGGAATCTCTTCCTGTTTCGTTTAGTTTTGCGCAGGATGGTTGCAAATCTAACGCAAATTTTTTGTTGTAATTGGATGAAAAATAGCCAAAAATTCCCATTTTACTTGGAAAAAGAACATATCTATTTTGAACTCTCGGCTCGTAATAATCGTGATTTTGAAGTGGGTTTACATCTAGCCCAATGCCGAAAGAATTATTTTTTTTGTTTGTAGCATTTATATTTAAATTAATATTGTTTGCTAATAATTTCCCTGTTTCGTTATGGAATTGAGTATAGATACCCAGAAAAGTATTGAATGAATTGAAATGTTTTATGGGTTGCACTATTCTATAACTTGCATTACCGTAGAGACTATGAAAATTAGTTTCGAAATTTATTCCTAAATCGTTATTATCGTATTTTTTTGTAGTCATCTCTCCGCCTGCTCCGTAACGGTATTTTCCGCTTATTTTATTAAATTCTAGGTAAGAACTAGCTCCTTGTTTTATTTGCAAATCATTTACATAACTGTATTTGAAATTTCCTTGAATACCGTAGGTGTTGGCTTTTGTTTTTAAATCCCAAACTAATGCCGAAACATTTGCATCTCTAAAATTTCCATCGCGAGTAACATTTGTATTAATAAAAGAAATAGACGAATTTTTGCGAAAACGCTGATCGAAAACCAAAACATTATAATTGGCTATTGGTTCTATAACTTTATTGGTTATTTTGTTAGTTGTTGTGTTTTGAATATCGGCAGAAGTTCTTTCGGTAACGGCATTTAGAACGCCTATTCCGAGTCCGGATTTTGTTCGTCCGGAAATTTTAAACGCATTAATTAACCCGACATTTGATGGATTTTCGAGATAAGTTTCGTCGGGCGCTAATTCGTAAGTAGCATTCCCTCCAATTCGTCTGGTGTACAATAAATTTCCTTTGCTAAACAAATCGGTTCCTTCGGTAAAAAAAGCACGATTTTCGTTAAATTGTTGTTCAAATGGACCAAGATTTAATATTTTTTGATCTACGGCTGCTTGTCCGAAATCGGGAACCAAAATCATATCGAGTGTAAAAGCACTATTTATTCCGTACTTGATGTCTAAACCGCCTTTTGCTGTTCCTTTTGTTTTTTGAGTAGCATCGGCATTTACATAGTAGGAAGCATACGGCAGTAAAAAAAGTCGTGTCGGTACTTTAATATCTTGAATGCCGTGTAGTTCGCCAGATTGCTTGGCAAAAGCACCTATTTTATTATCTACATTCGACCACGTGTATAGCTGTCGGTCTCGACGTATTTGTCGTAAAAAGTTGACTCCCCAAGTTTGTACACTTTCTTTCGAAAATCGAAGTGCGGCATAAGGGATTTTCATTTCGACAGTCCAACCCGTATTAGTGATTTTTACATCGCTGTGCCAAACAGCATCCCAAGAAAAATCTTCTCCGGTTTGATCGTTTGCATTACAATCTAATTGTACTCCAGCGGCAGTTACAAAAAAACGGAATTCCTGTTGACCATCATTATAACCATTTAAACTAACACCGAAAAAATCGGAAGAACCATCATCATCACGTGCCGTAATTTCTCTCATGATTTTACTTGGATTCTCGTCGTTAAGAATGGCGCCTATATAAATAGCTTCGTTATCATAGACTATTTTAACATCCGATTTTTTATTCTCAGAAATTGGCTTGCCATTATCTGGGTCATACATAAAAAAATGAGTAGCTGTTTCTGCTTTTTGCCAAATAGCTTCATTTAACTCTCCATCTATCGAAATGGCTTCGTTAGAATACACTGCATTAAGTTTCTTTTTTTCTGTGGGTAAATTGATTTTTGCACTCTCTTCTGGTGCACTATTTTGCCCAAATAATGTGGTTGTAAATAGTAGGAGAACAAAAAAGGCGAAGCGATTTAGCATAAATTGATTTTTGATGATGCAAACAAAATTAAAAATATTCTGAAGCATTGTTTTTTATTTATGAATTGTTTAACTAAATTGAAAATCAAGAAATCGATTAAGTGTTAAATTCTATCGATTAAGTGTAAAAAAATTTGGTTGGCATTCTTTTTTGTTACATATTTGTCAAACCCAAACAACAACACAATTAAAAGACATTCAATGATTTACAAAATCCTACCTCTTTTTTTAGTTTTCTTAATGTCATTTGCACCAGAGTCAGTAACCCACACTGACCCCAAACTCATTGCGAGTACAGCTACGAATAATCTTGCTGCAAAAATAGAAATGAGTTATTATTCGTTAAACAATAATCATTTTTCCTTACCTGAAATTACTTGTTTTACAAAAGCAATGGAAGGTTTTTATGCTTTGAAAGAAAAAGGAATGATTCAAAAAGATGTTTTGACGGTAATTGATTTTAGCTTATCGTCAACTAAGAAAAGACTTTGGGTTATTGATTTAGCTACCAATACCATTTTATACCATTCGTTTGTTTCACACGGAATGAATTCTGGTGGCGAATATGCTACTCGTTTTTCTAATGCTCCAGACTCCAATAAAAGTAGTTTAGGTTTTTTTACCACTGGTGAAACCTACACTGGAAAACATGGTTTATCGTTAAAACTAGATGGACAAGAACGAGGAATAAATGATAATGCGAGACAAAGAGCAGTTGTAATGCATGGTGCAAAATATGCCAATCCAACAATACTAAAATCGCAAGGTTTTTTAGGAAGAAGTCAAGGTTGCCCTGCTATTCCTGAGGAATTGAAAAATAAAATCATTGAAACGATAAAAGGCAAATCATGTCTATTTATATACCATCCTAGTAGCAATTACGAAATAGCCTCAAAGCTAGTATCGTAATTTTGAATACAAATCGGCGTCTCGACAATAAATATCTTCTCTAAATTGCAATACACCTTTTTCTGACCAAGCCGTCCAATACAATTGATGGATTTGTACCTCATCGGCAACTTTTACCACAATAGTTTTTAGTTCTGGTTTTACTATTTTTCGTTCTGGAATAACTAAAAGTGGGTTCTTCGCTAAAAGTTTAGCAATTTTTTTTTCGATTTTTGCTTCTTTTTTTTGCTGAAGTTTGTTGTAATAATTAATATCGGTTGTGTCTTGAATGGTTTTAAGAGACCACTTTTCTTCATCATTAATAAGATAGGCAGCCATTTCCAATGGTTTTTCCAATCGCACACAACCTGAACTTAATGATCGATAATTATAGGCAAAAAAATCACGATGATTAGTATCATGAAGATAAACCGAGAATTTGTTTGGGAAATTTATTTTCATCAAACCTAAAGAGCTATCTCTGCCAGGATTTTGAACGTATTTGTATTTTCGTGCGTCTTCTATTTTCCAATCCCAAGGACTAATTTCGTTATTTTTTGCATCTAAAATAGTTAGCCCTCTTTTAGCAAACACACTTTTGTCTTTTATCGCATCGGGGTATAAATCTTCCTTCAAAATCGTCGGAGGAACAGTCCAATTGGGATTTAAATTGATGTTGGTTACTTTCGATTCTATTACGGGAGTTTGTCTGGTATCTTTTCCAACCACCACCCGTTGCTGTAACATGGTATCTTTTTCTTTTACGGCAACTATGGTGTAATCTGGAATGTTAATTAGTAAATAATTTTTGCCAAAATCATTAGCAAACCAGCGCCAACGCTCTAAATTGGAAACAACTTGCTCTATTCGTTGGTTTCTAGTATAATTGATGGCCAGTGCCGTTCCTTTGCCTATAACTCCGTCAGGGTACAAACCATGTCGCGCTTGAAATAATTTCACCGCTTCTTGGGTTTCCTTATCATAAAGATTCGTCAGTGTATCTTTTTTTGGCATATCATGCCAATACATCAATCGTTGTTTGATTGTTTTTATGAGTCTGTGGGGTTTATTAAACCCAATTTTATCCTTTGGTCTCAGCATTATAAAGGGGATCGTATCTTCAGGGAACGTGTTTAACAATTGTAAAGATTCTTTCAATTTTTGGTAAACAATATGTTTGGGCTTGCAGTCCTCCAATTTTGCTTTAAAATTTTTAGTTGCAATAGCTTCAAAAAGAACCGAATTGACATCTATCGTTTTTTCTTTCAAGTCCCAATCGCGGTATATTGATTTTGGAGCAATTTTACCTTTATAAATGTGAGAAATATATTTTTGAATGCTTTGCGTAAATAACAAATCGTATTCCACTAGTTTCAATTCCTCTAATTGTTCGTGTTTATTTTCAAATGAAAGCAACTTGTCGTAATTATAATCATTAGGAAGCAAGCCTTCGAGTGTGCAATTTTTAAATTCGTCTAAAACAATAGCTCTATCGTCTTTAGAGTGCCAAACGGTTTCACTTCCGTAATTCTGATAAAACGCTATTAAGTCTGGATTATTAAAACTAGCCAGTAGTGTAGAATCTATTTTTATAGCCGGATTTACAAAAGGGATTTTTCTAAAAGAAATAGTATCAGCAATTTTTTCGGACGAATCATTTTTGCAACAAATAAAAATAATGAGCGGTAGGAGTAAGTAAATTGGTTTCATTTTGTATTGCTATAATTTTTTGAACATTAAAAAATGAACCCCCACATCGCTAATTTCAAAAGGAATTCCAGTTTTAGTGTAGCCTATTTTTTCATAAAATGGAAGAGCCGTTTCTCGGGCGTTAAACCAAATTAGTGGACTGTTACTACTATTGAGGTAATTTTCACAATACTGTACCAATAATTTCCCGTATCCTTTCCCTTGAAATTCTTTCAAGACAGCCATTCCGCGAATTTGATATTGATTTGGGAATTTAAAAATAGTATTTTTATTTTTATAAATAGAGATTACACCCATAATTTTTTCGTTTACAAATAACCCAAAATGTTTGGTGTCTGGAAAATCGTCTCCAACAAAATAACACGTTTCAATGGGTTTGCCTTCTCGCAATATCAAATGTCGTACCGAAAACGTTTCTTGAAATGAAATTTCTTTAATAATTTTCATTTATTTTTAAATTTGTAAAAGTTTAATACTAAATAGATTATGCCACTTTCTTTTTTTTTCTGCAAAAAAAGTAGTCCGTTTTTGAAAAAAAAATTTGCATTTAACGAAAAAAATTACTTATATTTGCACCGTAGTAATGCGAAAGTAGCTCAGTTGGTAGAGCTCCAGCCTTCCAAGCTGGTTGTCG
>CAXYWC010000045.1:0-21275 GCA_964292845.1 uncultured Flavobacterium sp. | reverse complement strand
TACTGTTTTTATATTATTACTATTTTTAATTAATTGAAAGAGACTAATCCTATATTATATAGGATTAGTCTCTTTTTAGTTTGCTCTTCTTTTTAGAAAAACAATAAAAGAGGAATGTTTAGTGTGTAATAAAATAATTAAAATAAATCATTTTCATTTGTTTAAATGCTAAAAAAATAAATATTTATCATTTTAATTGCTAAATTTAACATTTATTTAAAACTTATTTTTATCTCGTCTTAAAATTAAAAACTAACTATTAAATTAAAAACATCATGAAAAAAACAATCACATTTATTACCCTTTTATTTATTACAACCATTTTTGCACAATCAGGGCATCTTATGCAAGGAGTTAGTGCGGTCAATATGTCTATGGGAGGAGCTTCAACTGCGCAACCGTTAGATATCAATGGAGCTCTTAATTGGAATCCAGCTGCAATTTCTGCTTTTGATGGAAGAATAATAACTTTAGACGTAGGTTATTTTATGGCAAAGCCTGAGCTTTCATCTACTGTTCCTACAATGGGCGGACCGATGAGTGGTACATCTGTTGATGTGAAAAAGAATTCGATTTTACCCAATTTAGCATTTGTTTATGGAAAAAAAGACAGTAAACACACCTTTGGAATATTTGGATTTGGAGTAAGTGGTTTTGGAGTAGATTTTCCAGAAAGTACAACAAACCCTATAAATATGCCTCAAGCTATGAAAGGTTTTGGTAATTTGGCTTCAAATTTCGCCATGTTTCAAGCAGGTATAAGTTATGCTTACAAACTCTCTAAAACAGTTTCTATAGGTATTTCACCTAATTTCGATGTTGCTACATTAGAACTAAAACCAAACCCAACAGCAAACCCATCAATGGCTGGTTATCCTAGTACTAACAATGCGACAGCAACAGGATATGGAGGACAAATTGGTATTTATTTCCACAATGAAGAAGGATTCAAAATTGGGGCTAGTTACAAAACAGAGCAAAAATTTTCAGATTTTAAATTTAAAAACACGTATTTAGACAATACGTCTTCAGAAAGTTCTTTTACAATGAATTTCCCTGCAATATACTCATTAGGTATTGGATATTCTACAAGTAAATTTGATTTAGCAGTTGATGCAAGACAAGTTGAATACTCAAAAACAGAAGGTTTTGAAAAATCAGGATGGACATCTGTAGGAGCAGTAAGTGGTTTTGGATGGGATGATATGCAAATTATATCACTAGGAGCTCAATACAAAGGGATTAAAAAAATGCCAATTAGAGCGGGTTACACATTTAACACAAATCCTATTAAAGAAGAATTAGCATTTTTCTCAGTTCCAGCAACAGCAATTATACAAAATGCATACCAATTAGGTTTAGGATATGAGTTTTCAGAAAAAATAACAATAAATGGTGTTTATCATATTGGTAAAAGCAAAGGAAGCACTGAAGGTCCAATGTACAACCCAATGTTAGCTGGAGCTTCAAATCCTTTAGGAGAGATTCCTGCTAGTAAAGTTTCTTATAAAATGACTACTAGTATGATAATGTTAGGATTGTCTTATAAATTATAATTTTTATAAAATTGACTAAAAAAACCTTTCAGAAATGAAAGGTTTTTTTATGTGTATAGCTTTGTATTAAATATAATTTACATATTGCGTCTATATTGTCCACCAACTTCAAACAAGGCGCTTGTGATTTGTCCTAATGAACATACTTTTGTAGCTTCCATTAGGTGCGCAAATAAATTCTCATTTTTGATAGCAGCTTCTTGTAATATATTTAGATGTTGTTCTACTTTATCAGCACTTCCTTTGTGCAAATTAGTCAACATATCGATTTGATATTGTTTTTCTTCTTCTGTAGCACGAATTACTTCGGCAGGAATTACTGTTGGAGAACCTTTAGAACTCAAGAAAGTATTGACACCAATAATTGGAAATTCTCCCGTGTGTTTCAAGGTTTCGTAATACAAACTTTCTTCTTGAATTTTCGAACGTTGGTACATGGTTTCCATAGCTCCCAAAACACCGCCACGTTCTGTAATTCGGTCAAATTCAGCTAAAACAGCAGCTTCTACTAAATCCGTTAATTCTTCTATAATAAAGGAACCTTGAATCGGATTTTCGTTTTTCGCCAAACCTAATTCTTTATTAATAATCAACTGAATCGCCATGGCACGACGTACAGATTCTTCTGTTGGAGTTGTAATTGCTTCGTCATAAGCATTGGTATGCAACGAATTACAGTTATCATAAATCGCATACAAAGCCTGTAAAGTAGTACGAATGTCATTAAAATCAATTTCTTGTGCGTGCAACGAACGACCCGATGTTTGAATATGATATTTCAACATTTGCGCTCTTTCGTTGGCTCCGTATTTATTTTTCATGGCTTTTGCCCAAATTTTACGAGCTACACGACCAATTACAGCATATTCTGGATCGATTCCGTTTGAGAAAAAGAATGATAAGTTTGGTCCAAAATCATTGATATTCATTCCACGGCTCAAATAATATTCCACATAAGTGAATCCATTAGCTAGAGTAAAGGCTAACTGTGTAATTGGATTAGAACCCGCTTCGGCAATATGATACCCCGAAATAGAAACCGAATAAAAATTTCTTACATTTTCTTTGATGAAATATTCTTGTACGTCACCCATTAACCTCAAAGCAAATTCGGTCGAGAAAATACACGTATTCTGTGCTTGGTCTTCTTTAAGAATATCCGCTTGAACGGTTCCACGAACTTGAGATAATGTTCTTATTTTAATATCATTATAAACGTCGGCAGGCAAAACTTGATCTCCAGTAACTCCTAACAACATTAAACCTAAACCATTGTTTCCAGCAGGAATTTCTCCTTGGTAACTTGGTCTTGTAATTCCTTTTTTCTTGTAGATTTCGTTTATTTTTTCTTGAACTTCTACTTCAAGATTGTTTTCTTTGATGTAATGTTCACATTGTTGGTCGATAGCAGCATTCATAAAGAAACCCAACAACATAGGAGCTGGTCCATTTATAGTCATAGAAACAGATGTCATAGCATGAACCAAATCGAAACCTGAATACAGTTTTTTAGCATCATCTAAACAACAAATAGAAACCCCTGCATTTCCAATTTTTCCATAAATATCGGGACGAACATGCGGATCGTTTCCGTATAAAGTCACACTATCAAAAGCGGTAGAAAGCCTTTTTGCTGGCAATCCTGCAGAAACATAATGAAAACGCTTGTTGGTTCTTTCTGGTCCACCTTCACCAGCAAACATTCGGCTTGGATCTTCTCCTTCTCGTTTGAATGGATACAATCCAGAAGCAAAAGGAAATTCTCCTGGCACATTTTCTTGCAAATTCCATTTTAAAATATCTCCCCAAGCTTGGTATTTAGGAAGTGAGATTTTTGGAATTTGAGAATGGGATAAACTTTCGGTATGTGTAGCAATTTTTATCTCCTTATCACGTACTTTGAAAGTATAAAAAGGATTTTTGTATTTATTTACTTTCTCATTCCAAGTGAGAATAATTTCCCAGTTGTATGGATCGAGATTCATTTTTACTCTGTCGAATTCTTTTACCAAAAGATTTAAAAACTCATTTCTGTTTTCATCTTTTGAATGTAAAATAGATTCGTCAATTCCTGCTTTAATTAATTCTGGAACTATTGAAGTAACACTCTCGATGGTTTTGAAAATTCCGTATAGTTTTTGAGCTACTTCTACTTGAGAAAGTGCCGTTTCATCGTATTTACGATTGTTTTCAGCAATTTCAGACAAATAACGTGTTCTATGTGGTGGAATGACAAAAATTTTCTCGCTCATTTCACGAGTTATTTGGAAAGTCGATTTCAAGTCTGAATTTGTTTTTTCGACAATTTTATCCATAATCGCTTTATACAACGTATTCATTCCTGGATCGTTGAACTGAGAAGCTATCGTTCCGAAAATAGGCATTTTATCGGTATCAATATCCCAAAGGTTGTGATTGCGTTGGTATTGTTTTTTGACATCACGAATGGCATCTAATGCGCCACGCTTGTCAAATTTATTTAAAGCTACCAAATCGGCAAAATCTAACATGTCGATTTTTTCCAATTGTGTTGCTGCTCCAAATTCTGGTGTCATTACGTATAATGAAACATCCGAATGATCCATGATTTCGGTATCCGATTGTCCAATTCCAGAAGTTTCTAGGATTATAATGTCATATTTTGCAGCTTTTAATACTTGAATAGCTTCAGCAACATATTTAGACAACGCTAAATTCGATTGACGCGTAGCCAACGAACGCATATACACTCTAGGATTATTAATGGCATTCATACGAATTCTATCACCTAACAATGCACCACCTGTTTTACGCTTTGATGGATCGACAGAAATTAATCCGATAGTTTTCTCTGGAAAATCGATTAAGAAGCGACGCACTAATTCGTCAACTAATGATGATTTTCCTGCGCCACCAGTTCCTGTAATTCCAAGCACTGGAATTTTTGAAGTTTCATTGTTTTTATGAATGGTTTCAAAAACAGGTTTTGCTATTTCTGGAAAATTTTCTGCAGCAGAAATTAAACGAGCAATCGCTGTAGGATTTTTGTCTTCAATATGTTTTAGTTCTCCGTTTAATTTGTCACCAATTGGATAATCTGATTGCTTTACTAAGTCATTTATCATGCCTTGTAATCCCTTGGCGCGACCATCGTCTGGGGAATATATTCTGGTAATTCCGTAATTGTGTAAATCGGCAATTTCGGTAGGTAAAATGACACCGCCGCCGCCTCCAAATATTTTGATATGTCCAGCTCCTTTTTCTTTGAGCAAATCGTGCATGAATTTAAAATACTCGTTATGGCCACCTTGGTAAGACGTAATTGCAATAGCATTAGCATCTTCTTGTATGGCGGTATTTACCACTTCTTCGACACTACGATCATGACCAAGATGTATCACTTCTACTCCCGTAGCTTGAATTATTCGTCGCATGATATTAATTGCGGCATCGTGACCGTCGAAAAGTGCTGCTGCGGTTACAATTCGGACTTTATTTATTGGAATGTAAGGTATTTGTGGTTCCATTTTAAGAATTTGATATTTTTGAATAGCAAATTTACAATAATTTATTCTTTTTGCTACACTTTTTGATAAGTTGCTAGGAAAGAATATAGTATCTGGATAGCCCCGATTGGAGCAAGTATCCTTTTGTGTCGGGGTTCGACACAAAAGATACTGTGGAAAGCGGGCGGAAAGTTTTTTTGGAACAGGAAAGTTTATGCTTCGTAAAAAAAAGATTGGCAAAGTTTTTGAATTAGTTGTATTTTTAACGTTTAAAACTATTTTATGAAAAAATTATTATGCTTACTATTGTTGCTGCCTGTTGTGAGTCATGCGCAACTGGATGATCTTTTGAAAAAAGGAATGGAAGTAATTACGGTACTTACGAATAAAGAGGCTGGCATTGATATTGCTGGCGGATTGCGGGAAGCTTTGGATAAAGGAGTGTCAAATCAGGTGTCGAAACTGACCGTTACGGATGGTTTTTATAAAAATAATGGGGTTAAAATTTTGATGCCTGCTGAGTTGCAAAAAGTTGAGAAAACGTTGCGAAAAATGGGGATGAATAAATTGGCCGACGATGGAATTAAATCGTTGAATCGTGCTGCGGAAGATGCGGTGAAGGAATCGACTCCAATTTTTGTGTCGGCAATTAAGGGAATTACTTTTTCGGATGCGAAGACTATTTTGATGGGTAAGGAAAACGCTGCTACCTCCTATTTGCAAGGTGCAACTACAAAGGAGTTGTATGCGAAATTCAGCCCTGTTGTGCAAAAATCGATTGGGAAAGTGGGTGCTGATGTGCTTTGGAAAACGATAATTACAAAGTACAATGCTTTGCCGTTAGTTAAAAAAGTGAATCCTGATATTACTGATTATGTTACCAATAAAGCGCTAGAGGGTGTTTTTAAAATGATTACTGTGGAAGAAAAAAATATTCGTACAGATATCAAATCAAGAACCTCGGGCTTGTTGCAGCAAGTTTTTGCGATGCAGGATAAAAAATAATGTATAAGACTGATTATTAAGATTTAACGTTACTATAACAATCTCTTAACGTTATGATATGGAAATATAATTTAACTTTACATCGAAATTCTTGGAATTTAGTTTTGTTAGTTAAAGATTAAAGTCAGCAATAAAATGCTGACTTTTTTTATGCAAAGTAATTTTTATTTTTGGCTAGGTTCAACTATTTTAGTTTCGGTTGTTGCTTCTGGCTTGGTCGCTTCGGATGATGGCAGTACAGGCGCAACTATGGATGTTGCAACTTTAGGAAAAGAGTCGTATTTTTTTAAGGCTTCTTCCCAGTTTATTACGCTAAAAAAAGTGTTGACATATTCTCGCTTTTTATTTTGAAATTTCAAATAGTAAGCGTGTTCCCACATGTCTAAATTTAGAATTGGAATTCCAGATATACCTAGATTTCTCATTAAAGGATTATCGTTATTTGACGAGGTTACAATTTTTAATTTCCCAGATCGGTCGGAAATTAGCCAAACCCAACCTGATCCGACTACTTTTAATGCTGTTTCGGTAAATTGCGTTCTAAAAGCATCGTATGTGCCAAAATCTTTACTAATTGCTTCCATCAGATTCCCTTCGGGCTCTCCTCCTGCATTAGCTGCCATGCTTTCCCAAAAAAGGTTATGATTGTAAACGCCACCCGCATTATTTCGAACTTCTGTGTCTGCTAAATTTAGATTTTTAAAAATATCGTTTAATGAGAGTAGTTCGTATTTTGTGCCTTTCGTTACTTTATTTAAAGTATTAACATAGCCTAAATGGTGTTTTGAGTAATGAATTTCAGCAGTTGTGGCATCAAAGTGAGGTTCTAATGCTTTGTAATCGTAAGGCAATGTAAACATTTTGAAATTGCCTTCTATTGCTTTTACATCGGACGGGTTACTGGTTCCTGATTTTATTTTTACTACTTCAATAGGTGTTGCAGGCACATCAACTTGTTCTACTAAAGTACTTTTTTTACATGAAACGGCTATTGTCAATGTCAATAGTACCACTAACAATCGATTGTATTTCATAAAATAGTATTGTTTGAAATTTCGTTTATAATCTCGACATATCGCCTTTTGGCTTCATTGATTGAAATAGTGCTAATTTGTAACCAAGCGTTATTTTTAAAAGCATCTCTTACATCTAGATTGGAATAATTAACGCTTCCTAACGAACCAAAAGTAGCTTGTTTATAATAGGCATAACAACGCAACTGTACATCTTGAGGTAATGATGACTGCGGTATGGTTTGCGCAAGTTCTATCGCTTTTTGAAATTGAGTATCTAAATCTTTTTCTGGCATTTTTACCCTATTGCTATAATCGTTTTATTTCCTTTTGCTACTTCGTTTAACTTCACATTTATTTTAGTTCCTAACGGCAAATATAAATCTACTCGAGAGCCAAATTTTATAAATCCAGCATCCGTACCTTGCACTACTTGTGTACCTTCTTCGGCATAATTAACAATACGTTTTGCCAGCGCACCTGCAATTTGACGGTATAATATTTCGCCAAAAACTTTGCTTTCAATTACAACTGTTGTTCGCTCATTTTCGGTACTTGCTTTTGGATGCCAAGCTACTAGAAATTTTCCAGGATGGTATTTGCTGAATTTTACTAATCCAGAAACGGCATAACGAGTAACATGTACATTTATGGGCGACATAAATATCGAAACTTGTAAGCGTTTGTCTTTGAAATATTCTGGTTCGAAAACCTCTTCTATAACAACTACTTTTCCGTCTACTGGCGCTACAATTTGGTTGTCATTGGCAATGATACTTCGGTTTGGATTTCTAAAAAACTGTAGAATTATTATGTAAAAAAGTAAAGCTACAAGTTGAATTCCTGTTTTTAGCCAAGCTATATCTAGTAATTCGCCTGCGGCTACAATTGCTACAACAAATAGTAGCGATGCTATTAAAATAATTTTAAAACCTTCTTTATGAAACATATACTATAATTTTATAAAATAAAAATAAAAATGGAGCTGCAAATATAATACTATCTAATCGATCTAGCATACCTCCGTGGCCAGGCATTATATTGCCGCTGTCTTTCACGTTGGCAACTCGTTTGAATTTTGATTCGACCAAATCGCCAATTGTACCAAAGAAACCCACAAGTAGTGAGGTAATTAACCAAATATAAAGAGGCGATTGGAAATAATACTTGGCCATAAGAATGCTTGCAATTGCGGCAAAAATAATTCCGCCGGCAAAACCTTCTATTGTTTTTTTGGGAGAGATTGCAGCAAATAATTTGTTTTTCCCTATTGTTTTTCCAACAATGTAAGCAAAAGTATCGTTAGTCCAAATAAGAATGAAGATTCCTATAATAACGGGAGGCATAAAACCATTTTCTGACATTGGAATTTTTGTAATACATACAAATGGCAAAATAATGTAGCCTATTAAATTTACCCATTTTGCCTGAGTGTCTATCATTGCTTTTTTTTCTTCAAATAACCAAAAGATTAATCGGATTAACACAAATAATGAGGCAGCTATTAGCCCAAAATCGGTAAGCTTGTTTTCAGGTAAAAAGAACGCAAAAACAACATACAACAAAGCGGCAATGATAAGTGCGGGTGTTTTGGGTAAAGATATCAAATTACAAAATTCACGAACAGTTTGTAGCATGAATACGCCAAATAAAATCAAAAATGATTCTCTAGAAAAAAAAGTGGCAAATACGAGTAGTCCTATATAGACCAATCCTGATAATGAACGTATTACATTTTCATTCATGTTATAAATCTTCTAGAAGCAGTAGATATAAATTTTTTGGCGAACTTCCATAGTGCAGAAAATTTTCTTCTTTTCCTTTTTCAAAACATCTGAAAGCGGTAATGTTGGTAGGATAATCTGTAGTGTAGCGTTTTTTTATTTCTCGTAAACCATCACTTTTACTTACTATAATTTGGCTTGTGGTGGCTACTAAAATAATGTTATCGGGCAATTCGCTTGGTTTGTATTGTTTGATTTGATTCGACGAAAATAAAATGGAACCTTCATCTGCAATCAGATTTTCGCAACTAGCCAATAAAAATTTGGGATTTTTGGGGTTGTCAAAAGATACTTTGTTTTCTTCTAACATTGTAAATAATCGCTGTTCTAAACACATGGCTTCCGATTCAAACCAATCGTTTTCGACCAAAATATTTTCAAATTGCTCGTTTAGTTCGGCTATATTTTCGCAGTATAAAAACTTTCCTCCGTTTTTCTTAAAATTATAAGTAAACTGTTCATCAGCATGGAACTGCGAATTCACATCTTGAGAGGAACCGAATTCAATTTCTTCCGTTTGACTCGAAGATTCACTACTAGAACCAAATAATTTTTTGAAAATACTCATTATAACTTTAAAAATACGGAATTAATTATTATTTATGACCAAAGATAAAAAAAACTCAATCTAAATAACACATCAGATTGAGTTTTTTGGCTATTTTATTAACTAAGTTTTAAACAATTTCAGGGGCAACTTCGGTAAGAATTTCTTTATCAAAGGGTCTTTTTCCAAAAATTGTTTCTAAATCATCTTTAAAAATAACTTCTTTTTCGATAAGAATATCGGCTAACTGATTTAGTTTGTCTTTATTCTCTTCCAACAATTTTATGGCTCTTTGATATTGTTCTTCAATCATTAATGAAATTTCTTTATCAATAGTTAGCGCTGTTTCCTCTGAATACGGTTTCGAAAAATTGTATTCCGATTGTCCTGAGGAATCATAATAGGTAATGTTTCCTAGCTTGTCGTTTAATCCATAAATAGTAACCATGGCTCTTGCTTGTTTGGTTACTTTTTCTAAATCGCTTAACGCACCAGTCGATATTACATTAAATATTACTTTTTCGGCTGCTCTTCCTCCCATGGTAGCACACATTTCGTCCAGCATCTGGTTTGGTCGTACTATTTGTCGTTCTTCTGGCAAATACCAAGCAGCTCCTAAACTCTGTCCTCGTGGCACAATGGTTACTTTTATTAGTGGCGCTGCGTGTTCGAGCATCCAGCTAACTGTGGCGTGTCCTGCTTCATGAATAGCAATTGCTTTCTTTTCTTCAGGAGTTATAATTTTATTTTTCTTTTCTAATCCACCGACTATACGGTCTACGGCATCTAGAAAATCTTGATTGTCTACCGCTTTTTTATTATTTCTGGCAGCAATTAGCGCTGCTTCGTTACATACATTGGCAATATCGGCACCCGAAAATCCTGGTGTATGTTTGGCTAAAAATTCCGTGTCCAATCCTTCTACTTTTACCAATGGAGCTAAGTGAACTGCGAAAATTTCCGCACGTTCCGTTATGTTTGGTAAATCAACATATATTTGACGGTCAAAACGTCCTGCACGCATTAAAGCTGTGTCTAATACATCGGCTCTATTGGTAGCAGCTAGCACAATTACGTTTGTATTGGTGCCAAAACCGTCCATTTCTGTCAATAATTGATTTAGCGTATTTTCACGTTCGTCATTTCCGCCAGACATCACATTTTTTCCTCTCGCTCTACCTACGGCATCAATTTCGTCTATAAAAATAATAGCTGGCGATTTTGCTTTGGCTTGATGAAATAAGTCTCGAACTCTAGAAGCTCCTACACCCACAAACATTTCAACAAAATCAGATCCAGACAGTGAGAAAAACGGTACGTTTGCTTCGCCAGCAACGGCTTTTGCTAACAATGTTTTTCCTGTTCCTGGAGGCCCTACAAGCAAGGCCCCTTTTGGGATTTTACCTCCAAGATCGGTATATTTTTTTGGGTTTTTAAGAAACTCTACTATTTCTTGTATTTCTTCTTTTGCGCCTTCCAATCCTGCTACGTCTTTGAACGTTGTTTTGGTGTCTTTCTTTTCATCAAAAAGTTTTGCTTTCGATTTTCCGATGCTAAACATGCCACCAGGTCCGCCCGAAGAGGAACCGCCACCTGACATACGGCGCATCATGTAAATCCAAAAACCTATGAGTAAAATGATAGGTAAAAAATTAATCAAATCACTCCAATCGCTTAACGTTTTGTATTCAAACGAGCTTAATTTGTTTGCTTTTTGCGCTTCGTCTAATTTTGTTTGAAAATTTTCGGAATTATTAGCAATTTGAAATGTATAATGAGGTCCTAAGTTTGGTTTTTCTAGTACGTTTTTTTTCGGAATTTTTACATGCTCCTTTTCAGATAAAGCTTCTTTTTTTAGATAAACTTCAACGGTTTTGTCATTTATAATTTCAACTTTTTCAACTTGATTGGCGTTCAAAAATTCGTAGAATTTAGAAACTGATGTTTTTGAAGGTTCCACCCAACGGGATTGACCCGAAAACCACATGGTGACAAAAATAGCTGTTATAACACCATAAATCCACCACGGATTAAACTTAAAGCTATTTTTTTTTGGCTCTTGTGACATAGCTATTTCTTATTAATATTTGTTTTCAATAGTTGTAATTTTCGCATCACCCCAAAGACTTTCGATGTCGTAATACTCACGGATATGTTTTTGAAAAACGTGTACTACAATGTGTACATAATCCATCAATACCCAATCCGCAACGTCAGCACCCTCTACATGCCAAGGTTTGTCTTTGAGCTCTTTTGAAACTACTTTTTGAACAGAGTTTACAATAGCATTTACTTGTGTGTTTGAATTACCGTTACAAATTACAAAATAATCGCAAACGGTATTTTGTAATGCTCTTAAATCAAGAATTGTTATGTCGTTTCCTTTTACTTCTTCTATCCCTTTAATGATATTTGCTAGCAAAATATCATTGTCTATTATTTTTTTTGTCATTTATTTTTTAAAAAATATTTTTTGCAAAGTTATTGTTTTTTGTGTTTATTTTGGTGGTAAATTAATGTTAATTGTAATATAGTTTCAAAAACCCACACATGAAGTTAATCAAACTCGATGCCACAGATTCTACTAATTCTTTTTTGAAAGGTTTAACGCAAAAGCAAAACTTAGAAAGTTATACAGTTGTTAGTGCAAAAATGCAAACAAACGGAAAAGGGCAAATGGGATCTAGCTGGGTTTCGGAAGAAGGTAAAAATCTAATATCCAGTATCTTAATAAATAATACAGTAACTAACATTACGGCTATTTTCAACTTAAACATTACCGTTGCCGTTAGTCTGCTACAAGCACTACATGATTTGAATGTGACTCATTTAAGCATAAAATGGCCTAACGACATTATGGCAGGAAACCAAAAAATAGCTGGCATACTAATAGAAAATCTAATTAAAGAAAATGGCGAAATAAAATCCATTGTAGGGATCGGATTGAATGTAAACCAAACCGACTTCGAAAATTTACCCAAGGCTTCTTCTCTAAAAAACAGAATGAATCAGGATTTTGATATTGATTCTATACTGGAAAACATCGTCCACAAAATAGAAGAAAATGTAGTGAAACTTCAAAATAATGAAGCTGATTTTTTTTGGAAAACCTATGAAAATCATTTGTTTAAAAAAGGAAAGCCCACTCTTTTTGAAGCGAATCAGGAACAATTTATGGGAATAATACAAGGTGTTACCCGAAATGGAATGTTAACAATTCAACTAGAAGACGATTCGATAAAAGAATTTGGAGTAAAGGAAATCGTGATGATTTATTAGTTTAACTACAAAGAAAAAAGCACAAGGTTCACAAAGATTTTTAGTAAGCAAACCTACTTTTTCTTTGTGAACCTTGTGCAAACCTTTATGAACGTGGTGTTTAAAAGCTAAAGCTTTATCATGTTTTCACTTAACGTTTCTATAAACTTGCTAATGGGTCCTTTTATCAGCATGGCCATCATGGCATTAAATTCGCCATCAAAAAGCAATTGCACTTCTGTGTTTTCCGACGAAACTTCATTGATGTTGGCTGTTAATGTAAACGGCAATTTATCGCTTGCAGCGCCTAATATAATTTGAGAATTAGGGTTTTTCTCTTTCATTTTAAGCTTTATTTCAGGCATTCCTTTCAACCCAAAAATAAAAGCATTTTCATCTAATACTTCAAATTTTGCAATTGTGTCAGGCATTAATTTTTCGAAATTTTTAACTTGACATAATTCCGTAAAAATATATTCGGCACTTTTTTGAACGGTAACTTTTTGACTTTCTAAATTCATTATTTAATTATTAGATTGTTAGACTTTCTTGGATTTTTAGATTTTGCTTCTGTTGTTTAAACAAGTAACGGACAAACTAAACTACAACATCCCATTCAGAAGGACTTCTTCGCCATTCTTGCAACAATTCTTGTTCGTTTTCGGTTATGTATTCTTTGGCTACAGCCAATTCTAGTAAACTTTCATAATTACTTAATGTAAAGATATCAACGTTTGCTTGCGCAAAATTGTCTGTTGCCACTTGAAATCCGTACGAAAAAATGGCAGCCATTCCTTTTACATTAGCGCCTTCATTACGTAGGGCTTCTACGGCAAGTAAACTACTGTTTCCTGTGCTTATAAGATCCTCAACCACAATTACATTTTGCCCTTTTTGCAAGAATCCTTCTACTTGATTTAGTCTTCCGTGTTTTTTTGCTTCAGGACGAACGTACACAAAAGGAAGCCCTAATTCCTGAGCAACTAGAATTCCAATACCAATTGCACCTGTGGCAACACCTGCAATAACGTCTGGCTTACCAAATTGTTTTTCGATATTTTTAGAAAATTCATCTCGAATGTAATTTCGTATTGCTGGAAATGAGAGTATTACCCTATTATCACAATAAATAGGAGATTTCCATCCTGAAGCCCATGTAAAAGGATTTTCAGAATTCAATTTAATTGCATTTATTTGTAAAAGCAATTCGGCAGTTTTACTAGCTGTATCTTTATTAAAAATCATAGTACAAATGTATAAAGTTTTTGTGAATGACAAGCCTCTTTTTCTAACAAATGAAATCAAAAAAGAAACTGATTTTAAATTTTTCTTGTTAGAAAGTGCTGATATCAATCAGATCATAATTCATTTCTTTCAGAACAAAATTCAGAAAGCTTACCTATACCATCCTGATGAAAAGGAAATTATGAAAACGCTAAAAGCTAAAATTCCTGTTTCAAAAGCGGGTGGCGGATACGTTTATAACAAAAATGGTGCCGTTCTTTTTATTTTTAGAAACGGAAAATGGGATTTGCCCAAAGGCGGAATTGAAAAGGGAGAGGAGATTGAAGACACTGCTATTCGTGAAGTAGAAGAGGAAACAGGGGTTACGGGATTAAAAATTACTAAAAAGTTACAAAAAACCTATCATGTTTTCAAACGTAATGGTAAGTACAAACTTAAAATTACGCATTGGTACGAAATGAAAACCAATTTTGAAGGCACGCCAAAAGGACAACTTGAGGAAGGAATTGAAAAAGTAGCTTGGCTTACTCCCGAAGAGATAAAGGAAGCATTAAAAAATTCATACGAAAACATAAAGCTTCTTTTTGAGGAAGAAAATAAAATTTGATGCAAAAAAAATACTGCTGCGGATAGAAAAGGAATCTGTTTACCCTACAGCAGTAGTTAGTTTTTTGCCAAATTTCATTTCTTGTAATGCTTTTTGTATTTAGGATACGTAATAGCACCTAATAGCCCTATTGCCCCTAACGAATAGTAAATCCAATCGAGTGATTTTGCTTCGCCACTAGCATAGGAATGCAATCCTACTAAATGGAAATTTACTCCAAAATAAGTGAACAATATCGAAACGAAAGCAAACATACTCATTAGGTTGAATATCCAACGTCCTCGCAACGAAGGAACGAATCTAGCATGAATTACAAAAGCATACACCATAATACTAATAAGTGCCCACGTTTCTTTTGGATCCCAACCCCAGTAGCGCCCCCAAGATTCATTTGCCCATTGTCCGCCAAGGAAATTCCCTATGGTAAGCATCACCAATCCTATAGTTAGTGCCATTTCGTTTATATAGGAAATTTCTTGAATATTCAAATCCATTTTGGCTTTGTTTTTATCATTAGTAAAAAAGATAAGGACAAGCGAAACAAATCCTAAAATCATTCCAAGAGCAAACGGTCCATAGCTGGCTACAATTATAGCCACGTGAATCATAAGCCAATATGAGTTGAGCACTGGCGGAAGGTTGGCAATATCTGGATCTATCCAATTCGCGTAAGCTGCCGCTAAAATCATGGCGGCTACAAATGCTGATGATGCTACGGTTAGTTTCGATTTTCTATCAAATGCCAAACCAAAAAACATAGTTGCCCAAGCTACATAAACAATCGATTCGTAAGCATTACTCCATGGCGCATGACCCGAAATATACCAACGAGCAATCAACGCAATGGTGTGCAAGAGAAATAATAATCCAATTATAACATGTAAAGTAGTAATTGAAATTTTTAGAAATTTAGTTTCTTTAAAAATTTGCAGAATAACCAGCACCATCATTGTAATAGCTGCGTACAAATACCAAAATGGCAATTTCTGAAAAACATCATACTTATTATACAGTATTTCTGAAGAAATTTTTTGCTCGCTTGGCATTACGTTGTTTCCATATTTGTTTTGAAATTTTTTAATTCCATCCAAATAAAAGTCGGATTCTTTGTAATTTTGTGTCGAAGAAGCGTTTTCTAATGCCATCAAATACATAGGGACTATTTGTTTGGTAAACACAGAATCCATTCCTTTTAGTCCTACATGTCCTAGTTCGGCATACGAAACCCATTTGTTATTAGCATCATTGGGTATTGGAAAAATTCTAAGGATACTTCCTGAAAGAGCTGAATTCATTAAGTTTACCTTCTTGTCGGTTTCGATAAAATCTTTTTCAAATTGGTTTGGATTTGCCGCTTTATAAGCATTGTCTAAATATTGCGACAATTTGTAATTTCCTTTTTCGTCAAAGAAATTAATAAATTTGGCAAATTTTTGTTTGGTATCAATACCTAAAATTCCTCGAATACTATCGTTTCCTGGTTTAATGTAAATTAAGGGAACTTCGTACCAAACACTCGGGTATTGCGTCATGGAAACAAAAACTTGATCGGAATTCATTTTCTGATACACGTCGGAATGACTTACTTTTCGAAGCAATTCGGACGAAAAAGTATTTACGGGTTTCATTCTTCCTCCTGCGTCTTGAATAATCAAGCGTCCGAATAATTCAGCGTGTTTTTCGCTAATTTTCCGTTTGTCGAGTACAGAATCTATTTGTTTTTGAGTGGGTATTTGTGGCTGGTGGTTTTGTGCAAAACCACTTAAACTAAATAGTAAAACTAGTACTGAAATCAGTTTAGCCTTTTTATCCTTTACTACTTCTAATTTTCTTTTTATGTCAGCAAAACGAGAATGCTTTGTGAAAAGAATTGCCATCATTGTAAAAAAGAGCATAAAATATCCAATATAAGTTATCCAAGTCCCCCAGAAATCATGGCTTACCGAAAGGACTGTTCCTTTTTCGTCTGGATCAAATGAAGATTGAAAAAAACGATATCCTTTATAATCTAAAACGTGATTCATAAAAATTTTATAATCAAAATTAGCGGAAGCATCCTCAACGGTAACTTGGCTTTCGAACGAAGAGAAACTTTTTTCGGTGCCAGGATATTTTTGAGCCGTAAAATCATTTAATTTTATTTTGAATGGCAATTCGTAGGGTTTGCTGCCATAAGACATGATATAGTCTAAATTTCCAATTTTAATCGTTTTAGGGTCTCCCATTTTTCCTTTAGAACCCACAAGTGTTACGTCACGTTCTTGCCCTTCCGATTTTATGGTCAAAACAACAGCATCGTCTTCATTTTTGGCTCTGTAATCATTACTTGATTCGTAACCTATTATTCCTTTTTTAGCTGGTTCTGGAAAAACAAATTGGGCGCCACCTACATTATATAAAGAACGCATCATTAATGGTTGCAATGAATCTTTAATTACTTTACCTTGCAACTTATCGGACATTCGCATAAATTGTCCTTCAAAAGGAGTGCTTATGGTGTAAGCTCCTAAGGTTGTATTGATATTTATGGCTCCTTTTGTAAATTTATTTAAGGCAAAAAGGATGTTGTGTATATTAATAACTTCACCTGATTTTAAAAAATGTTCGTGTCGAGTACCACCTCCTGATTCGACCATTTTTAAGAAATCGATTCCGTTTTTGTCCTCTTTTATAACTTCTTTTGCTCCCATGATAAAGTTTTTGTACTCTATTTGAAAAGGTATTTCATCAAATTTTTCGTTTAACGAAAAGCTATTGTTTGTTGCTTGCGAAAATAAAACAGGTTGTTCGAAAACACGACGTCTCATTTCTCCTTTGTATTGTCCATCAACATTGATGGTTAGAAACATTTTATCTGAATAAAAGCGATTTTCACTAGCGCCTTCTCGAATAGGCATCATACCTTCGTAGCTAATATAACGTGTTACAGCAGCTCCAATAATGATGAGTACAAATGAGAGATGGAGTAACAGTGTAGCCCATTTTTCTTTTTTTAGTAATTGGTATCGTTTTATATTTCCTATAAAATTAGCTACAAAAACCAACATAATTCCTTCAAACCACCAAGCATTGTATACTAAAATTCTAGCGGTTGTGGTATTGTACTTGCTTTCTATGAATGTTCCTACAATCATTGCTATTGCAAATGTGAGGAAAAGTATAGCCATTAGTCGTGTTGAAAATAATATTGATTTTAATTTTTCCATAATAAATTCGAAATTTTATAAAGTGGAACAAAAGTAATTTAAAAATGTGGATTTACACTTTTATCGAGTACTGATTTCACCTCATTTTAATCGAATATTAATTTCAAAAAAGACAAAAATTAGCTAATCCAAATAAAATTAGCAAATTGGATGATTTCGTAAATGATTTTTATCATTCCACTCTTTGTCTCTGAAAAATAGTGTTTATCTAAAAACTTGATTGTTAGCAAAAGCTTCTTTTAGCGGTTGCAAATCTTTAAGTAATACTTTAGCATTAAAACTTTCAATATGCTTTTTATGGTGCGCATCTGAACCTACAAAATCGATTAACCCTTTGTTGAGTAATTTTTTTGCGGCCTCTGCAACGCTTTCGCCATAATAACCCACCACCGAAAGTAAATTGAGTTGAAACAAACATCCTGCATTTTTTAGCTTCAAATAACTCTCAAAATGATTGTGGTAAAACAAATAGCGTTCTGGGTGTGCCAAAACAGGCTTGTAGCCAGAGACTTGCAAATCAAAAATAATGTCATACAACTGAATTGGAGGATTCAGATACGACATTTCGACTAAAACATAATTCTCTTTTAGCGTTAAAACTTCTTGCTTTTGAAACAATGTCACAAAATGATCGCCTAATAAATATTCGGCAGCAGCAGCAAAAGGTAAAGTAATGGCATTTTTATCAAACTGTTCTAGCGTTTTTTGGGTAAGAATTTCAATTTTATCTTTGGTATTGTCCCAAACGCCACTAAAAATATGCGGTGTGGTAATGCATTTTGAAATGCCCATATTTTTTAATTCGGTAATCAAAAAAATAGAATCTTCAATAGTTTGTGCGCCATCATCAATTCCAGGCAAAATATGCGAATGGATATCGATATGATTCTCAGGAACTAAGTCCTTCAAAATGGTTTTGGGTTTATTAAAAAAAATCAAAATAAGTAGGTATTTATTTGGCTTACAAATATAGTTATAATTCTGAAAATTGGAATTAAATTATTTATTTGTTATTTTTGAAAAATGCAGTTATCCGTAATAATCCTCAACTACAATGTTCGCTATTTTCTTGAACTTTGTGTTATCAGCGTTCAAAAGGCTCTTGAAACTATTGATGCCGAAATTATTGTAGTCGATAATAATTCATCAGATGGCAGTTGCGAGATGATGAAACAACGCTTTCCAAACATCACATTCATCGCAAACAAAGAAAATTTAGGCTTTCCAAAAGGAAATAACATAGGAGTTGCTCAGGCAAAAGGCAAGTATATTTGCATTCTTAATCCCGACACCGTTGTTGCCGAAGATACTTTTTCTAAAATTTTGGCTTTCGCCGAAAAGCAAAAAAACTTAGGAATTGTAGGATGCAAACTCATTGACGGAACTGGAAATTTCTTGCCCGAAAGCAAACGAGGCGTTCCAACTCCGTTTGTCGCATTTACTAAAATTTTTGGACTGTATAAATTTTCAAATTATTTCGGAAACTATTACGCACAACATTTACAAGAAAACGAAACAGGGAAAGTGGCTATTTTAGTGGGCGCCTTCATGGTTATGAAACGAGAATTGTATCTCGAAGTAGGCGGTTTCGACGAAAAATGTTTTATGTATTCAGACGATATCGATTTGTCGTATATGGTTTTGCAAAAAGGAAAATCGAACTATTATTTTCCCGAAACAACCGTAATTCATTACAAAGGAGAAAGCACAATAAAGGACGAAACGTACATGAAACGCTTTCAGGAAGCCATGAATTTTTTCTATAAAAAACATTTTAAAGTGTCGATTTTTTTTGCTGCATTTATGAAAATAGGAATTGTATTCTTCTCCTTTATCAAAATGTTTCAAGGGAAGCAAAAAGCATTACAACTGCCCGAAAACTATATTTTAATTTCAGATAATGAAATCTTGAAAGAAAAACTAGAATTGCAACTAAAAACGAAAGTATTTCTTCAAAAAAATACTGCTGAAAAAATAAATTATTCGCAATTTTCAATCAAGAAAAGTAGTTTTGAAATCATTTTTGATAATAATTATATTGATTTTAAAGAAATAATTAAAAAAATGCAACTAAACAAAAACAAAAAAAATACTTTCAAAATACTCCCACAAACTACTGATTTTCTTATAGGTAGCAATAGTAGTAACGATCGAGGAGAAGTGATTTCTATACCAAATTTAAAACGTTAGATTTTACATTTTTCGAATTTGTGTAAATTTGTGGAATTCGTGGTTAAAACTAAAAACTTTTAGTATTTTTGCATCATCAAAACCAAAACAACCTTTTAGGCAAACAATATGGCAAGATTTGAATTAAAACTTCCAAAAATGGGAGAAAGCGTTGCAGAAGCAACCATCACAAATTGGTTAAAACAAGTTGGTGACAAAATCGAAATGGACGAAGCGGTTCTAGAAATTGCTACCGATAAAGTAGATAGCGAAGTTCCTAGCGAAGTTTCAGGAATATTGATCGAACAATTATTTGGCAAAGATGATTTAGTTCAAGTTGGACAAACCATTGCTATTATTGAAACCGAAGGTGGAGATGTTGCCGTTGTAAAACAAGAAGCCACTCCAGTTGCCGTGGCAGAAGTTACTAAAACAGTAGAAGCGGCAAAAGAAGCTGTTTCAGCTCCAACTAATTTTTCAGATTCTACTAAATTCTTTTCTCCATTAGTAAAAAATATTGCAACCGCAGAAGGCGTTTCTATTGCCGAATTAGAAAGCATTTCTGGTTCAGGAAAAGAAGGCAGAGTAACTAAAGAAGACATTTTAAAATATGTAGGAAGCAGGAAGTTAGAAGCAGGAAACAGCAAATCAGTTTCGCCAACTGTACAACCCACAACCCACAACCCACAACCCGCAACAAAAGCAACTCCAGTTTCTGTAAATGGAGGCGACGAAATCGTTGAAATGGACAGAATGCGTAAGCTTATTTCGGGTTACATGGTGGCATCGGTACAAACATCGGCACACGTACAATCGTTTATCGAAGTCGATGTAACCAATATTGTAAAATGGAGAGATAAAGTAAAAGCCGCTTTCGAAAAAAGAGAAGGCGAAAAACTAACTTTCACACCAATTATGATGGAAGCGGTAGCAAAAGCGTTAAAAGATTTCCCAGGAATGAATATCTCGGTTGATGGTGATTATATCATCAAAAAGAAAAATATCAACTTAGGAATGGCGGCAGCTTTACCAAATGGAAACTTAATTGTTCCAGTAATTAAAAATGCAGATCAATTAAACTTGGTTGGTATGGCAAAAGCGGTAAACGATTTAGGAAATCGTGCTAAAGCCGGAAAACTGAAACCAGACGATACACAAGGAGGCACTTATACGGTAACAAATGTAGGAACTTTTGGATCGGTTTTTGGAACACCAATCATCAACCAACCACAAGTAGGAATTCTAGCTCTTGGTGCTATCAGAAAAGTACCTGCAGTTATTGAAACCCCTGAAGGCGATTTTATCGGAATTCGTCAAAAAATGTTCCTTTCGCACTCCTACGATCACCGAGTTGTAGATGGCGCTTTAGGCGGAAGCTTCGTAAAACGAGTAGCCGATTA
>CAXYWC010000044.1:0-22085 GCA_964292845.1 uncultured Flavobacterium sp. | reverse complement strand
AAAAAAGTATTTAAAAATTCGGCAGTAAAAAGAACCAAACTAGCAGGTTTAAAAAGAAATATAAATTTTCTAAAAGATTAACCTCAAAAATTTCATTGTTACGCAGCATATTTTAACTTTGTAAATTCAAAGTAATTTTAAAATATGTCAACGAATAACAAAAGAAGAGAAGCTTTACTATACCACGCTAAGCCTACCCCTGGAAAAATACAAGTTGTTCCCACTAAAAAATATGCTACACAACGAGACTTATCATTAGCCTATTCGCCAGGCGTAGCAGAGCCATGTCTCGAAATTGCAAAAGACGTTAATAATGTTTATAAATACACTGCCAAAGGAAATCTAGTAGCTGTAATCACAAACGGAACTGCCGTTTTGGGTTTAGGCGACATTGGTCCTGAAGCCTCAAAACCCGTAATGGAAGGAAAAGCATTATTGTTTAAAATCTTTTCTGATATTGACGTTTTTGACATAGAAATAGACGCTACCGATATTGATAAGTTTGTAGAAACAGTAAAAGCGATTGCACCTACTTTTGGAGGAATAAATCTAGAAGATATCAAAGCGCCAGAATCTTTCGAAATCGAAAGAAGATTGGTTGAGGAACTTAATATTCCTGTAATGCACGATGATCAGCACGGAACCGCTATTATTTCATCGGCAGCTTTATTAAACGCATTAGAACTCGCTAATAAGAAAATTGAAGACGTTAAATTAGTCGTTTCAGGAGCTGGGTCTGCGGCTTTAGCCTGTTCAAACTTGTATGTATTATTAGGTGTAAAACTAGAGAATATTATCATGTTTGACAGCCACGGAATTCTAAGCGATGATCGTACAGACCTGTCCGATTTACAACGCAGATATTGCAGAGGCGAAAAAGGAAAATTACTAAAAGAAGCCTTAGTAAACGCCGATGTTTTTTTAGGACTTTCAGCGGGTAATATACTAACTCCAGAAATGTTATTAGTCATGGCAAATGATCCAATCGTTTTTGCTATGGCCAACCCAACACCAGAAATTGATTACAATCTTGCTATTGCTACTCGTAAGGACATAATTATGGCAACGGGTCGTTCAGATTATCCTAACCAAGTCAATAATGTACTAGGGTTTCCTTATATTTTTCGTGGTGCACTCGATGTGAGAGCCACAAAAATTAACGAAGCAATGAAAATGGCTGCCGTAAAAGCACTAGCCGCATTAGCCAAAGAGAGTGTTCCTGAACAAGTGAATATTGCTTATGGAGCCACTAGGCTAACTTTCGGGCGAGAATACATTATACCATCTCCTTTCGATCCACGACTAATTGCTATGGTAGCGCCTGCTGTTGCAAAAGCAGCTATGGAATCTGGAGTGGCTCAATTAGAAATTACCGATTGGGAAAAATACAAAGATGAACTACTAGAACGTTTAGGCTCAGATAATAAGCTCGTACGATTATTAACTAACAGAGCTAAAACAGAACCAAAACGAATTGTTTTTGCTGAAGCAGATCACCTTGACGTGCTTAAAGCCGCTCAAATTGTAAACGAAGAAGGTATCGGAATTCCTATTTTACTAGGAAACAAAGAAATTATTTTGGAACTAAAAAAAGAAATAGGTTTTGAAGCCGAAGTAGCTATTATTGATCCAAAAACAAAAGAGGAAGATGCTCGACGATTGCGTTATGCCGAAATATACTGGAAATCCCGTCGTCGTAGAGGCATAACATTACTGGATGCTCAAAAATGGATGCGGGAGCGGAATTATTTTGCCGCAATGATGATAAACGAAGGAGAAGCTGATGCTTTAGTAACAGGATATTCTAGAAGCTATCCATCGGTTGTAAAACCGATAATGGAACTCATAGGAAAAGCCCCTGGTGTGACTAGAATTGCAACTACAAATATGATGATGACGGCTCGTGGCCCTATGTTTCTGTCCGATACTGCCATCAATCCAAACCCAAGCGCAGATGATTTGGCTAAAATTGCTTTAATGACGGCAAAAACAGTCAGGATGTTCGGAGTACAACCTGTAATTGCAATGGTATCGTTTTCTAATTTTGGGTCTTCAAATATTGAAAGTGTATCAAAAGTAAGAGAAGCCGTTTCGTATCTTCACAATTATTATCCAGATTTGATTGTCGATGGAGAAATTCAAACCGATTTTGCCTTAAATCCTGAAATGCTAAAAAGCAAATTTCCGTTTTCTAAATTAGCAGGACACAAAGTAAATACGCTAATTTTCCCCAATTTGGAATCGGCAAATATTACGTACAAAATGCTAAAAGAATTATACAAAGTGGATTCGATAGGACCTATAATGTTAGGTATGGACAAACCGGTACATATTTTTCAATTAGGCGCAAGTGTCGAAGAAATGGTTAATATGGCAGCAGTAGCAGTAGTCGATGCACAAGAAAAAGAGAAAAAATACAAAACAACAAAAGAAGAATAGCGCTACTCTAGAAATTAAGTAGTTAGACTGAAAAACACCTCTAAATTAGATAAAATTAGTATATTTGGAGGTTTACAAATTCATTTATGATAGCACATATTCAAGGAAAGTTAGTGGAAAAATTACCTACAGAGGTTGTAATAGACTGTAATGGAGTGGGTTACCATGTTAATATTTCATTGCATACATATGGTTTGTTGCCTGCAACCGACTTTGTAAAGCTTTTTACGCATCTAATAATTAAAGAAGATAGTCATTCTTTATACGGTTTTGTAGAAAAATCGGAGAAAGAAATTTTCAAATTATTACTATCTGTTTCGGGTATTGGAGCCAATATTGCCCGAACGATGTTATCATCAATAGAACCAAAGCAAATAATTAATGCCATAGGTTCGGGAGACGTAGGAACCATACAATCTATCAAAGGAATTGGGATAAAAACAGCACAGAGAACCATATTGGATCTCAAAGAAAAAGTGTTAAAACTGTATGATTTAGACGAAGTTTCTATGTTGCAAAACAATACAAACAAAGATGAAGCGTTATCTGCATTAGAAGTTTTAGGATTTGTTAGAAAATCGGCTGAAAAAGTGGTTGAAAAAATTGTAGCAACAATGCCAGACGCAACCGTAGAAACTATTATTAAACAAGCTTTAAAAAATTTATAATCGTTGAAACAATTTAGTTTATATAAATCGAAATTAATAGCTAAAAGCAGCATTTTTATACTGTTTTTTTTACTTTCTATTACAGCAAAAGCACAAGTGGTTACAGAGCCACAAGATACCGTAAAAGGGTATAATACAGGCAATATAGTACTGCCAAACCCCAATAGCGTTCTAGAAGCGTATAGCTATGATCCCGTTACAGACCGATACATTTATACTAAAACATTTGAAGGATTTAATATAAATTACCCCATTGTTTTAACTCCAAAAGAGTATCAGGAATTAATCTCGAGAGAAGCCATGCGAGAGTATTTTCAAAAAAAATCAGATGCAATCGATGGGAAAAAAGCAGCAAGTAAAGATGCCAAAAAAGACTTATTGCCTAGATACTACATTAATTCAGGATTTTTTGAAACTATTTTCGGAAGCAATACCATCGATGTAAAACCTACAGGAACCGTCGAAATTGATTTAGGAATGCGCTATTCCAAACAAGACAATCCTTCTTTTTCGCCAAGAAACAGAAAAACGACAACTTTCGATTTTGACCAGCGTATTAGTTTAAGTTTACTTGGAAAAGTAGGAACAAGGCTAAAGGTAAACGCAAATTACGATACCGAATCTACCTTTGCGTTTCAGAATTTAATAAAATTAGAATACACTCCCACCGAAGACGACATTCTTCAAAAAATAGAAGTAGGTAACGTAAGCATGCCGCTAAACAGTACTTTAATTCGAGGTGCTCAAAGTTTATTTGGTGTAAAAGCACAGTTCCAATTTGGAAAAACAACGGTAACAGGAATTTATTCCGAGCAAAAATCGCAAACAAAAACAGTAACGTCAGAAGGAGGAGGAACAATACAAGAATTTAACCTTTTTGGATTAGATTACGACGCTGATAGACACTTTTTTCTGTCTCAATATTTCAGAAACAAATACGATTCGGCACTTAGAAATTATCCGATAATCGATTCGAGAGTGCAAATTACTAGAATGGAAGTTTGGATAACCAACAGACAAAATCGAGTAAACACGACTCAAGAAGGGAATAATTTACGAAACATTGTAGCATTACAAGATTTAGGAGAATCTAGATTAACAGGAGCTGCAGACTCAGATATTGTAGGAATAACACCTCCAGTCTCCTTTTTTAACACACCAGCAGATACCCCTTCGGATAATGCGAACAATGATTTTGACCCTGCAAAAATAGGTGCCTCAGGAAGTAATTTAAATCCATTAATACGAGAAATAGCTACCGCAGGACAAGGGTTTTCAGGTATTGCTCCAGCTCCCTCTGAAGGAACAGATTATGCTAAATTAGAAAACGCAAGAAAATTAACTTCAAACGAATATACCTTCAATACCCAACTGGGTTATTTGTCGCTAAACCAGAGATTAAGTAATGATGAGGTTTTAGCGGTTGCCTATCAATATACAATAGGAGACAAAGTGTATCAAGTAGGAGAGTTTGGAACCGATGGAGTAGAGTCAACCCAAGTAAATGCGGGTATTCCTACCACACAAGCTTTAATTCTAAAAATGTTAAAAGGAAATTTAGCCAGTGTAACCAAGCCTGCATGGAAGTTGATGATGAAAAACATTTATCAAATACCAGGCGCTTACCAACTGGATTCTAAAAATTTCAAATTCAATATTTTATATGCTGATCCAGCACCAGTAAATTATATAGATATTGTAGCACCATTACCAATACCAACCGATTTAGTTACGAGAACACCCTTGCTTAAAGTGTTTAATGTAGATAGGTTAGATTCAAATAACGATCCCCAAAATAACGGAGATGGTTTCTTCGATTTTATTCCAGGGCTTACTGTCGATACTCAAAACGGACGAATTATCTTTACAACGGTAGAACCTTTTGGAAAACATTTGTTTGAAAAATTACGTTCCAATGCGGGTGAAGACTATAATGGAGGTAACCCTATTGGCGGTATTTATAATACCAATCAAACGAAATACGTTTTTGGAAGTTTATACACCAAAACCCAAGCACAAGCCTTACAAGAAAGCGCCAAAAATAAATTTCAATTGCGTGGAAAATTCAAATCTACGGGAGGCGAAGGGATTTCGTTAGGCGCCGCAAATGTACCTAAAGGTTCTGTTGTGGTTACAGCAGGCGGAAGAGTTTTGCAAGAAGGAATTGATTACAGCGTCAACTACCAAGCTGGGCGTGTTCAAATTCTGGATCCATCGTTGCAAGCTTCAGGAACTCCTATTAGCGTTTCGGTCGAAAATAATGCCGTTTTTGGTCAGCAAACTCGAAGATTTATGGGGGTTAATGTAGAACACAAATTTTCGGATAAGTTTCAAATAGGTGCCACATTGCTAAAAATGACCGAAAGACCATTTACTCAAAAAACAAACTACGGTCAGGAATCGGTAAACAATACCATATATGGTGCTAATGGTAATTATTCTACCGAAATTCCTTTGTTTACACGATTAGTAAACAAATTACCCAATTTAGATACGGATGTTCCTTCCAATTTATCTTTCAGAGGAGAAGTCGCATACCTAAAACCAGGAACTCCTAAAAACGATCAGTTTCAAGGCGAAGCAACAGTATATGTTGATGATTTTGAAGGTTCACAATCCACCATCGATATGAAATCGCCGTTTGCTTGGAGTTTGTCCAGTACGCCAAAAGGCTTTGGTGGTGAAGTTGTAGAAAATAATTTAGCCTATAACGATAGAAGAGCAAAAATCTCTTGGTACACTATTGATCCTACTTTTTATACCAACCAACGCCCAGGAGGAATAAACGATAATGATGTTTCACGTCATAATACCCGAAGAATATACAGTTCAGAGTTATATCCTAATACTGATATTGCCGTTGGGGAAACCACCGTAGTATCTACCCTAGACATGACGTATTATCCTACCGAACGAGGTCCTTATAACTTTAATCCGTTAGCTACAGGAAATACTTTGCCAACACCTCAAAATAATTTTGGAGGTTTGATGCGCTCTATTTCTTCCACAAATTTTGAACAAGCTAATGTAGAATATATTCAGGCTTGGGTGCTAGATCCTTATTATGGTACAGCAAGCGACACAAATGCGGCCAATGTTGGAAAACTAACATTCAATTTAGGTGAAATCTCCGAAGACGTATTAAAAGACGGTCGTAAATTATATGAAAACGGCTTGCCAGCCGCTGGAAGCAACACGAATGTGATTGACACGAATTGGGGTAAAGTACCTGCATCACAATCCTTAATTTATGCGTTTGATACCAATGATGCCAACAGAAGCCAACAAGACGTAGGTCTTAACGGATTGTCCGATGTTGAAGAAGGTGCAAAATACCCAGCATTTGCAGGCCCTGACCCTGCGCAGGATAATTACCAGTATTTCTTAAGCGCATCGGGTTCTATTACCGATAGATACAAAAATTACAATGGAATGGAAGGAAACTCTCCTGTGGGTGTTTCTGATTCTAACAGAGGGTCAACTACTTTTCCAGATGTAGAAGACATCAATCGGGATAACACCATGAATACGATTGATGCTTATTATAAATTTACAGTCGATATAAAGCCAAATTTACAAGTAGGAGATCCTTATGTTGCCGATGTTCGAGAGGTACAAGCACCATTAGCAAACGGAACCACTACACAAGCCAGATGGATACAATTTAAAATTCCAATACTAGAAGCTACGGCGGCTAATATAGAAGGCGGTATTTCAGATTTTAGATCCATACGATTCATGCGTATGTTTATGTCTGGTTTTTCGGATAAAATTACCGTTCGTTTAGGAGCTTTAGATCTTGTTCGTGGCGAATGGAGACGATACAACAGCACGATGCAAGCTACCGATGTAGATCCAACTGACGACCCAACAGGTTTTGATGCAACAGCTGTAAATATTGAAGAAAACAGCAGCAGAAATCCTATTCGTTATGTCTCGCCACCAGGAGTAGAACGAGAGCAATTGTACAATAATAATTCGGTGTTGCGACAAAATGAACAATCACTATCGTTAAAAGTGTACGACAAAGGAAATCCTCAATCTGGAATTTTAGGACTAGAAGCAGGAGATTCTAGAGCGGTTTTCAAAAATGTGGATGTGGATATGCGTCAGTATAAAAAGCTAAAAATGTTCTTGCATGCGGAATCTTTAAGAACACCATCAAGCGAATATCCTAACGGAGAAACAACTCCTATCGTAGATAAAGAAATGGTTGCTTTTATCCGTTTTGGAAACGATTTTACAAACAATTTCTATCAAATAGAAATGCCTTTAAAAATCACTTCTCAACTAGCTTCATTAGCAACCGATATTTGGCCAGCTGAAAACGAAATCGATTTGCAAACAGCTTTGTTAACACAACTTAAAATTTTAAACTTAAAAGGCACACAACCTGTTGATGCTAACGGAATTTTCTTCCAAGATGCTAATCAATTAGATCCTTCTGCAAAAGCAGGAATGCGAATTGGTATCAAAGGGAATCCTAATTTTGGGTACGTGAGAACCTTAATGATGGGTATCAAAAATCCAAGTACAGCAGGCAAATACGTTAGAGGAGAAGTTTGGTTCAACGAGCTTCGCATGTCAGGAGTAGATAACAAAGGCGGTATGGCAGCAATAGCAAGTTTAGATACCAATCTTGCCGATTTCTTGACACTTTCGGCAACAGGAAGAATGAATACCATCGGTTTTGGCTCGTTAGAGCAAAGCCCGAACGAACGCAGTCGTGAAGCAACCAAGCAGTATGATATTGTAACCAATATTAATTTAGGGAAACTATTGCCTAAAAAATGGGGCATCAACTTGCCTTTTAATTATGGTGTTGGCGAGCAAATAATCACACCAGAATACGATCCTTTTAACCAAGATATTAAGTTAAAACAATTGCTAGATGTTACGGTAGATCCTAATGATAAAGACGCATACAAAAATAGAGCCATCAATTTTACAAAGCGAAAAAGCATCAACTTTATTGGTGTCAGAAAAGATCGTGGACCAGAGCAGAAACAACATTTTTACGACCCAGAAAATCTAACACTTTCGTACTCTTATAACGCTGTCGAACACCATGATTTTGAAGTTGAAAGTGTAACAGACAAACAGCTTAGAACGTCAGTCGATTATGCATTTTCATTCCAACCCAAAGCTATCGAGCCGCTAAAAAGCGTGAAATTTTTGAAAAAAAGCACCTATTGGAAAATGTTAAGCGATTTCAACTTTAACTATTTGCCTACGAGCATTAATTTCAGTTCTACTATTATGCGACAATATAACAAGCAACTATTCAGACAAATAGATGTTCAGGGTATTGGGCTTGATCCGTTGTACAAACGAAATAATATGTTTAATTATAATTACGGTTTTAATTATAATTTGACTAAAGCATTACGACTCAATTATACCGCCACAACAGCCAATGTGGTTCGAAATTATTTAGATGCCAATAACAATCCAATCAATGATTTTACCATTTGGGACGATTATTGGAATATAGGAACGCCAAACCAACACGCGCAACAGCTAACGGTAAATTACGAATTGCCAATCAATAAAATTCCAGCATTAGCCTTTATAAAATCCGATTATACTTATACAGGTGATTATTCGTGGCAAAGAGCCTCATTAGCCTTGCAAAAATTTGATGACGGAGCAGGAAATGTTTATGATTTAGGAAACACCATCCAAAATGCGAGCTCACACAAATTGAATACCGCATTCAATATGGATTCGTTTTATAAATATATTGGATTAGTAAAAGGACCAAAACAGAAAAAAGCACCAAAAGCACCTATAACACCACCTAATGCTACACCAAAACCAGGGGAGAAAGTAGTAGCAAAAGCAAAAGTTAAAGATGTAAAACCGAATGTTTTTGTAGACGGATTAATAGGTATAGCAACGAGTATCAAAAATATTCAGATAAACTATAATGAAACCAGCGGAACCATGCTTCCGGGTTATTTGCCTTCAATAGGATTTTTAGGATCTTCAAGACCAACTTTTGGATTTGTATTTGGAATGCAAGACGACGTGCGTTTTGAAGCGGCTAAAAATGGTTGGTTGACTAATTATCCCGAGTTCAATCAAAATTATACACAAGTAAAAACAAAACATCTTACTGCAAATGCCAATATTGAATTGTTCCCAGATTTGAAAATAGATTTGGTTGCAGACAGAACGTATGCCGATAATTTTTCAGAACAGTTTGATGCCGTTGGAGGTGTTTATAACTCGCATTCACCATACAATTATGGAAATTTTTCTATATCAACAGTCATGATCAAAACGGCATTTAGTGCAAGCGACGAAAATGCTTCCGCAGCGTTTGATAAATTTAGAGAAAATCGATTGGTAATAGCAGATAGATTAGCAGAGGTTTCCTATGGAACCTCTCAATTTCCAAGGCAAACCGATCCGAATAATCCCAATTTTGGATATCCAATAGGTTTTGGGAAAAACAATCAAGCAGTATTGTTGCCAGCGTTTTTAGCAGCATACACAGGAAGTGACGCATCGGGAGTTTCGTTAGGGGCTTTTAAAAACATTCCTATTCCTAACTGGACGATAAAATATACAGGATTGATGAGGTATAAATTCTTTAAAGATAAATTCAAACGATTCTCATTACAACATGCTTATAAATCAGCCTATACATTAAATTCTTTCCGTTCGAATTTAAAATATACCGATCCAGCATCGTATGACACAGGCGGAAATTTTGAAAACAAAAACATTATTGCCAATGTGAATCTAACAGAGCAATTTAGTCCATTGATTCGATTGGATTTTGAAATGAAAAGTTCGATAAAAATCCTTGCGGAGATGAAAAAAGACCGAACATTGTCCTTAAGTTTCGATAATAATTTGGTTACTGAACTAAAAGGGATAGAATATGTAGTAGGATTAGGATATCGTATAAAAGACGTTTCTATACGCACACGATTAGCAGACAATCCATCAGGGATTATAAAAAGCGATATTAATGTGAGAGGCGATATTTCTTTTAGAAACAACAAAACAATAGTGAGAAGCTTAGATTATAATAACAATCAACTAGCAGGAGGGCAAAACATTGTGTCGGCAAAACTAACCGCAGATTATGCTTTTAGCAAAAATTTATCGACCATTTTCTTTTTCGACTACTCATTTTCTAAGGCCGTAATTTCGACAGCGTTTCCATTAACGGCTATTCGTGCAGGATTTACAATTCGATATAACTTTGGAAATTAATTAGTAAAAAAGCACTATTATTACCGTAATAATTTTACTTTTGTCATCAAATAAAAAATAAAAATAAAATGAATATACCAGCCAATTTAAAATACACAAAAGACCACGAATGGGTAAGTATTGATGGAGACATTGCTACAGTAGGAATTACAGATTTTGCTCAAAAAGAACTAGGCGATATTGTATATGTTGAAGTAGAAACACTAGACCAAACACTAGCGCAAGACGAAGTTTTTGGAACAGTAGAAGCAGTAAAAACAGTATCGGATTTATTCTTGCCACTTTCAGGAGAAATTATTGCCTTTAATGATGCACTAGAGTCGGCTCCAGAAACCGTAAATTCGGATCCTTATGGAAATGCTTGGATGATCAAAGTAAAAATCTCTGATGCCTCTGAAATTGAAAAATTACTTTCTAGTGAAGAGTATAAAAAACTTATTGGCGCCTAATAAAAATGCCATTTGGTTTGCTGTTTTTTGGACTTTTATAATACTTTATTTCAGTTTAAAACCAACAATCGATGCGCCAAAATTTACGTTTCCAAGCGAAGATAAGATAGTACATTTCACGTTCTATTTTGGTTTCGTTATTGTATGGTATAGGTATTTGGTGTTTAGGAAAAGTGTTTTGTTAAACAGTAAAATTGCTTTGGTAATTATCTCGATTTTTTTTGGAATTGCTATCGAGTTGGCGCAGAAATACCTAACTACAACCCGTCAAGCGGATGCTTGGGATGTAGTTGCCAATAGTATAGGAAGTATCGTTGGAATTTTTGTAGCAATCAAAGCTTTTAATACGTTCGAACCAAACAACAAATAAAATTTCTAGAAAACATCCCATTTCGGTGGGATTTTTCTATTTTTACGCATTATAATTATCAAGTCTATATCATGAACATCAAACAATATCTAGATTCTACCTACCTGAAAACGGCATCGCAAGCCAATTTATCTGAAACTGAAAATACAAAAATAGTTCAAGATTTTATTCAAGAAGCTATAGACGAAGACTTTAAGCTGGTTATGATTCGTCCTAATCAAGTTGAATTAGCCAAAAAGCTAATTACAAAAGCGAATTCGAAAGTACTAATAGGTACCGTTATCGATTTCCCAGACGGGAATTCGAATTTAGATGAAAAGCTAGCAGAAGCACAGGAGGCTATAAATAATCAGGCAGACGAGCTTGATTTTGTGATAAATTATGAAGCCTTTAAAAATGGAGAAATAGAATTGATAAAAAAAGAAATTTTAGCTTGTGCTCAATTGGGATTGTCACACAAAAAAGTGGTTAAATTTATTATTGAAGTAGCAGCACTTTCCGATCAGCAAATTATTCAGATTTCAGCAGTAATAAAAAACACAATTATTGCTAATTTTTCGGAAAAAGACTACGCACACGTGTTTGTAAAATCATCGACAGGATTTTATAAAACAGAAAATAATTTGCCAAACGGAGCTACAATTCCAACCATTATTTTGATGTTAGAAAACTCGAATCCACTTCCTGTAAAAGCTGCTGGAGGTGTAAGAACGCTAGAAGAAGCGTTGGCTATGATACAATTGGGTGTGAAAAGAATTGGAACATCGGCAGCAAAAACCATTGCCGATGGAAATGTGGCTTCAGGAAATTATTAAAAAAATAAAAATGAAAAAGCATCTTTTACTAATTGTAGTTTTTCTGTCTGTTCAAAATTTGTTTTCACAAGTAAGCAATCAAGAAAAGTTTCCTGTTTTTCCAGCCTGTTCCAGTACTATGAATCAGGAATTGGAAACTTGTTTTTACAATCAATTGCAAGATTTTGTGTATACTAATTTTCAATTGCCAGAGGTTGCCAAAAAAGATAATTTCAAAGGAAAAATCATCACTTTGATCGAAGTTGACAGCACAGGAACATTCAGAGTTTTGTATGCAGACGCTCTGTATTCCGAACTAATAACCGAAACGAAACGAGTTTTTTCGGCTTTGCCAAAAATTACACCACCAACTTACAACGGAAAACCAACGTATGCTAAATACACGTTTACTATAGCCATTCCGTTGCAAAGCGCTGCTCAAATTGCACAAGAAAAAGCAACGCAAGAGCACAAAATAGCCAATTCGCCATCGGTTTTGGCTAAGAAAGAAAATCCAGAATACGAGTCGGTAAAATTGAAATACAAAAAATTTGATAATCCACAATTTAAAAGTCATTTAAATATTCCGTTCTCGCATAATTTGTACACTCAGTTTGATGACGAGATGAATCAGGTGGGGACTAATAATCACACCGCATCAAAACCCTATACGTACTCAGAAGTTGCAAAATATCATAATTTTGACGAAGGGTATGCTGCAATCAAAATGAAAAAAGAAGGCTGGTGGGGACGGAAACTGTTTAACGAAAACTTAGTCGCCATACAAGGCGAGGATTATTGGTTTACATTAAATCCTATTTTTGATTTGCGAATGGGAAAAAGCACGCCAAGCACCGAAAATTATACTTATGTAAACACGCGTGGTTTGCAAATACAAGGAGGATTAGGAGAACAAATCAATTTTACTACCACTATTTACGAAAGTCAAGGTGTTTTTGCCGATTATTATAATCGATATGCTAATTCTATCAAGCCATCAGGAGGAAATCCAGCTATTATTCCAGGAATAGGTATTGCCAAAGATTTTAAAACCACAAAATACGATTTTCCTTCGGCCGATGCCAATATTACCTACACGCCAAGTAAACACATCAATTTGCAGGTAGGCTATAGTCGAAATTTTATAGGAGATGGTTACCGCTCTTTGTTGGAAGGCGATGGCGCTAGCCCGTATCCGTTTTTTAAAATAAACACTACTTTTTGGAAAATAAAATACACCAATACCTACATGTGGCTTAAAGACGTTCGGCCTGATGTAACGCTAGACAGAACCTATGCTACAAAATATATGGCAAACCATTATTTGAGTTGGAATGCTTCTAAACGATTGAATATTGGTTTTTTCGAATCGGTAATTTGGACGAATGACAATAATCGCGGTTTTGATATTAATTTTGTAAACCCAATTATTTTTTATCGTTCAGTCGAGTTCACTTCTTCTGCACGAAGCGGTAATGCTGTTTTAGGAATTACGTCCAAGTACAAATGGAATAACAATATTAATTTATATGGTCAGTTTTTACTCGATGAATTTTCGCTTGGTGATATTAAATCTGGAGAAAAAAGTTGGAAAAACAAATATGGCTATCAACTGGGAGCGAAATATTTTAATGCTTTTGGGATGAAAAATTTGTATCTGCAAGCCGAATACAACCATGTGCGGCCGTATGTGTATGCGCACAGTAATCCAATTACAAATTACGGGCACAATAATCAAAGTATGGGACACAATTGGGGATCTAATTTTAAGGAACTAACAGGAATTGTTCGGTATACTCAAAAGCGCTTGTATGCTGATGCTAAAATTAGTGTAGGAATTCGAGGCTTAGATTTTGACACCACTATCGATGGGCTAAATTATGGTTCCAATATTTATAAAGACTATGATTTGCTGAAAGCCCGTGAAAAAGGAGTTGAAATTGGGCAAGGAAATAAAGCGAATCTTTTTATTGCCGATATTCAAGCAGGTTATTTAGTAAATCCGAGCACTAATTTAAAGCTTTTTGCTAATTTGATTTATAGAAATTTTTCGCCGCAGGTAAATACAATAACCGTTTTTAAAGAGACCACTACTTGGTTTACACTTGGTTTGCGAGCTGATGTGTTTAACTGGTATTTAGATTATTAATAGTATAATATTTTTATAAAAATGCTTTTCAATTCCTTAAGTTTCGCCATTTTTTTGCCTATAGTTTTTTTGTTGTATTGGTTTGCTACACGAGGCAATCATAAACTACAAAATATTCTTTTGCTCGTTGCTAGCTATTATTTTTATGCCTGTTGGGATTGGAGATTCCTTTTTTTACTGGTTTTTTCGACATTGTTAGATTATTATACAGGACTAAAAATGGCTGATGCCAAAACTCAAAAAATAAAAACATTTTGGTTTTGGTTGAGTGTAGGAGTCAATTTGGGTTTTTTAGGCATATTTAAGTACTACAATTTTTTTGCCTCTTCCTTAGCTGATGGATTATCGTTGTTAGGTTTTCAAGCTAGTTTTTGGACACTCCAAGTGATACTTCCAGTTGGAATTTCATTTTATACTTTTCATGGACTTTCATATGTGATTGATATTTACCAAGACAAAATAAAACCTGAAAAAAACTTTATCGATTACTCCGTGTTTGTTAGTTTTTTCCCTTTATTAGTAGCAGGACCTATCGAAAGAGCCACACACTTATTACCTCAAATACAACGCCATAGAAATTTTGATTTGGTTAAAGCCAAAGACGGACTGCGTCAAATACTATGGGGATTGTTTAAGAAAGTGGTTATAGCGGATAATTGTGCCGAATTAGCCAATATCATTTTCAATAACCACGAAAATTATTCTGGAAGTACTCTAATACTTGGAGCTGTCATGTTTACATTACAAATCTATGGCGATTTTTCAGGATATTCAGATATTGCTTTGGGAACAGCTAGGCTTTTTGGAGTCGAATTGCTCAAAAATTTTGCTTTTCCTTATTTTTCAAGAGATATTGCTGAATTTTGGAGAAGATGGCACATTTCACTTTCTTCATGGTTTAAAGATTACTTGTATATACCGCTTGGTGGGAGCAAAGGCGGAATGTGGATGAAGATTCGAAATACCTTTATTATTTTTCTAGTCAGTGGTTTTTGGCATGGAGCTAATTGGACATTTATTGCTTGGGGATTTGTAAATGCTTTATTTATAATGCCTTCTATAGTTTTCAACACAAATCGTTCGAATATTGAAACCGTAGCACAAGGTAAAATTTTGCCATCAGTAAAGGAGTTTTTTCAAATAGGGATTACTTTTTTTATGGCGGCATTCTGTTGGATATTCTTCAGAGCAAAAGATTTAACAAGTGCCATTGACTATATTAGAGGTATTTTTTCGATGTCAGTTTTTCAAGTACCAGATATTAATTTTAGTCCTGCACTGTGGTTGATAATTCCTTTTATGATGATGGAATGGTTGGGAAGAGAACGACAATATGCAATTTCTCACATGGGGTTGCAATGGCCTACACCAATTAGATGGGTGTTTTATTACCTAATAGTTTTTGCTATTTTCTATTTTGCAGGTTCAGAACAACAGTTTATTTATTTTCAGTTTTAATGGTTACATCTTACTAATCAAATAAATAGTAAAATAAAAGCAAGACTTTGTAATTGTTCTTGCAAAAAATAAAAGTTAGCATGAAATCTTTTTTAAAACGATTATCCATATTTATACTCATTCCTTTTGTCACAATGCTGGCAGGATACTTCTATTTTGACCCATTTAAGGTGGTTTATAAATATGAGGATTACGGGAATTCAAATGTAGTATTATGTCGTGACTATGTTTCTTCACAGTACTATTTGGATCATAAAGAGACGTATCAGTACGATTCGTTTATTTTTGGAAGTTCTCGAACAATAGGGTTTAAAGCTTCTGCATGGAAAAAATATTTAGACAAAAAGGCATCGGTGTACACATTTGATGCATCTGCTGAATCAATATATGGTATACATAGCAAATTAAAATATATCGATAGGCATAATGTGAAAATAAAAAATGTTTTAATTATTTTATGCCGAGATTGGATGGCAGTAGATAAAAATATTGATTACGGGCATATTTTTCAAAAGCATCCTGAATTTTGCGAAAAAAACTGGGCTATTTTTCATGGAGCAATGTTTAAAGCTTATTTGGATATTAAATTTTTATTTGCGTTTTACAAATTTCAGTTTTCAGGGGTTTACACACCAAGTATGAAAAATTATTTGACCAATGAGCCTTTTTTAATTGCTTCGAAAACCAACGAAATTATTCCTCTAGCAGTTAACCCAAAATACCGTAACAATATGAAACAGTTTGTTATAGACAATGACTCTATATTTTATGATAGAATGGGTTGTAAAATTGATTCAATTGATCGATTAAACGAGAATAATATTGTGATGCTTAGAGAAATAAAGCAAATATTGGAGAGGCGAAAAGTAAATTATAAAATAGTTGCTAGCCCATTATACGATCAAATAAGATTCTCGAAAAAAGACAAAAGTGTTTTGAATGCACTATTTAGTACCAATTTTTATGATTATACAGGAAAAAATAAATACACCAATAATAAAAAAAATTATTATGAAGCAAGTCATTTTAGACCCAATGTTGGGGTTTCAATATTTAAGGAGATATATCACAGTAATCCAAAATAACGCTTATTCTAACTGAAAAAAATGAAATCTTTTTTAAAACGATTATCCATATTTATACTCATTCCTTTTCTAATAGTATTGGCAGGATACCTCTATTTTGACCCTTATAAAGTAATCTACGACTATGAGGATTATGGAAAATCGTGTGTAGTGCTAAATAGAGATTATGTATCGACAACCAAATATTTAAAAAACAAAGACAAGTATCATTTTGATTCCTTTATCTTTGGGAGTTCTCGAACTATTGCATTCAAAGCTAAAACTTGGAAAGAATATTTAGGTAACGAAGCCTCTCCATTTGTTTTCGACGGCGCGGGAGAGTCAATATATGGTATTCACGGAAAATTGAAATATTTAGACAAACAGAATGTTACGATAAACAATGTTTTGATTGTTTTATGTAGAGATTGGATGGCTATAGATAGAGGGCTTTATTCAGGACATATTTTCAAAAAACACCCTGCTACTTCAGACGAAACTTGGCTTAATTTCCATTTTACTATGTTTAGCGCTTACCTGAACACAAAATTTTTATTAGCCTATTATGATTTTACTTTTACAGGTGTTTTTAGACCCAGTATGAAAACAGTTTTAACACAAGATCAATTGACCATAGACCCAATTTCAAACGACATAACAGTTCCGTTAATTGATGCTAAAATTGCAGAAAACCCTAAACAACATATACTCAATAACGCTGCATTGTTTTATGATAGGAAAGGAGAAAAGTTAGATTCTATCGACAGATTAGACCCAGAAAACATACAAATGCTTAAAGAAATAAAGCAAATACTAGAAAAAAGAAACGTAAATTATAAAATTGTAGCTAGTCCGTCTTACGATCAAATTAAATTTTCTACAAACGATAAAAACATTTTGCAGGACTTATTTGGTAATCATTTTTACGACTACACAGGAAAAAATAAATTTACGGATAATAAAGAAAATTACTACGAAACCAGTCATTACAGACCCACTATAGGTAAGCTAATGTTAGATGAGATGTATTCTAAAGAAAAGGACAAGTAAAAAATCTGATTTTTTATAAAAGAATCATGCTAAATATGTTTGAGCGAATCCCTATATTTGCCAAGTTTTAAAAAATAAATATTCCTGCCTTGAGCAAAACAAACGCCACATTTTCCATAAAATCAGTATTTATTGATTTCAAAGAAATTACCAAAGCTGGTCTTGCTATCAGCGTTGTTTTTTCTTCATTAGCTGGCTATTTATTAGGTGTTTCTTCATTTAATATGTCAAATGTTAGCACCTTACTAATGCTGGCAGTGGGTGGCTATTGCATGGTAGGCGCCTCAAATGCCTACAATCAAATTATAGAAAAAGATTTAGACGCCTTGATGGACAGAACCAAAAATCGTCCGATACCTTCAGGGAGAATGTCTGTAAATGTAGCTTTTGCAATTGCAACAATTTTGACTATTATAGGATTAGTCATTCTATATATGATAAATCCTAAAACAGCCATGTTTGGGGCTATTTCAATATTTTTATATACTTGTGTTTATACACCGCTTAAAACCGTAACCTCGTTATCCGTTTTCGTAGGTGCTTTCCCGGGGGCAATACCCTTTATGTTGGGTTGGGTGGCTGCCACAAACAATTTTGGTATCGAGGCAGGAACGTTATTCTTAATTCAATTTTTTTGGCAATTTCCACATTTTTGGGCCATAGGGTGGTTTTTGTTTGACGATTACAAAAAAGGAGGGTTTTATATGTTGCCCACAGGAAAAAAAGGCAACGGAACTGCACTGCAAATTATTTTATATACCTTTTGGTTAACAGTAGCATCTATATTACCAAGTTTTGGTTATACAGGACGTTTGTATCTCACAACATTTTCGGCAATAACCGTTGGGCTATTAGGATTGTGGATGCTCTTTTATGCCGTAAAACTATACCAAAACCAAAACGATAAAGCCGCAAAAACACTCATGTTAGTAAGTGTTGCTTATATATCACTAATACAAGTGGTGTATATTTTAGATAAATTTTTAAGATAAATAATATGGAAGGAATGACTATTGAAGAACATAACCAGCGAAAAGCAAGGTCTTACAAATTACTGTTGCTTTTTGCTATGATAAGTATGTTCATGATGTTCGCAGGATTAACAAGTGCGTATCTTGTAAGTTCTTCTCGAAAAGATTGGATACACACTATGGTTTTGCCTTCCGCATTTACCATAAGCACCATCGTAATTATAGTAAGTAGTATCACCATTTTTTTAGCAAAAAAAGCCATACAAAAAGATGACAGGCAAAAAACAACCTTATTTTTACTGGCAACATTAGTGTTAGGAATAAGTTTTGTGGTGTTGCAATTTATAGGTTTTAATCAAGTAGTCGAAATGGGTTATTTTTTTACAGGAAGCGAGAGTACAGTTACATCTTCTTTCTTGTATATTTTGACTGTTTTGCATCTTTTGCATCTTGCGGCAGGAATAATTTCACTGCTAACTATAATTTATAATCATTTTAAACAAAAATACAATTCTTCTCAAAGCACTGGTATAGAGCTTGGTGCGATGTTTTGGCATTTTTTAGATATTCTTTGGGTATATTTGTTTTTATTTTTATATTTCGTAAAATAATAAATTTTTGTAAGTTTGACAACTTTAATAACACAATTCTATGGCAACGACGGTTACTACTAGTACTGAAGGAAAAATTTGGGGCGGCGGAAATGAGCCGATGAATGCAAGTTACGGCAAAATGATGATGTGGTTTTTCATCGTTTCCGATGCGCTAACATTTTCGGGATTCCTTGCGGCTTACGGTTTTTCAAGATTTAAATTTATCGAAACTTGGCCTCTAGCAGACGAAGTTTTTACACACTTTCCATTTATGCATGGCGTCTCAGCACCGATGTATTATGTGGCATTTATGACTTTTGTTCTTATCTTTTCATCTGTAACAATGGTTTTAGCTGTTGATGCAGGTCATCAAATGAAAAAAGATAAAGTAGTACTTTATATGTTTCTAACCATTATTGGGGGTTTCATATTCGTAGGTTCTCAAGCATGGGAATGGAAAAACTTTATCAAAGGCGAATACGGAGCGGTAGAAACAAAAGGAGGTTCTATATTACAATTTATAGATACTTCTGGAAAAAGAGTTGCGCTAGGCGAATTTGCAGCTAACATTCCATCTGAAAGAGTAGAAGATACTAAAAGTAAAGGAATTTGGTTTTATGGTGATGAAACTTTGCCTACGTATTCAGTAGAAGAAGTAGTACAAGGATTCAAATCGCATCCAGAAGTCTTGATTCGTACCGAAGTTATCGATCCTAAAACAAAGAAAAAAGTTACTTTATCTCGTGAAGAATCACTAAAAAGAATCGAAACTACTAAATATGTGGTAGAAGGAGCAAATTTAGTTCGTAACGAATACGGACAAAAATTATTTGCCGATTTCTTCTTCTTTATTACAGGTTTCCACGGTTTCCACGTATTTTCTGGAGTAATGATTAATGTCTTAATTTTCTTCAATGTTTTATTAGGAACTTACGATAAAAGAAAGAGTTATGAAATGGTAGAAAAAGTTGGACTATATTGGCACTTTGTCGATTTAGTTTGGGTGTTTGTATTTACATTCTTCTACCTAGTTTAATTTAATTAAGAAAAAAACATATTGTTATGTCACACGAACACACATCAAACGTAGGAAGAATATGGAAAGTATTCGGATTACTATCAATAATAACAATAATTGAGGTTGCTTTTGGTATTGCAAAACCTGAGTTTATGCTGTTTACTAATTTTTTAGGTATGAATTTGCTAAACTGGCTATTTATAACATTAACCGTTTACAAAGCATACTGGATTATGTGGGCTTTTATGCATCTTGAGGGAGAAAAAGCTTCATTGCGTTGGGCTGTAGTAGGAACAATAGTGTTCCTCGTTCTTTATTTAGTATTTATTTTGCTAGTTGAAGCTAATTATATATTTGACATTTTTAAGAATTCTACCATAAAATGGAATTTTTAAAATTTTAATTCAAAAAAAAGCTCCTATTACAGGAGCTTTTTTTATTTTTGTACTCAAATAAATCCAAAACTCTAATGAGAAATAAACTAGTATTGATTGTTCTTTTATTCTTGCCTGTTTTAATTTATTTGATTTTTGCAACAGCAACACACAATTCCCTTTTTTTATCGACAATTTCTCGTAACAATAAAGAATTGCCAAAATGGAAAAGCCTAGATGGGAAGCCAGTTTTGCTAGAAAATAAAATTACAGTTTTAGGATTTATTGGTAATGATATTCTGAAAAATCAAGAAAATCTGTTTAATTTGAACCAGAAAATTTATGGGAAATACGAGGGATTTCATGATTTTCAATTGGTTATGGTTGCTCAAGAAGGTTCTGAAAAACAAGTAAAAGAGTTGTTAGAAAAATTATCGAAATTTTCAGAAGATTTATCAGGTTGGAAATTTGTATTTGCAACAGCAACAGAAATACAATCCTATTATCATTCTTTTAAATTGCACGACAGCCTCAATGCTAATTTTAGCACTACTAAAGTTATTATTATTGATAAAGACAAAAATCATCGGGGTAGAAAAGGTAAAAATAGAGACGGAAAAGACGAATATAAGGAAAGTTACAATACTAATTCGGCAGCAGATTTGCACAACGACATGTCCGATGACATAAAAATTATGCTTCGAGAATATCGATTAGCGTTGAAGCGAAACAACAAAAAAAAGGATTTTCATTTGCATGAAAATAAATAAGATGAAAAATAAATCATACATAGGTACCGCTTTTATTATTCTAGTATTTGGGATTTATGCTATTCCTAAAATTGTGGATAGAATAAATAACGGGAATGTAGTAAAAGGGGATAGACTAAATATCGAAGGCGCAGTTATAAACGCAAAAAGTGATTTGATGACCATAGGCAAAGCACCTCAGTTTTCCTTAATCAATCAAGACAATCAAACGATTTCTAATAGCAATTACAAAGGAAAAGTTTTTGTGGTAGAATTTTTCTTTTCTACGTGTCCTTCTATTTGTCCTATTATGAATAGAAACATGAAAAAGGTGCAAGAAACATTTGCCTCAAATTCAAATTTTGGAATAGTATCAATAACCATAAATCCTGAAAATGACACTCCAGAAGTGCTAAAAAAACATGCACAACTAATAGGGGCGGTACACAACAACTGGAATTTTCTGACAGGAGATAAAACAGTTATTTTTGATATTGCCAACAAAGGATTTAATTTGTATGCTGGAGAAAACAAAAATGTACAAGGCGGATTTGAGCATTCTGGATTGTTTGCCTTGGTAGATAAAAATGGCGATATACGATGCAGAAAAGATGAGTTTGGCAACCCAATTATCTATTACGATGGGCTAGAAGAAAAAGGAATAACAGCCATAAAACAAGATATAGCAAAGCTTTTAGCAGAATAGTTT
>CAXYWC010000043.1:0-22162 GCA_964292845.1 uncultured Flavobacterium sp. | reverse complement strand
TCGAGCAATGGGTTACCCGTAAAGTCTAAACTACCCAATAAATTGTTAATGCAAGACACTTGTTTTAAATTGGGTAACCCTGAAAAATCTAAGGTAGTTAGTTGATTTACCACACAATTAAAGTACTTTAAACTAGTTAAACCTGTTAAGTTCAGTGAAGTTAATTGAGCTCTTGTGATTATTAAAACTTCTAATTGGTGTAATGCAGATAAATTGATGCTTGTAATAAGATTATAAGACGTATGTAAATGCTTTAGATTTGCAAAATATTCTATTCCGCCAAAGTTAGTTATTGAATTACTTACAAGATTCAGATAAGTTATTGCCAATGCTTCGCTTTGTTGTATTTCGCCATCGTTATTAGTATCAATTTTAACATAGTTTGCAGGATAAAAAGCAGCCCATGGATTACCTAATACAGAACCTATTCCTGCCACACTATTTGTAGGTAAGGCTTGTAGTAAAGCAGTTTTTAGATTATTATCGGCAAAAACTATGTTTTGTGCTTTTGTCAAAGTACAAAACAAAAGTAGAAGAAAACAATAATATTTACTTTGTAGCACCATGGTTTATTGTTTTATAAAAGTCATTTAGAGACAAATCAAGATGTAGTAATGTTGAATTATTTTCTAAATATATTTTGCATGCGACAAACGTTAAAAAACAGACAACTAACCATTTCCAGAAGGTAAAACCTTAATTCACAACGTAATATTAAACAAAAATATATTATATTCCTAAAAAAATATCGAAAAGCGTCATTTTTTTCGTTCAATAACATAATTTACCATTAGAATTAGTGATTCTTTGTAGCTGGAATTTGGAAAACTTTGTAGTAGTAGTAATGCTTCTTGTTGAAACTGAAACATTTTTTGCTCGGCATACAGCAACCCATTTTGATTTTTAACAAAACTGATAACTTCTCGAACTCGCTTTTTGTCTTTGTTATGATTTTTTATCGAATTGATAAGCCAACTTTTTTCTTTGGAAGAGCAATTATTTAAAACATAAATAAGCGGTAACGTCATTTTTTGTTCCTTTATATCGATACCAGTGGGCTTACCAATGGCTTCGTCAGTATAATCGAATAAATCGTCTTTGATTTGAAAAGCCATCCCGATGAGTTCGCCAAATTTTCTCATTTTTTCGACTAGGATTTCATCGTCTGAAACCGATTTTGCTCCAAGAGCACAACAGGCTGCAATAAGTGTTGCGGTCTTTTGACGAATTATCTCGTAATAAATATCCTCAGTAATATCGAGTCGTCTGGCTTTTTCTATTTGCAACAATTCGCCTTCACTCATTTCGCGAACAGCTACTGAAATTATTTTCAGCAAATCAAAATCGCCATTGTCTATGGATAACAGTAAACCCTTCGAAAGTAAATAATCGCCTACCAGCACTGCAATTTTATTTTTCCAAAGTGCATTGATAGAGAAAAAACCCCGTCGGCGATTGCTATCGTCAACAACGTCGTCATGCACTAAAGTGGCTGTGTGAATAAGCTCGATAACCAAGGCGCCTCGATAGGTTCGCTCTAAAACCTGCCCTTCCGAAATCATTTTGGCGGTCAAAAAAACAAACATCGGACGCATTTGTTTTCCTTTACGGTTTACAATATAGTACGTGATTCGGTTAAGTAACGCAATTTTTGAAGACATCGAGTGTTGAAACTTTTTTTCGAAAAGTTCCATTTCTTCAAGAATTGGTTTTTTTATTTGCGAAGTTATGTCCATTAGCATTTCAAAGATAGTATTTAAGAATTAAAATTCTAGATGTACTATTATTTTTTTTTTATATTTGATTAAACCTTTTTCAAAAAATAATGTCTTACCACTAAACCATTTAAAAAAATAGATTATGAAAAGTAAAATTGTATTATTCGGATTATTTTTATCGCTATTGACTGTTAGCTGCTCTAGAGACAAAAGCGAAGATGTTGGACAACCCGCTATGACTTCTGAAGAGGCTGGAATTAGCGCTAAGGTAGATATTGCAAATGATGATATTTCTAATATTGTTGACGAGCAATTGACCTCGCAAGATGGTGTTTCTGGAAAAATGGGGCAAAGCGCAACGATGTTTGCTCCTGCATGTACTACAATTACACGAGTTCCTGCCATGGGTACTACGCCGACCGTAGGACAAATGGTTACTAAAACTATCGATTTTGGCACAACAGGTTGCACAATGCCAAACGGTAATGTTTTAAAAGGTAAAATTATTCTTACGTTTGTATACCAACCCACAGCAACTTCACATGTTATAACCTGTACTTTCAATAATTTTTATCATAATTTAAGAAAAATTGACGGTACAAAAACGTACACAAGAACATTGACAGTAGCTACTGCAGCTTCGCCAAGTCATCCAATTTGGGTAATGAATATGAATTTGACCATTACTTTGCCTGACGGTAGAGTGCTAACAAGAGTAGGTAGCAGAACTGGCGAAATTATTACTGGATATAGTACTCCAACAGACTGGACAGACAATGTGTATAGCGTTACTGGAAACTGGGTTACTACTTTTCCAAACAACAATGCCCGAACTAGTACTATTACAAGCCCACTTTTAGTAAAATTGCCATGTGTACCTACTAATAGTGCTCTTTCTCAAGGTATCATTACCTTTACAAGAGGAACGCAAACAGCTACTTTAGATTATGGAAATGGCGCTTGCGATAATCTGGCGGTGTTTACTTACAATGGTGTTGCATACAATATTATACTAAACTAACCAAAATCTATATCTTAAAAAAGCCTCTGAAAAATTATTATCAGAGGCTTTTTTTATATTTCTTTATTGGCTAATTGCCCGCAAGCAGCATCAATATCTTTGCCCCGACTGTGACGCACTTTTGCAATGATTCCGTTTGCATCGAGTGCTTTTATATAAGCATTTATAGCTTCTGCAGAGGCTTGCTGAAACTCACCATCATCAATAGGATTGTATTCTATAATATTTACTTTACAAGGTACATGTTTGCAAAATTTTACTAAAGCATCGATGGATTCTTTGTTGTCATTTATTCCTTTCCAAACCACATATTCGTAAGTGATTTTACTTTTGGTTTTGCGGTACCAATATTCTAAAGCTTCCCGTAATTCGGGTAATGGGAAACTTTTTGTAAAAGGCATAATATGGTTACGAATCTCTTCGATAGCGGAATGTAAGGAAACCGCTAGTTTGAATTTCACCTCATCGTCGGCCATTTTTTTAATCATTTTAGAAACTCCTGAAGTAGAAACCGTAATCCGTTTTGGCGACATTCCCAATCCTTCGTTAGACGTTATCATGTCGATAGCCTTAATCACGTTGTTGTAGTTCATGAGTGGTTCGCCCATTCCCATAAACACAATGTTGGATAATGGTCTGTTAAAATACAATTTACTTTCTCTATCAATAGCGAGCACTTGGTCGTAAATTTCGCCAGGCTCTAGATTTCGCATGCGTTTGAGTCGAGCTGTAGCACAAAAATTACAATCTAAACTACAACCCACTTGGCTAGAAACACAAGCAGTTGTTCTGGTTTCTGTAGGAATTAAAACCGATTCGACAATCAAACCATCGTGCAACCGAACCGCATTTTTTACCGTTCCGTCGTTGCTGCGTTGCATGGTATCGACTTTGATATGATTAATCACAAAGTTGTCTTCCAGCATTTGTCGGGTTTCTTTAGAAACATTGGTCATGTCCTCGAAACTATGCGCTCCTTTGCTCCAGAGCCATTCGTACACTTGATTGCCCCGAAAAGCTTTGTCGCTATTGGTTACAAAAAAATCACGTAATTGCTCTTTAGATAATGCTCGTATGTCTTTTTTCTCGATTTGCATGGTGCAAATTTAGGTTATTTTGTTGATTTAGTAATTTGTTGATTTGGTAATTTGTATTTTTGCTTAAAATTTTATCAAATGCATTTCCTTTCTCAAGATTTAGAAGATTATATCGAACAGCATTCAGAAAACGAACCTGAATTATTAGCACAACTGAACAAAGAAACGTACCAAAAAATTTTGCTGCCCAGAATGCTAAGTGGTCATTTTCAGGGTCGGGTTTTAAGTATGTTATCAAAACTTATTCGCCCTTTGAACATTCTCGAAATAGGCACTTATACTGGTTATTCTGGTTTGTGTTTGTGTGAAGGAATGCAAGAAAACGGGCAATTGCACACGATAGACATCAAAGAAGAATTAGTCGATTTTCAGCGGAAATATTTCGATAAATCGCCATGGGAAAACCAAATTGTGCAGCATTTAGGCGAAGCTGTTACTATTATCCCTGATTTGGATTTGAAATTTGATTTGGTTTTTATTGATGCCGATAAAGAAAACTACATTACTTATTTCAACCTCATTGTTCCTAAAATGAATAAAGGTGGTATTATCTTATCTGATAATGTTTTGTGGTCTGGAAAAGTCGTTTTGCCTTTAGAAAAAAATGATTTGAGCACCAAAATTTTATTGGAATACAATTTACTTTTAAAAAATGACCCAAGAGTAGAAACCGTTTTGTTGCCTATACGAGATGGTTTGACTGTTAGTCGAGTGCTCTAGCCCAGATGGAAACGGCATCCTTTTTCTTGCTTCTTTAGCAAGGAAAAGATAGAGTGGACAGCTGGAAATAGCTCCTAAGAATGATTCTTAAAATAATTGTACTGAATGGTTTGGTAGCTTCGAAAGGTTATATAGCCCATAATGATACCGCAAGTATATCCTGCCAATATATCTGTAGGGAAATGCAATCCTAGGTAAATACGGCTGTAAGCGAATATAAACGGCCAAAGAATTAGCACCCAAAAATAGTTGTACTTTTTTCTGAATATAAAGTACAAAAACACGAAAACGGCCATGGTGTTTGAGGAGTGTCCTGAGAAAAAACTAAAAGAGACACTTGGTTTTACGTTTCTAATAATGTCTTTAATTTGAGGGTCGTTGCAAGGACGCAATCGCTGAAATGTGGTTTTAAATAATTCGGTAATGGTATTGTTTACGGTAAGTAACACAGCAACAAAAAGCACGATAATAAGTGTTTGTTTTGCGCCCAATTTTTTATGCACTAAATACAAAAGGAATATAAAAAGTGGAATCCAATTGGCTTGTTTTGTTATAAATAACCACAACGGATCAAAGGTTTCTGAACCCAATCCGTTTAGAAAAACAAATAAATCTTTGTCTATAGCGATTATCTTTTCTAGCATTACAACTGGCGTTTTATAGGTCCTGTTGCTTCTTCTATATCTTCTTTCGTACTGTTTATTTCGGCAGTAATTTTTTCGGCAATCGATTTTATTTCTGTGGCTTTTTCTGATGAATTTTCATCAATCATTTTATTGAAACCTTGCTTTACCTTATCGACTTCCGAGTTAAAATTATGGGTTAGATTATTTAAATCCAAGCCGTTCAAATCAGCACTTTTTGTGATTTCGGTTTTAATATCGTTTGTTGCATTTTTTAGCTGTGCCATTGCCTTGGCCAACGTTTTAGCAACATCAGGTATTTTATCGGATCCAAATAGCATTAATGCAATAAAGATTATAAATACTAACTCTCCTCCTCCTATTCCAAACATATTCTCTTAAATTTAAAATACAAAGTTACTTCGTTACTTCGTCAAATTTTGATTTTCCTTCAATTTTTGGCCAAGTATTATTTGTGGTATCTATATCGGCAGTTTCAAGTTTAGGATCAACTACAATTTTTGATATTATTTTTTGAGTAGCAAAAGTTCTAGTCACCTCGGCATCGTTCGTTCTCCAGATTTGTGCTGGAAATGTTTGATTTTCAGTTGTCCCGTCTTCATAGGTAATTTCAACAATAATAGGCATTACTAAGCCTCCTGGTTTGTTAAAAGTAACTTCGTAAAAATATTTTGGAGACGCTAGTTTTGCTATTTCCTCTGGCTTGAAAGTGGCTTGTATAAAATCATCTAGTTTTTTAATCTCTTTTACTTGCAATGCTTTTTTATTTTCGGCTGATAAATCTTGGTTCGTATTCGAAAGCATATAGACTAATGATCCTGCCATTTTGCGTCGATTTCTTCTATTTACTTCTGGTGCTTTAAAATCTTTTGGTGCATCGTTACTGACGTAATATTGTGTTACACCTTTGATTCCTATATCCGTGTAATCTGTAGTATAAAACCAACCTCTAATAAACCAATCTAAATCGGTAGCAGAAGCGTCTTCCATGGTTCTAAAAAAATCTTCAGGAGTTGGATGCTTAAATTTCCAACGATTGGCGTAGGTTTTAAAAGCATAATCAAACAATTCATGACCCATAATAGTTTCGCGAAGAATATTTAAACCTGCTGCTGGTTTGCCGTAAGCATTATTCCCAAATTGTTTTATTGCTTCAGAATTAGTCATAATTGGCTCAATATTAGACTGATCGCCACTCATATAAGGAACTATTTTTGCTGCTGGCCCACGATCTACAGGGAAATTTTTATCGAAAGAAATTTCGGCTAGGTATTCCATAAATGTATTTAACCCTTCGTCCATCCAGGTCCATTGACGTTCATCTGAATTAACAATCATCGGAAAAAAATTGTGACCTACTTCGTGAATAACGACTCCTAACATTCCGTATTTCACTCTGTCTGAAAAGGTTCCGTCCGCTTCTGGTCTTCCAAAATTCCAACAAATCATAGGATATTCCATTCCTTGATCTTGTGCATTTACAGAAACTGCTTTTGGATAAGGATAATCGAAAGTATAACTCGAATAGCTTTTTAAAGTATGCGCTACTGCTTTTGTAGAATATTGTTCCCAAAGCGGGTTTCCTTCTTTTGGATACAACGAAACGGCCATCACGGTTTTTCCTCCTAATTTTACAGCCATCATATCCAAAATAAATTTTCTTGAAGTTGATATTCCAAAATCACGAACATTTTCGGCTTTAAATTTCCAAGTTTTTTTCTTGTCAGAAAATCCCTTTTCGCTTTGCATGGCTTCTGCTTGGGTAACAATTACAACTGGCTTCTCGAAAGAATTTTCGGCCTGAGTATATCGTTTTACTTGTTCTGGTGTAAACACTTCGGCTCTATTTTGCAACACGCCGGTAGCTTCCATAACGTGATCTGCTGGCACTGTGATGTTTACTTCGTAATTTCCAAAGGGTAGCGCAAATTCTCCGCTGCCCCAAAATTGCATGTTTTGCCAACCTTCAACATCGTTATAAACCGCCATTCTTGGATAAAATTGGGCTAATACATATAAATTATTACCGTCTTTAAAATGTTCGTATCCTGAGCGACCACCGTCAACCATATAGTTGTTTATATTGTACCACCATTTTATATTCAAGGCTATTTTTTCACCATGCGCAAGGGGTTTTGCCAGATTAATTCGCATCATCGTTTCGTTTATGGTATACGAAATCGGATTCCCTTTTGTGTCTTTTACATAGTCTATTTTAAATCCGCCATCAAACTTTTCTTCGAGGTATTTTCTAGAAAACCCAGCAGCACTAATGGCTGGGTCAATTTTAGCGCTTTCCACTAATGGTGTTTTTGATGTTTTTGCCATCAAATTTTGATCCAATTGTATCCACAAATACTCTAAAGATTCTTTAGCATTGTTGGTGTACGTAATGGTTTCTGTACCAAACAATTTCGTATTCTTATCGTCCAGCTCTACATCTATTTTATAGTCTGCTTGTTGTTGATAGTATTCAGGTCCTGGCGCACCAGAAGCGGTTCGGTACATGTTTGGCGTTGCCAACAAATCGTACATTTGTCGGAACTTATTTTTATCTTCGTGTCCTTGCTCTTTGACTTTTGGCGTTTCCTGAGCTAGTAGAGTCACCGAAAAAGTCATAAAAAACAATAGTAATGGAAGTATTTTTCTCATAGCAAAAATAATTTTAAAGCATAAAAGTAATTATTTTTATTAGAGAAAATAGAAATCTTACTGTTTTAACAAACCTTTCACATTATCGACTGTTAATACTAAGCTCTCTTTTTTGCCATAAATCGTGGTTTGAATAATGTTTTGCTGTTCTGAATTCAAATCAAATAACGTTGTGTTTTGAATTTCAAAGGTTTTTATTTTAGCAATTTCTTTGACATTATAGTAACAAATAACTACGTTAGCGTCTAATTCTTTACTCAAATAATGGATATTTTTTTGCTGTCCATTTATTTTTATTGAAAAATGATCTGCTATGTATTTTTTCATTAAGGCCAAATCGTCTACAGTTTCGGTAGCTTCGCCAATATGCGTTTTTTGACCGTATTTTAGTTTCAAAATATCGTTTAAATCATCTATAAAAATACGTGACGTAATTTGAAGCATTTTCTTTTCAGGAACATAATTTATCTGATATATCGAAACATAAAATTTATGCATCGCAAAAGACGACAAACTGATTGTTACTAAAAAAAGTAAGCCTAAAAAGAGATTTTTTTTCATTTCACTCCTTTTTTTATCTCGATAAATTCTTTGTTTTTATTGATTAAAAAATCAATCAATTGAAAGGATGTTTTTTGCTTTGCTACATTTTTGACTTCTTTGTCGTTTTCACAAAAAACTAAAAACAAACGCACTTCTTCTTCGTTTAAATCTAAAGTATTCGTGAAAAAAGTATATTGTACTTTATTTAAAACAAATTCTGTAAAATCGACATCTTTATAAAAATTAGCTTTTTTTGGATTTTTTTTCTTGATTAGTTTGGCTACATCGTTAAAAAGGCGAACAAAATTTACGCCATTTACGAGCCCTTCATTTTGCATGGCTAGATTTTTAGGAGACGATTGCGCATCGTCAAAATATTGTCCGTCCACATGTTTTTGTGAATTACTTGATACGGGACTCGTTTTTTTTCTTGAAATCACGATGTCGTTAAGTTGTGTGGTGAAAATTTTGAGTTTAACAATAAATGTGTTTTTAAAATCTTCTTCTGTGAGAACCACTTTTTTAGTTACAAACGACAAACTAGAAAAAACCAATGTATCGTTTGCTTTTGCTGCAATAGCAAAAAGCGCATTTTGATTAAGCACAGCCCCTGTTTTGGAATTTAAGTTAAAAACAACTACGTTTTCAACCTCTACAGAATCGTTAACCACCTGTCCGTGCAAGATAATTCTAGCGTTTGTTTGTGTGTGTCCGAATTGAAAAATGAGCAGTAGAACTACTAAGCATAGCTTTTTCATGATTTAAAAAATTAAGTTATTGAAAGGCGCAATTGTGTCTAAAATAGAAATAATAAGCTTTCTCTTTATTAACAATTGGAGCTGTTTTTTTTACTCCTACAGCATTTAGCTAAGGTAAGCAAAAAAACCTGTTTTCATGACAAAAACAGGTTTTTTCTATATTATTTTTTAGTGTTATTGTATAACAAATTCTACACGTCTGTTGGCATCAAATTCTTTGTCGGTACAGTTTCCGTTGCAATTAAACAAAGGCATTGTTTCGCCATAACCCTTTGCTTTCAAGCGGTTTGGATTGATTCCTTTTTTAATTAAATAGTGTTTGGCTTCTTGCGCTCTTTTTTCAGATAAAACCATGTTGTATTTATCAGAACCTCTAGCGTCAGTATGGGCATTAATTACTATTTTCATGTCTGGATTAGTATTTAATATCTCAAGAATTTTATTTAATGATAAGGTAGATTCTTTTTTGATAGACGCTTTATTGAAATCGAAATAAATATTTTCGATAGCAATTGTATTTGCAATAATTTCGGCTTTCTTTTGCTCTAATTTGATGTTCACATTGGAATTATCGCTTGTGCCATATACAGGCAATTCAAAATCTAAATAGCCTTCTTTTTTAGCAACAATCGAGTAGTTTTCTAACGGGCTTATTTCAAAACTGCAACTTCCTTTCTCGCTAGAGATTTGTGTTGCTACTACTTTTCCGTCTTCATCTATTAAACTAATTGTAGTGTTTGGTAAAACAATTTCACTTTGTTTTTCGGTTACTAGACCGTTTAATTTTAAAGCATTTTTTTGCAATTTAAAATGATAGATATCGTACAATCCTTCGCTTTCAACTCTATTAGAAGTTACGTACCCGCTGTTTTTTGTAGCCAAAATAAAAGCTATTTCGTCTGCAAAGGTGTTAATTGTTTTTCCTAAATTTAAAGGTTTTGAATAGCGTGTTTTTTTAATTTTGGAAACAAAAACGTCTTGACCTCCGTAACCGCTGTGTCCGTTTGAAGAAAAATAGACTTCGGTACCTGTTGGCGATGCGTAAGGGAATTTTTCGTCGTTTGGTGTGTTAATTGAGGTTCCTAAATTGACAGGATTTACAGGCATTCCTTCGTTGTTGATTTCCGCTACATAAATATCAAAATCTCCAAAACCTCCTGGCTTATTTGATGAAAAATACATTTTTTTACCATCGGGAGAAATAGAAGGGTTTTCGATAGAATAACTAGTGCTATTAAAATTCACCGCTACTTCGTTAATCCAAGTGTATTTAGTATTATCAAAAACGGCTTTATACAATTGATAGTTTTTTGAATTTCCTTCAGCACTCTTTGTATAATAAACCGTTTTCTCATCGATAGAAAAAGCTAATCCGCCTTCGTTCCCTTTTCCATCCAAGGCATAGGCAAAAAAGTTGGGTCTAGATAGGTTTCCGTTGGTTTTTTCGATATTCAAGCAATACAAGGTATTGTAAGGATTGTTCGTGTTTTCGTCGCGACCTGCCCCTATAGCTCCTGTTTTTCTAGAAGAATACATAATGTATTTATCCATAAAAAAAGTAGATCCAATATCGGATAATTTAGAATTAATAGCGGTCGCTTCTACTGTATATAAATCTTTCGATTCGTCAAAAGATATTATTGTGGTTGTTTCAGTATCCTCATTTTTAATAAATGAATCTTGCGCTAAACTTTTATTTGCAATCAATAAAATTAAAGTGGTAAAAAGTATTTTTTTCATAAAAATAAGATTAAAAACCATAGTGTTTTTGATAATATTTCACAAAAATATAGCTTAAACCTAATTATGAATAAAAAAATGGATGAAAGGTAAAAATAATCGACGAAATGCTGTTTTTGTTGAAAAAAATCTTTTTAAAGGCCTGAAAAACGTTAAATAAGCAACTGAGTTAGTCATAAACTATCCGTTTTGTAAAAAAAATAATTCTTCTACATAATCTCTTTTATTCGATAATCGTGGAATTTTGTGTTGCCCTCCTAATTTGTCTTGTTTTTTTAACCAATCGTAAAAAAGATTTTCACGAGCAACGTTCAAAGTAAGTTGATTTAACGTCATGTTATTATAACGCTTGGCTTCGTAATCTGAATTTAAACCTTGTATGTTTTCGTCTAATAATTTTGCAAAAAGTTCGATATTTTCAGGTTTTTTTCTGAACTCAATAATCCATTCGTGCGAGCCTTTTTCTTTGCCATTCATAAAAATGGGGGCAACGGTATAATCTAAAATTTCTGAATTGGTCTGTTTACAGGTTTTGGCAATTGCCATATCTGTATTTTCGACCATGAGTTCTTCTCCAAAAACATTAATGTGGTGTTTTGTTCTTCCTGTCACTCTAATCCTATAAGGACTTAGCGAGGTGAATCGTACCGTATCGCCAATTAAATAACGCCATAAACCCGAATTTGTAGTAATCACAATGGCATAATTTTTATTCATTTCGACTTCTGCAAGCCGAATTATTTTTTGGCTTGGTGTACCAAAAGTATCCATAGGAATAAATTCGTAAAAAATACCATAATCTAGCATCAACAATAAATCGTTCGAATGGTTTAAATCCTGAATGGCGAAAAAACCTTCGGAAGCATTGTAAATTTCGTAATATTTAAAATCTTGTTTCGGCAAAATGTTTTTATATTGCTCTCGATAGGGGTCAAAACTTACGCCTCCGTGAAAATAGACTTCGAGATTGGGCCAGATTTCGAACAAATTTGTTTTTCCAGTTTCTTCCAATACTTTGTTTAAAAGCACTAGCATCCATGATGGAACGCCTGCAAAACTGGTTACATTTTCTATTTTTGTCTCATTTACAATGGCTAATAATTTGGTTTCCCACTCGCTCATGAGGGATGTTTTATTGCTTGGTGTGCTACTAAATTCAGCCCAAAACGGCATATTGTCTATCAATATGGCTGACAAATCGCCAAAAAATGTGTTGTTATCTTCGTACAATTGTTTGCTGCCTCCCAATCGTAAACTTTTGCCTGTAAAAAGCTGTGATTCTTCGTTATTATTTAAGTACAAACACAGCAAATCTTTACTTCCTTTGTAATGACAGTTTTCTAATGCGGCATTGCTCACTGGAATGAACTTGCTTTTTGCATTGGTGGTTCCGCTTGATTTTGCAAACCATTTAATAGGTTCGTTCCAAAAAACATGTTGTTCGCCTTTGCGGGTTCTTTCTATGAGTGGTTCTAAATCTTCGTAATTTGAAATCGGCACTCGTTCTTGAAATGCATCGTACGATTTTATGGAATTAAAAGAATATTGTTTTCCTATAATTGTATTTTCTGTGGATCGAATAAGATTAATCAATAATTCCTCTTGTACTTCATTAGGATATTTTAAAAACAACTCTATTTGATGAATACGTTGTTTCAAAACCCAAGAGGCAATAGAATTTATGATTGGTAATGGCATTTTTTAGAATTACAAATTATGAATTACAAATTATGAATGATAACTTTACCAAAAATAGCAAATTTTGTTGAACCAGAAACTTTAATCCCGAAACTTTAATCCATGACTTACGAAGGAGTTTTAACTAAAATGCAAACTGAGATTGGAAATCCAATCCAATATTACCTAGTCTTTGAGAATAATTTCCTGAATGTAAATCAGTTACTTGGAAAAAATATTGAAATTACTTTCAAAGGGTATCAATGCTTGAATTGTAACCAAAAAAAGAAGATTTTCCGACAAGGTTATTGCTACGATTGTTTTATGGCGAGCGCTTCCGCTGGCGATTGGATTATGAAGCCTGAGCTAAGTACCGCGCATCTTGATATTGAAGACCGAGATTTAGTGTATGAAAAAAAAGTGCAATTACAACCACATATTGTGTATTTGGCCTTATCGAGCGAGGTAAAAGTAGGTGTAACTCGTGGCACACAAGTTCCCACCCGATGGATTGACCAAGGTGCTGTACAAGCTATTCCTATTGTCGAAGTTCCCAATAGATATCTAGCAGGAATTACTGAAGTGGCATTGAAAAAAATGTATGCTGATAAAACCAATTGGCAAAAAATGCTAAAAAACGAAGTTCCAACAGCCGATTTGATTAAAGAACGGGTGAGTTTAAAATATCTGATTCCAAAAGAAGTGCAAGATTATTTTGATGTAGATAAAAATGAATTATATGAATTGCATTTTCCTGTTTTACACTATCCCAAAAAAGTGTCTAGTTTAAATTTAGACAAAACACCCCACTACTTTGGGAAATTATTGGGCATAAAAGGACAGTATTTAGTGTTTGAAGACGGAACCGTTTTTAATGTCCGCACGTACGAAGGCTATGTGGTTCAGATTGCTGTATAAAAAATTTTGAAAAGAATTATTGTTTGAACAATTGTTTTGTATTGCCCAACATCGTTTACATGATAACCCATAAAAAAAGCTCGATACCATCGAGCTTTTTATGAATTCTTTTATTTCTATACAAATTATCCCAAAAAAGGATAACCATAATGTTCTGGAGTAACAAAAGTTTCTTTGATGGTTCTTGGAGAAACCCAACGCAATAAATTTTGTGCCGAACCTGCTTTATCGTTTGTCCCAGAAGCACGAGCGCCACCAAAGGGTTGCATTCCTACTACAGCTCCAGTTGGTTTATCGTTAATGTAGAAATTTCCTGCTGCATTTTGTAAAGCAATTGTAGCTTCTTCAATAGCGTAACGATCTTGGCTCAAAACGGCACCAGTCAAAGCATATTCTGAAGTAGTATCAACTAGTTTTAAGGTTTCTGACCAGTTTTTATCTTCATATACATAAATTGTGATTACGGGACCAAAAAGTTCAGTTTCCATAGTCACATATTTAGGATTTGTAGTAACAATAACGGTTGGTTCTACAAAGTACCCTTTCGATTTATCGTAGTTTCCACCTACAATAATTTCGGCATCAGCATCTTTTTTAGCTTGATCGATAAAACCTGCTAATTTATCAAACGAACCCTCGTGAATAACGGCCGTAATAAAGTTACCGAAATCTTCTGGAGAACCCATTTTCATCGATTTTACATCGGCAATTAATTGCTCATTTACTGCTGGCCAAATACTTTGTGGAATGTAAGCTCTTGACGCTGCAGAACATTTTTGCCCTTGAAATTCGAAAGCACCACGAGTAATGGCTGTAACCACTTGTTTTACGTTAGCCGATGGATGGGCTACAATAAAATCTTTTCCACCAGTTTCACCAACAATTCTTGGATACGTTTTATAATTATGAATGTTAGTTCCAATTTTTTTCCAAATTTCTTTAAAAATAAATGTCGAACCTGTGTAGTGAATTCCTGCAAAATCTGGAGAAGCCAAAACAGTATCGGTAATCATAACTGGATCACCAAAAACAACATTAATAACACCGTCTGGAACACCAGCTTCTTTGAAAATATCGATAATAATTTTTGCTGAAAACACTTGACTATCACTTGGTTTCCAAACCACAACATTGCCCATTAAAGCAGCGCTGGCAGGTAAATTTGCCGCAATTGCTGTAAAATTGAACGGGGTAACAGCATATACAAAACCTTCTAAAGGGCGATATTCTACACGGTTCCACATGTCTGAATTTGAGGCAGGCTGGTCTTGGTAAATTTGGGTCATAAACTCTACGTTGAAACGTAAGAAGTCGATTAATTCGCAAGACGCATCAATTTCTGCTTGGTGAATTGTTTTCGATTGTGCAATCATGGTTGCCGCATTTATTCTAGCTCTGTAGGGCCCCGCAATTAGTTCGGCTGCTTTTAGAAAAATAGCAGCACGTTGTTCCCACGCCATACTAGCCCATTTTGTTCTGCTTTCTAAAGCATTGGCAATGGCTTTTTCGACATGTGCTTTTTCACACAAATGATAGGTTCCTACGATGTGTTTATGATCGTGTGGTGCTGTCATGTTTTTCGTGTTTCCTGTACGAATCTCTTCGGAACCAATATATAAAGGCACATCGATGGTTTCGTTCCACATTTTTGTGTAGGCTGCCTGAACTGCTGCTTTTTCGGGTGAGTTCGGTGCGTATGATTTTACGGGTTCGTTTACCGCTTTGGGTATATTGAAAAATCCTTTTAACATTGGTTAGATTGTTATATTATTAGACAAATTAGATTTTTAAATTAAAAAAAATCTACACAAAAGTACAAAGGAAAATTTGATAATAGAAATTTTTAAATTACATAATACTTTACGAAAAAATATCTTTTGATAAAAATAGATTCTAATTCTTACCTTTGTAATAAAATTAAACTCTGATAATGTAGTATTGGAATAAATAATCCGCTTGACTAATAAAGAGTAAGCGCATTCAAACAATTAAACAAAGCCTTAAACAAAATATAAAAACATAAAAATTGATTCCGTAATGAAAAAAATAATTTACACACTTGCCCTAACCACATTGTTTTGTAGTAGCCTATTAGCTCAAAATAGCAATTCCGCTAAAACCCAAGAAATTAAAGTGGCTATTGATTTAAACACCATACAAGACGACAAATTAATGGTGACCGTTTTTGCAACACCAAGCAATTTGGACACGGTTACTTTTCAGATTCCAAAAACAGTTCCAGGAACCTATTCGCTTGACAATTATGGGAAATACATCGAAAACTTAAAAGCGTATGACACGAAAGGAAAAGAACTCGTAGCAACAAAAATGGGCGAAAATTCTTGGCAAATTGCAAATGCAAAAAAACTACAAAAAGTAACCTACTGGGTAAACGACACTTACGACATCGAAACGGGTGGCGGCGGTTTTGGCGGTGGCGATGTGTTTTCGCCTGCAGGAACAAATATTGCTCCAGATAACGTTATGCTAAACACACACGGTTTTATAGGTTATTTCTCAGACAAATTAGAAGTGCCTTACACCACAACCATAACACATCCAGCAACATTATTTGGTGCTACGGCTATGGTAGACAATGATCCAAGTACCACTCAAGACGTATTCAAATCGTTTCGTTATGCCGATTTAGTAGAACACCCTATTATGTATGCCAAACCCGATTACACGACCTTTATGGTAGACGATATGCAAATTATAATCAGTGTTTATTCGCCTAACGGAACACACAAAGTAAGCGATATTGCACCTGAAATGGAAAAAATAATGCGGGCTCAAAAGAAATTTTTAGGAAAATTAAATAACACTAAAAAATATGCCGTTTTGTTGTATTTATCCGATATGCAAAAAGCAGATGCTAAAGGTTTTGGAGCTCTAGAACACCCAACATCTACTACGGTAGTTATGCCTGAAATGATGCCAAATGATGCTTTATTAGAACAATTGAAAGATGTTGTTTCGCATGAATTTTTTCATATCGTAACGCCACTAGGAGTTCACGCTAAAGAAATCCAGTATTTTGATTTCAACGCCCCAAAAATGTCGAAACACTTATGGATGTATGAAGGAGTAACCGAATATTTTGCTAATTTATTTCAAGTAAACCAAGGACTAATATCCGAAGAAGATTTTTACAATCGTATGTCTGACAAAATAAGTCAAGCAGCTGCTATGAATGACACGATGCCATTTACCCTAATGAGTGCTAATGTTTTAGACGAACCGTATAAAAAACAATACTTAAATGTATATCAAAAAGGAGCCTTAATAGGCATGTGCTTGGATATTATTATTAGAGAAAATAGCAATGGACAACGAGGTATTTTAGACTTAATGCAAAAATTAACTACCGAATACGGCGTAACAAAACCATTTGACGATGATGAATTGTTTGGGAAAATAACCTTCTTCACTTATCCAGAAGTTAAAAAATTCTTAGAAACCTATGTAAGCGGTACTACTCCTATTCCTTACAACGATTATTTTGCAAGAGTGGGTGTAACACAATCAAAACGTAAAGTTCCAGGAAACGTATTCCTAAAAGGGCAAACTCCTTTTATAACTGTTAATCCAGAAACCAAAGAAATAATTGTACTCCCAGGAATAGAATTGCCAACGTTTTATAGCGCATTAGGAATTAAAAACGGTGACATTATAAAAACTATTAATAATACCAATTATAGCATTGACAATATATATGACCTAATTATGTCAAGTCAAGGTTGGAAAGAAAACGATCCTATTACTGTAACCATAAAACGCGATGGAAAAGAAAGCGAAGTAAAAGGAACTGTAAAACTACCTTACGAAGAAGCAGAAGGATGGCAAGCTACCGATGCTAGCAAAACAACACTCAAAAATGCTTGGCTAAAAGGATAAAAATAGTATCGTAACAAATATAAATCCTCATTTTGTACTGCAAATTGAGGATTTTTTTATTATTTTGCGGCAAATTAAAATATGATGAACAAAATACTTATTGCCCTATTATCAATCACATTACTAACCTCTTGTGGTGAAGAAAAAAAACCAGCTAATACGCTAGAAATTACTGGGACTATAAAAGGGCTTAAAAAAGGGAAAATATACATTCAAAAAGTACAAGACACCACATTAATTGTATTGGATAGTATTATCCTAAACGGAAAATCAACTTTTGAAAGTACCATCCAACTTGAATCACCAGAAATGCTATACTTGTTTCTAGACCGAAATGTTTCCAATTCACTAGACAACAACTTACTTTTCTTTGCCGAACCAGGAAAAATAAATATTGATACCGATTTGGAATTTTTCTTAGCCAAAGCTAAAATTACGGGGTCAAAAAATCACGAACTGTACGAACAATACAAAGACATTGTTTCTAAATTTAATGACCAACAATTAGGATATGTAAAAGACGAATTGCTAGCACTAAAAGCGAAGAAAAACATCTCCGAAGAAAATGCTAAAAAACAAGATGCTCTGTTGAAACGCAGGTATTTGTATGCAGGAAATTTCGCCTTAACAAATGCCAATTACGAAGTAGCACCGTATATTGCTTTAACGGATATTTACGATATTAACATTAAATATTTAGATACTATAACAAAATCAATGTCACCAAAAGTTGCCAAATCTAAATATGGTAAAAAGCTGATTGAATACCTCGCAGAAAGAAAAAAGCTAGAACACTAGAGCTAAATGATCAAAGAAAAACTAATTTAAAGCAAACGGAGCATTTAGTTTAAAAGCGGGAACAATTACTTTAAATGATTTTGTGCTGGTAAAATTAATCATTTCAAAATGACCTTTCATGGCACCAAGTGGCCCACAGAGTAAACACCCTGAACTATAGGTGTATATTTCGCCTGGCTTAAGAACTGGCTTTTTCCCTATTACACCTTCGCCATCTACGATTTCTATCTGATTTAGAGCGTCGTATATTTCCCAATGTCTCGTAGTAAGTTGCACCGAGTCTTTACTAAAGTTTTCAATTGTAATGTGATAACTGAAAGCAAAGTGCATTTTATGATTTTTGAAGTACGTTCCTTCAAAAGTGGTTAAAACGGAGATTTTGATACCTCTTGTAATTTGCGTTACCATAATTTATTTATTTCTTTTACAAAGTTAGGTGTTTTTATAAATGAAATTACGATTACACTGTTATTTTTTAATTCGTAATATTAACCGAATTTGCATTGCCTTTTCCAATAATTCGATCGTATAAATCGCCATTTTGTCGATAATACACGATGGCTGTGTATTGGTTTTCGGTTTCATAAAAATTACCATCTATTGCATTAGCTTCGGCTATATTGTTTTTCGAATCTAGCACCACATAATTGTAATTTACAAATCCTTGCTTGATTAAAATTGCCTTTTCAAAAATGCCTTTATCGGCATTGTAATCCATTTTATTCTCGGCAGAAAGTATGTTGTTATTAAACATTCCTGTCACATAAATACTAGTACTTGCATTAGCATCGGCAGCAAAAAGCGAAAAATAAACCCACGAATAATCCGCTTCTACATCATTGTTTTGTGCCATTAGGTTTCGTACTTTGAAATTTCCGTTTACATCTGGATAATACGTGTAGGGTTTGTATTTTCTAGAACTATCGGTGTATAAATGAGAATTGTATAAACCACTATTAGAATTTACCCTTGCAATGGTATTGGTGGCTACTCTAATTTCTTTGGTATCAAAATACAAATATTCGTTTCCAGCAAAAAATTGTGTTTCCTTATCGTATTTAAAAATCAAATCGTTGCCAATAGTATATTGTGGTTTTACGTTGACTATGGCGTTATCCCATTTTCCGTTTTGCAACAAAATAACTTTTATGTTTTGTACTGGATTTTGGAATACAATATCTTTGGTTTTAATGCTGAATTCTAGATTGTGTTTGTATCGATTATCGGCTACATTTCGCGCTCTTTTAACTTGCATGGGAACCTCAACAATATCCTCGTAAATGATGATTTTTTTGCTAAAAACAAGTTCTCGTGCATTGTTAAAAATTGATATTAAGTAATTCCCACTTTTCGTTATTTGAGTATAATTATTAGGTATGTTTAGTCTATAATGAGAATATAGTTGAAGCGTATTGAATGAATTTTCGTAGTCCTGAATCCGTTGATTATCAGTTCCATCGAGGTATTGATTTTTTGAAAGTTGTGTCGGAGTCCAGTTGTAATTATACTGTGCAATGGTGTAATAATAATCTTCCTCGGTACCGTATAAATCGTCGAAACTAAGTTGAAATAGTTCACCTAGCCTAAAAACAGGAATAACATTGTTCGTGTTTTGAGTAAAAGTGACTGTTTTTATATTAAATGGAGGAACTGTTTCTGAAATGGCTTGCCCCGTAACAGAATTTCCGAAAATAATTATTATAAAGAAGTACACTACTCTTTTTGCCATGATTTTAATTTCAAATAAAGTATAAATATATAATTTTTAGATCGAATATTGTGTCAGTTTATTATTTTTTGAAACAAACGGGTATAATTTCTCCTTTTGCTAAACAATATTTTTCTACTAATTCGGGAGCAATTTTGTTTGTGTAATCTTCTTCAACGACTGTAAAACCAATACTTCTTAGCTTGTCAAAATAATCTCGCCCGTAAATTCGAACATGATCGTATTGTCCAAATATTTTAGCGCGTTCTTTTTGGTCTACAATAGTGTCGTCAAAAAAAGTGGTTGCTCGAGATAAATCTTGTGGAATTTGGAAAATCCCCATTCCTCCTGGCTTCAGAACACGAAATAATTCTTGCATGGCTTTCGTATCGTCAGGAATATGTTCTAGAACATGATTACACAAAATGATATCATATTGATTATCATCAAAAGGTAAATTGCAAATATCTGCTTTTACATCTGCTAAAGGCGAAAACAAATCGGTCGTTGTGTATTCTAGATTTTTCTGATTTCGAAATAATTCATAAAAGGCTTGTTCTGGTGCAAAATGTAACACTTTCTTTTTTTCTTTTGATGTAAAAAAATCGGTTTCATTCTTGAGGTATAACCATAGTAATCGATGTCTTTCTAAGGAAAGAGTACTTGGTGATAACACATTATTTCTTTGTGATCCGTAACCGTAAGGCAAGAACATTCGAAAGCTTTTCTCGTCTATTGGATCGGTAAATTTGCTTCCTTTTAAGAGTAATGCTAAAACAGGACGAGCCACGTAACTCAATCTGATTAAGATAGGTCGTGGAATAGTGTTGAGTATTAGTTTGAACAATTTTTTCATGGCTTTCTTTCACAGAGATTCACAAAGGGAGACACAGAGATTCGCGAAATTTTATAAATTTTCGGACGTATTTATGAATCGTTTGATGTTATTTTTTAAAATTTTACTATTATAATTTATTAGCAAACCTAATGGATAATTCCCTAACTTCAAATAAGTTAATATTTGAGCAAAGTGGACCGTCGTATATGTTTCGACAGTTTTTAATTCTATAACTAATTTATTTTCAACTAGTAAATCAATTCGATAGCCATGGTCCAATTTTAGGTCTTTATATATAATTGGCAAAGTTTTTTCCTTTTCAACTATTAATCCAGCATTTTTTATTTCATAAAAGAGACATTCTTGATAAGCAGATTCTAAAAGTCCAGGACCAAGTTGCCTGTGAACTTCTATTGCAAGACCGATTATTTTATAAGAAAGTAAATCTAAATCTTTGTGAGTCTCTGTGTTTTCTTCGTGCATCTTTGTGAAATTTTATTTGGTATAGTCAATATTTAAATCACAAGAGGCACTTTTCTAAATTCATCTTCTTCATTACTCACAATTCCTAAAGCTTTGTAAACATAGGCAAAAGTGGAAAGTAATTCTGGTTTTCCATCTATAATAGCTACATCATGTTCGAAGTGAGCAGAAGGTTTTCCGTCGGCAGTGGTAATTGTCCAACCGTCTTTGTGTTGTTTGATATTTTTAGTCCCCATGTTTATCATAGGCTCTATGGCTACAACCATACCTTCTACAAAAAGTTTTCCACGACCTCGTTTTCCGTAGTTGGGCATCTCTGGATCTTCGTGCATTTTTTGACCTAAACCATGGCCTACTAGCTCGCGAACGACACCATAACCATGAGATTCGGTATATTTTTGAATAGCATTTCCAACATCTTCTACTCTGTTTCCCGCTTTAAATTCTCGAATTCCTATGTATAAGGATTCTTTGGTAACTTGTAATAATTTTTTGGTTTCGGGCGCTACTTCACCAATCTCGAAAGAATAGGCATGATCACCATGATACCCATTTTTGAAAGCACCACAATCTACCGAAATGACATCGCCACTTTGCAAAGGAATGTTATTTGGAATTCCATGAACAACCTGTGAGTTTGGACTCATACAAAGTGAGTTTGGAAAACCGTACAATCCTAAGAAACTTGGCACAGCGCCATGATCTCTAATAAATGCTTCTGCTAGTTTATCTAAATATAAGGTAGTGACGCCTTCTTTTATTTCAGAAGCAATCATTCCTAATGTTTTAGATACGATTAGTGCACTTTCGCGCATTAATTCTATTTCTTCACGAGTCTTTTGGATAATCATTTTATGAATTTTAAGATTGCAAAAGTAACGATTTTTTTATATCTTTTTTTGAGGTGTTCATTTATTTACTTATTATAATGTCTTGATATAGAGCTTTTT
>CAXYWC010000042.1:0-22600 GCA_964292845.1 uncultured Flavobacterium sp. | reverse complement strand
GGAAACGGAGTTACATTATTTATTAGCATTACAAAAAGTAGAAGGAGTAGGCGATATTATGGCTAAGAAATTACTGAATCATTGTGGTTCGGCAGAAGCTATTTTTGCAACTAAAACCAGCCAACTCGCTACTATAGATGGGGTGGGTAAAATTTTGTTACATAATCTAAAAAGCAAAACTATTTTTGCGCAAGCAGAACAGGAACTCAAATACATTCAGCATAATAACATTACGGTTTCTTATTTTAAAGACGATAATTACCCCGAAAAATTAAAACATTGTCCAGACGGCTCCGTCCTATTATTTACCGCAGGAAATATCAATTTAAAACAAAAGCGGATTATTAGCATTGTGGGCACAAGGCAAATAACTTCATACGGAATCGATTTCTGCAAAAAACTCATTGCCGATTTAGCACCACTCGACCCAATAATTGTTAGCGGTTTTGCTTACGGAGTCGATATTGTAGCCCATCAAGCCGCTTTAGAAAACAATTTACAAACCATAGGCGTTTTGGCACACGGATTAAATCAAATATACCCCAAAGCACACAAACGCTATATGGCTAAAGTAGAAGAGAACGGCGGTTTTATGACTGAGTTTTGGAGTAATTCTAGCCCCGAAAGAGAAAATTTTGTAAGAAGAAATCGTATTGTGGCAGGAATATCGGAAGCAACTATTGTGATAGAAAGTGCCGACTCTGGCGGATCGCTGATTACAGCAAACATGGCAAATGATTACAATCGAGATGTTTTTGCTGTTCCAGGAAGAATCTCAGACAAGTACAGTCAAGGTTGTAATAATTTGATAAAAACCCAACGAGCTCATTTGCTTTCTAGTGCTGCCGATTTGGTTTATATTCTTAATTGGGAATTAGAAAAAAAAGAGAAATCAATACAAAAACAATTGTTTATAACGCTCGAACCCGAAGAACAATTAATTTATGATTTCCTTCAAAAAAACGGCAAAGAACTCATGGACACGATTGCACTCGAATGCAATTTACCTATTTTTAAATTATCTTCTTTATTGTTAAATATGGAATTAAAAGGTGTTATAAGACCTTTGCCTGGAAAATTGTTTGAAGTTATTTAGAGAAAAACTATTTCTGATTTTTGAATAAATTTTCCAAATTTGTTTTGCTTTTTATCATCATTTCATCTTGAAGTAAATCAATATGCTGTTTTATTTCTAGTATTTCTTCTATAAAATTTCCATAAATAGCAATTGCTTTGTTATTTTCAATTTTATAATAAGGCTCTGGAAATCTTTTTTTGGTAATTTCAAGATTCCATCCAAGAACATCATATTCTACGGGTTTTTCAAAATCAATTACTACAGGTTTTATTTTAAGTTTTGTTGTGTCAATTCTTGAATAATCTATTGTTTTATAAGGAACCGCCCAACGATTATTTTTAGTTTTATAACAATCATAATATTGATATTTTCTTTGTATATATTTTCCAGTACAAGATTTTACTAAAAACAGTACAACTTTTTGATATTTACAAAATTCTGGCCGCCCATAATGGTCGCTTGCCGCAAATTTAATAATATCATTATTATAATTACCTTTTAAAATGGAATCTACTTTAAATAAGGCTTCATAATGAGAATCCATAGTCCATCTAAAATAGTTTCCGCAATTTGTTCTTTCTCTTTTTCCATTATCAACTTTGATTTTTGTTCCAATTAGGGTTAAATATTCTAGCTTATCTTCAGAACAAGGTTTGTTATTACATTTTAAGGGGGTTAATAGAATTTTTATATTTTTTTTCTTTGCCAAATCTTTAACTAAAACGATAGTGTCCTTGTGTTCATTTGAAGAAAAGCATAAAGTATCTTTTAATCGGGCTTTAATTTTAAAATAGCCATTTTTTTTAGTTGTATAGTATAATTTCTTAGTTTCAGACATATTAAAATAAATTTTTCTCCAATAAAAATCGAAATCATTGTCCATTTTATTAGTTAATTTGTTGATAGTATCATTGATAACTACGCTCGCTTCACTATTGCCATGTGTAGAGTCTATAACCACGCCTCTAATTACAATTTTTTGACTGTATGTTAGAGTACAAAAAAATAAAACAATTGTAGATAAAAGTATTTTTTTCATTTTTTATACAAATATAGTTTACTATTAGTACAGATACCATTTTTACTAAAAAGGTTGGGAAACAAAATAGCGATTTCTATTATTGATTTTGAAATAATATAAAAAAACCTAAATTTGCACTCGAATTCTTCCATTTAGACTCGAGGCGAAGCCGAACAGGGCGAAGCCAATTCATAACATATTTCTCACTTAAACGTTTATAGCATGCAACTGTATAACACCTTAAGCGCAGAAGAAAGAGCCGAGCTGATAGATCAAGCAGGCAAACAACGACTTACGTTGTCTTTCTATGCGTATGCCAAAATTGAAAACCCACAACAATTTCGAGACGATTTATTTATAGCTTGGAATAAGCTCGACGCCCTTGGTCGAACGTATGTGGCTAAAGAAGGAATTAATGCTCAAATGAGCGTTCCTGCCGAAAACTTTGAAGCTTTCCGCGAAACATTAGAAGTGTATGATTTTATGAAAAACATTCGTTTGAATGTAGCTGTAGAACATGATGATCATTCCTTTTTGAAACTGACTGTAAAAGTTCGCGATAAAATTGTTGCCGATGGTTTAAATGATGAAACTTTCGATGTAACGAATATTGGCGTTCATTTGAAAGCCAATGAATTTAATCAAATTTTAGACAATCCCAATACGATTGTGGTCGATTTTAGAAATCACTACGAAAGCGAAATCGGTCATTTTAAAGGTGCTATTACTCCCGATGTGGAGACTTTTCGAGAATCGTTACCCATCATCAACGAACAATTAAAAGATTTTAAGGAAGATAAAAACTTGGTGATGTACTGCACAGGCGGTATTCGTTGCGAGAAAGCGTCGGCTTATTTTAAACATCAAGGATTTAAAAATGTATTCCAATTAGAAGGCGGAATTATCAATTATGCCAAGCAGATTAAGGAAGAAAATCTTGAAAGTAAATTCATCGGAAAAAATTTCGTTTTCGACCATCGTTTAGGAGAAAGAATTACCAATGATATCGTTTCACAATGCCATCAATGCGGAAAACCGTGTGACAATCATACTAATTGTGAGAACGACGGTTGTCATTTATTATTCATTCAATGTGACGAATGTAAAATAGCTATGGAAAATTGTTGTTCTACCGAATGTTTAGATACCATTCATTTGCCATTAGTGGAGCAAGTAAAACTAAGAAGAGGAGTTCAAGTAGGAAATAAAGTTTTCCGAAAAGGAAAATCCGAGAAATTATTGTTCAAACATTCTGGAGAATTATCGGATAAATCTTTGGCTGTAGCCGAACCAAATGCAGATGGATTTACGATTCAAAAACCAAAAGATATTCGTCAGAAAATCAAAATCAAAAAAGTACTTCTTGGAAAAGTCGAGCATTATTATGTAAAAGCGCAAATCGGGCTTTTTAGCATCGAAAATAACGAACTAAACGTTGGAGATAAACTCTTAATTTCTGGTCCAACAACAGGAACCGAAGAATTTATTTTAGAAAAAATGCTTGTCAATGGAAAAGAAAACACCTCGGCTCAATTAGGTGACAAAGTAACTTTTGAAATTCCTTTTAGAGTGCGTTTGTCAGATACATTATTTAAAATTAGTAACTAATGACAACTTCTGGAAGAATTGAGCTAATGGCTCCAGCTGGAAATTTCGAATCGATGCAAGCCGCTTTAGATAACGGTTGCGATTCTATTTATTTTGGTGTCGAACAATTAAATATGCGAGCCCGAGCAACAGTAAATTTCGTTTTAGACGATTTACCAGAAATTGCTCGCCGATGTAAAGAAAAAAACGTTAGAACCTATCTAACTTTAAACACCATTATTTACGATCATGATTTGTCTGTCGTAAAAACATTATTGACTAAAGCTAAAGAAGCTGGAATTACAGCAGTAATCGCTTCCGATCAAGCGGTAATTATGACTGCAAAAACAATGGGAATCGAAGTTCATATTTCAACCCAATTGAATGTTACGAATATAGAAACGGTAAAGTTTTACAGTTTATTTGCCGACACAATTGTCCTTTCTCGGGAGTTGAGTTTGCGTCAAGTTAAAAAAATTACCGACGATATTATAAAAGACCAAATTAAAGGACCAAGTGGGAATTTGGTAGAAATTGAAATCTTCGGTCATGGTGCTTTGTGTATGGCTGTTTCTGGGAAATGTTACTTGAGTTTACATTCCAATAATTCTTCTGCAAATCGGGGTGCTTGCAAACAAAATTGCCGTAAAAAATATACAGTAATCGATCAAGAAACAGGATACGAATTGGAATTGGATAACGAATACATCATGTCACCAAAAGATTTGTGCACTCTTGACTTTTTAGATCAAGTAATCGATGCTGGAATACAAGTTCTCAAAATTGAAGGTCGTGGTCGTGCTCCAGAATATGTAGCAACCGTTATAAAAACCTACCGTGAAGCAATAGATAGTTATTACGAAGAAACTTTTACAAAAGAAAAAATTACAGGTTGGATGGAAGCCTTAAATACCGTTTACAATCGTGGTTTCTGGTCAGGATATTATTTAGGACAAGAATTAGGCGAATGGAGCGATGTTTCAGGATCCGTGGCTACACAAAAGAAAGTATATGTGGGCAAAGGGACTCATTTTTTCCCAAAAGCAAACATTGGTCAATTCAAAATTGAAGCATACGATATCAAAGCAGGCGACAAAATACTCATTACAGGACCAAGCACAGGAGCCCAAGAAATGATTATCGAAGAAATGTATGTTAATGATGTTGTGGCAAACAAAGCTACTAAAGGCGATGAATGCACTCTAAAATTACCTTTCCGAATCCGAATGTCGGACAAATTATATAAAATAGTAGAAGCCTAATGGTTATTGTTACACTCCAAAGAGACAAATGCATTGGCTGTAATTATTGTGTAGAAATGGCACCCGTTCAGTTTCAAATGTCAAAAAAAGACGGAAAATCGGTGCTTATACATTCGCAGAATGCCAAAGGTTTTTATACGTTAAAATCGCCAGACCACGCCATTACCGAAAGTTGCGAGCTGGCAGCAAAAGCCTGTCCAGTAAAAATAATTACTGTAAAAGAAACGTAAAAAGGAATTATAAAACAGGAAACAACAGAAAGAATCTGTTTTTTTGCCGTGTTCAATCTTTGCAACTCTAAACAAAAAAATACTATATTTACACTCTAAACATTTTACTAAAAGTAGTTCTGCTTCGGCAAACAATCAATATATAAATTATGGCATGTACTAGTTGTTCAACTTCCGATGGTGGCGCACCAAAGGGGTGTAAAAATAATGGGACTTGCGGCACCGATAGCTGCAACAAATTAACCATTTTCGATTGGCTCTCAAACATGAGTTTACCAGGAGGTCAAGCCCCTTTTGACTGTGTAGAAGTTCGATTTAAAAACGGAAGAAAAGAATTTTATCGCAATACTGAAAAGTTAACCCTTAGTATTGGCGATGTTGTGGCTACCGAAGCCTCTCCAGGACACGATGTTGGTATTGTAACTTTAACAGGAGAATTGGTTAAAGTACAGATGAAGAAAAAAGCCGTAAATCACGAAGGAGAAATACCAAAAATATATCGAAAAGCATCGCAAAAAGACATCGATATTTGGAGTACAGCTCGCGATAAAGAAGAACCCATGAAGGTTCGTGCTCGTGAAATTGCAATAGGTTTAAAATTGCAAATGAAAATTTCAGACATCGAATTTCAAGGAGACGGATCCAAAGCTACCTTTTATTACACTGCCGAAGACAGAGTCGATTTCAGACAATTAATTCGTGATTTTGCTTCTGCTTTTAGTACCAGAGTCGAAATGAAACAAGTAGGTTTCCGTCAAGAGGCCGCTCGTTTGGGAGGGATTGGTTCTTGTGGGCGTGAGTTGTGTTGTTCTACTTGGTTAACCGATTTTAGAAGTGTAAACACATCAGCCGCACGATACCAACAATTGTCATTGAATCCTCAAAAACTTGCTGGACAATGTGGCAAATTAAAATGTTGTTTGAATTACGAGTTAGACACGTATATGGATGCGTTGAAAGACATTCCAGATATGGAAACCAAACTTTCTACCGAAAAAGGTGATGCTATTTGTCAAAAAATAGACATTTTTAAAGGGTTAATGTGGTTTGCTTATATAGGAAATTTTGCTCAATGGCACATTCTTAAAGTAGCACAGGTTAAGGAAATTATAGAACAAAATAAACAAAAAATAAAAGTTGCTGCTTTAGAAGATTTTGCCATCGAAATCGAAAAACCAGCAGTCGAGAAAACATTTCAAAACGCTATGGGTCAAGACAGTTTAACTCGTTTTGATCAGCCTAAAAAAAGCAACAATAACAAAAAATCAAACAAAAACAGACGTCCGCAAATTCAAAATCAAGACAAAGGGACAAATCCAAATCAAAAACCACAAACCAATACAAACCAAAGAATTACACCCAATACCAATCAAAATAAAAATAGGCCTAATAACCCAAACAGACCCAATAACCCAAACGGACCAAAAATTAGAAATGAAAAAAAAGACCCTAATACATAGTTTCATAGTACTTATTGTTGCTTTTGTATTTATTTCGTGTGATAAATCTCAAGTTTTCGATGAGTATCATACTTTTGAAGACGGTTGGAAAAAAAACAGCATCATCAATTTCACTTTCAACCGAGAAGCGTCAACCACACCGTACAATATGTTTATCAATATTCGGGACAACGACGATTATGAGTTTAGCAATTTATTTTTAATTGTAAAACTCGAACAACCCGACGGACTAACCACCATTGATACCTTAGAGTATCAAATGGCATATCCCGACGGAAACCTACAAGGAACATTGCTTGGCACTGGATTTTCAGACATAAAAGAAAGCAAATTATGGTACAAAGAAAAAGCTGTTTTTTCTAAAAAAGGAAAATACAAACTCTCAATACAACAAGCAGTAAGACAAACCGGAAAAATAAAAGGAGTTGAAAAATTAAACGGAATTACCGAAATAGGATTTAGAATAGAATCGTTAGAAAAAAAATAAAAATGACGCAAAAACTGAATACTCGCAAACCAGATTATTCACAATACGTGAAAAAGTTTTGGAAATATTTCTTCATCGCTTTTGGAGGATTACTACTATTTTTTCTATTCGCTTCGTGGGGTATCTTTGGTTCTATGCCCTCATTCTCCGAATTAGAAAATCCAGAATCTAATTTAGCCACTGAAATAATATCGGCCGACGGAGTAACTTTAGGTAAGTTTTACAACGAAAATAGAACTCCCATAAAATATAAAGATTTACCTAAACATTTAGTAGATGCCTTAATATCTACTGAAGACGAACGTTTTAGAGAGCACTCAGGAATTGACGGGAAAAGAACCTTAAGCGCCACTTTAAGCCTAGGACGTCGGGGCGGAGCAAGCACACTAACGCAACAATTAGCAAAATTACTTTTTCATGGCGAAGGATCTAAATTTTTACCTTTTAGAATCATTCAAAAAGTAAAAGAATGGATTATTGCCATTCGTTTAGAACGACAATACACGAAAGACGAAATTATTGCCATGTATCTAAACAAAGCCGATTTCATAAACACAGCTGTAGGAATTCGTTCAGCAGCAAAAGTGTATTTTGCAAAAGAACCTAAAGATCTAACGGTAGATGAAGCAGCAATGCTAGTCGGAATGCTAAAAAATCCGTCCTTATTCAATCCTTTACGAAGAGAAGAAAAAGTAAGAGAACGCAGAAATGTAGTACTCAAACAAATGGAAAAAAACGGCTGTTTGTCAACAGCAGCAAAAGAAAATTTTCAAAAAAAACCAATCGTCCTAACATTTACACCCGAAAAATACAACGAAGGAACCGCAACCTATTTCCGAGAATACCTGCGTGAGTATATGAAAACGTGGACCAAAGAAAATAAAAAAGAAGACGGTTCCGATTATAATATTTATTCCGACGGACTAAAAATTTATACCACCATCGATTCTAGAATGCAATTATATGCCGAAGAAGCAGTTAAAGAACACTTAAAAAACTTACAGGAAGAATTTTTCTTAGAAGCAAAACAAAACAAAACAGCACCATTCATTAGAATAACACAACCCGAAATAGACAAAGTAATGAATCGCTCCATGCGAAACACAGAACGTTGGAGAATTTTAAGCGAACAAGGAAAAGACGAAGACGAAATTATAAAATCCTTTAGCATCAAAACAAAAATGACCGTCTTTACTTGGGATGGAGACAAAGAAATGGAAATGACTCCATTAGATTCTATTCGCTATTACAAACATTTCTTACAACCAGGAATGATGGCAATGGAACCACAAACAGGTCAAGTAAAAGTTTGGGTAGGCGGTATGGATTATCGCTATTTTCAATACGATCACGTAGGACAAGGCGCACGACAAGTAGGATCTACATTCAAACCATTTGTTTACGCAACAGCCATCGAACAACTAGGAATGTCACCTTGCGATACCATTATCGATGGCCCCTTCATGATTCGAAAAGGAAAACACAACGTAACCGAAGACTGGGAACCCAGAAACTCCGACGGAAAATACCGAGGTATTGTAACACTCAAAAAAGCCTTGGCCAACTCCATCAACACCGTTTCGGCAAAACTAATAGACAAAACAGGCCCCGATGCAGTAATCTCATTAATGAGAAAATTAGGCGTCAATTCAGAAATCCCATCACAGCCCTCAATTGCTTTAGGAGCAGTCGATATTACTGTTAAGGATATGGTTGCCGCATACAGCACATTTGCCAACGAAGGAATATACATCAAACCACAAGTAATTGCCAAAATAACAGACAAAAACGGAAACGTTATTTACGAACCAAAAATGGAATCCAAAGACGTGCTCAACAAAGATATTGCTTTTGCCGTAATCAAATTATTAGAAGGCGTTACCGAATCCGGATCTGGAGCCAGACTAAGAGGAACAGGCAGCGGAGGCTACGCTTACAAACGCGTAACAGGATATCCATACGGATTTACAAACCCAATTGCAGGAAAAACAGGAACAACCCAAAACCAATCCGACGGATGGTTTGTAGGAATGGTACCCAACCTAGTAACAGGCGTTTGGGTAGGAAACGAAGACCGATCTGCACATTTCAGAACCCTCGCTAACGGACAAGGCGCCACCATGGCATTGCCAATTTGGGCACTGTTCATGAAAAAATGCTACGCAGACACCAACCTAAACGTATCCAAAGAAGCTTTCGAACGCCCTCAAAACTTAAGTATCAAAGTCGATTGTGCCCCAGAAAAAAGAATAATTCATGACAGTATTGCAAACGATTCAACAGCCGTAAAACCCGAAGAACAAAACACAGACGAATTTGGTATTTAAAACATCCAACTGAGCTTGTCGAAGTTAGGAGCTAATCCCGCTATCCGTTCCAATCTTTTTGTTTTTAAAGAAAAAACAAAAATGATTTTCACTGCTATCGGGGCTAGGGTAAAAAGGTAAAAAGAAACAATTAAGCCAAACGTATATAATCTTATATTTCACATAAGGTTCAAAAAATAAAATGTAAGTCAAAATGATAAACAAAAAAGTAAACAACGTACAAGAAGCCTTACACGACATACAGAATGGGCAAACCATCATGCTAGGCGGTTTCGGACTTTGTGGTATTCCAGAAAACAGTATTGCCGAACTCGTAAAAAAAGACATCAAAGAACTAACCTGTATTTCAAACAATGCAGGAGTTGACGGGTTTGGTCTCGGATTACTTTTAGAAAAACACCAAATCAAAAAAATGATTTCTTCGTATGTAGGCGAAAATGCCGAATTCGAACGCCAAATGCTTTCAGGCGAACTCGAAGTAGAACTTACCCCACAAGGCACATTGGCCGAAAAATGCAGAGCCGCACAAGCAGGAATCCCAGCCTTTTTTACACCAGCAGGATACGGAACCGAAGTAGCCGAAGGAAAAGAAGCCAGAGAATTTAACGGCAAAATGCACATTATGGAACTGGCCTACAAAGCCGATTTTTCTATCGTAAAAGCTTGGAAAGGCGACACCGCCGGAAACCTAATTTTCAAAGGAACGGCTCGAAATTTTAACGCTTGTATGGCTGGTGCCGCAAAAATCACCATTGCCGAAGTCGAAGAATTAGTCGAAGCTGGAGCATTAGACCCCAACCAAATTCACATTCCAGGAATTATGGTCAATCGTATTTTTCAAGGAGAAAAATTTGAAAAAAGAATAGAACAACGCACTGTTAGAACGAGATAATATTTTTGTCAAATGAAAGATTTAATTAAAATAGTAGGTTTTCAAGCCAAAGAAAACGCGTCAGCTATTTACATAAAAAAATATCTTGATGGTTATACTATTGAAATAGATTTTGATAAAAAAACTTTCCATTTTGGCGGGAAAATAAAAATAGGCGGAAAAGATTCTCAAAACATCACAAAACCCGAAGATTGGGTTGTCTTAGAATGTGTAAATCGATTGCTTGAAACAGGTTATAAGCCCGAAAACATTTCTCTCGAAAAAGTGTATCCAGCAGGACACGGATTTTCTGGACGATTAGATATCTGTGTAAATCGTGAAGATGGTTCAGAATATCTTTTGATAGAATGTAAAACCTACGGAAAAGAATTCGACAAAGAATTTACTCGAATCAAAAAAGACGGCGGGCAATTATTTACGTATTTCAAATTTGCTAATAAAGCTGATTTAATTATGCTTTATACCTCTGATTTAAAAGAAAATAAAATTGAACCAAAATATGAAATCGTAAAAATCGAAGAAGAATATAAAATTGGTGATGTGAAAGATTTTCATAATTCGTGGAATAAAAAAACCTATCAAAACATCGTTTGGGAAAATCAACCTTATAATTCTGAAACAAAAAAAACCTTTACAAAAAACGAACTAAAAAAATTGTCAAAAGACGAAAGTGATACTATATTTCACGGTTTTGCTTCTATTTTGCGTAAACATTCGGTTTCAGATAAACCCAATGCATTTAATAAAATCTTCAATTTGTTTTTGGCTAAACTTTATGATGAAGCCAAAGGCGATGATATGGAATTAGAATTTCATTGGCGAGAAGACGATAATCCTATCGATTTTCAGGTTCGATTAATTAATTTGCATAAAAACGGCTTGAAAGCCTTTTTAGAAAAAGAAATTGCAGGAATAGAAGATTCTGATTTTGAAGGAGCAAAAAACGAAAATGAACTATTAGAACGAAAGAAAAAAATTCTAATGTTTAATAATGTTTTTGCCATTAAAGAAGTGGACGACGACGAAACTTTTGAAAATAACCAACGGGTTTTAAAAGAAGTAGTCCAACTTTTAGAAAAATACCAAATTCGTTATCCAAGAAAACAGCAACATTTGTCCGACTTTTTCGAATTGCTTTTAACCACTGGTTTAAAGCAAGAAGTGGGGCAATACTTTACACCGCCACCTGTTACCAAATTCATTGTTCGTTCCTTGCCAATCAAAAAAATGATGTTGCAAGAAATTAACAATCAAGAACCAAAATTGCCTGCCGTAATTGACTACGCAGCGGGTAGCGGTCACTTTATTACCGAAGCTCTAGAAGAATATCAAGACATTATCAATAACATTGATATTGAAAAAGAGCTTAAATTTCCAAAAGCAAAATCAGCCGTTCAAAGTTGGGTTGCCGACCCTTACAATTGGGCAGCAAAATATGTTTACGGCATAGAAAAAGATTACCGATTGGTAAAAGTTGCCAAAGTAGGTTGCTATTTTTATGGCGATGGCGTAGCACAAATTATTCACGGCGATGGTTTGGATAGTTTTGCCACTTCTAAAACCTATAAAGGACTTTTGCAAGAAAACATCAATATTGAAGATTCTAGCAAAGCCAAGTTTTCGGTAGTAATTTCTAATCCGCCGTATGCTGTAAATGATTGCAAAGACGATTTAGAATATATTGGTGCACAAAAAGAATACACACTTTACCCAAGCCTTTCGGATAAAAGTAAAGATATAGAATGTTTGTTTGTAGAACGAACCAAACATTTGCTCAAAGACGGTGGCGTTGCCAGTTTGATTTTGCCAAGTTCTATCTTGAACAACACAGGAATTCAAACCAAAACCCGTGAAATTATCCTGCAATATTTTGATATTGTTGCCATTGCCGAGCTTGGAAGCAATACTTTTATGGCTACAGGAACCAATACCGTAACGCTATTTTTGCGCCGAAGAGCCAATAAATTATCTGCCGAATGGAAAAAATCGGTCACTAATTTCTTTGACTCTAAAACCGATATTACCATTAACGGCATAGAAAAACCAGTTGCCAAATATGTAAACCACGTTTGGGCAACCATTTCGTTTAACGATTATAGTTCTTTATTAGAAAAAACGCCAAACGAATCCATACAAAACCACGAAATTTATAAAGAATACCGCAAAAAACTAAAAGCCAAAACTGATAAAGATTTTTGGAACCTACTTTTAGAGCGTGAAGCCGATAAATTGTTGTACTTTATAATTGCCTACAACCAAAAAGTAGTTTTGGTAAAAAGTGGCGAAAAAGAAGTAGAAAAACGCTTTTTAGGGTACGAATTTTCTAGCCGACGCAATAGCGAAGGCATGCACGCTATGCAACGAGGCAAAACAGTGGACGAATGCACCCAAATGTATGATGCCAAAATTTTTGACAACCCCGAAAAAGCCAGTACTTATATACTTAAAGCATTTACCAACAACAACGATTTTGAAATAGATGCCAAAATGCAAAACCACATTTCTCGCCAAGATTTGATAGATATGATGACTTTTGACCGAGTGGAATTTGAAAAAACAATTTCGTTGAGTGTTAAAAAAAAAGTAAAAGTTGAGAGTAAGTGGGAGTTGAAAAAACTTGGAGAAGTTTGTGATTTATATCAACCAAAAACAATTACTTCTCAAGAAATTCAAGAAACTGGGGAGTTCAAAGTTTTCGGAGCAAATGGAGTTATCGGATTTTACGATAAGTATAATCATGAAGATTCAGAAATTGCAATTACATGTAGAGGAGCTACATGTGGAACAGTAAATTTTACTGAACCCAAATCTTGGATTACGGGTAATGCAATGGTCACAAAACCAAAATTTGAAAATTTAAATAAATTGTTTTTGTATAATTTATTATTATTTACAGATTTAAACCAAACAATCACAGGAACTGCACAACCACAGATTACAAGAACTAATCTTGAGCCTTTTCAAATCCCACTTCCACCGCTAGATATTCAACAAAAAATAGTTTTAGAAATTGAAGTTTTAGAAGAAAAAGAAAAGAAAGCAAAAGAGGAAGTGGAGAAGTTGAAAGATGAAAAAGAGCGATTTTTTGAAAAATCAATTTCAAATGCTTCAATGGTTTATTTAAAAGATGTTTTTACTTTACAAAATGGTAAAGAACTTTCTAAAACCAATAGAACAAATGGTGAATATTTGGTTTATGGTGGTAATGGAATAATTGATACTCATAATAATTTTATATCCGAAAAAGAAACTATAGCAATTGGAAGAGTTGGGGCATATTGTGGAGCAATTCATAAAACAAAGCCAAAATCATGGATTACTGATAATTCAATGTTTATAAATTCATTTATACAAAATGTTGATATTGATTTTTTATATTTTTCATTATTGAAATTAAATTTAAATCAATATTCTTCTCAATCAACCCATCCAAATATTGCACAACCAGTAGTATTAAACCAAAAAATACCACTTCCACCACTTCCAAAACAACAAAAAATAGTTTCAGAAATTGAAAAAATAGAAACAAAAATAAACGCTTTAGAAACTGAAATAGCTGAAATTCCAAAACAAAAAAAAGCTATTTTAAAAAAATATTTATAAAACATGGCTTTAGATAAAAATCAAATTGCAAAACGCATTGCAAAAGAAGTACAAAACAATTATTTCGTAAACTTAGGAATTGGAATTCCAACTTTAGTAGCGAACTATGTTCGGGAAGATATTTCTGTAGAATTTCAAAGTGAAAACGGCGTTCTAGGAATGGGACCTTTCCCGTTTGAAGGCGAGGAAGATGCTGATATTATCAATGCTGGAAAACAAACCATTACTACATTACCTGGTGCTAGTTTTTTCGATTCGGCCTTTAGTTTCGGAATGATTCGTGCACAAAAGGTTGATTTAACCATTTTGGGGGCTATGGAAGTTTCTGAAAATGGCGACATTGCCAACTGGAAAATACCCGGAAAAATGGTCAAAGGAATGGGTGGCGCCATGGATTTAGTAGCTTCTGCCGAAAATATTATCGTAGCCATGATGCACGTTAATAAAGCAGGCGAAAGCAAAATCCTAAAAAAATGTACTTTGCCACTTACAGGAGTAGGTTGTGTCAAAAAAGTAGTCACAGAACTAGCCGTTTTAGAAATTACGCCAAAAGGATTTAAACTTTTGGAACGTGCGCCAGGTGTTTCGGTTGACGAAATCCTAAAGGCAACGGAAGCCGAATTAATTATAGAAGGAGAAATTCCCGAAATGATACTTTAAACGGTTAATCAATTTTTCGTTCGAAACAATTTTGCCAACAGACGGTTTTTCGTGGTTAAATTTGGGTAACGCCAAATGGAGTTCCATCGCTTTTTGAGTATAATATTCTTCGCGAGTAGGGTGAAAGGACGAAACAGCATTAAACGTTTCGTTCCACACTTCGTTAGGATTAGTATGACCAATAATGTTCAGGATAATCCCAATACAATCTTTTTGATGTATTAGATTGATGGCGCCATTAGGGTTTTCAATATTTTCTCTGCCAGCCAGCATTTTTATAGGATGGCGGTCTTCTCCTATTAATCCGCCGAAACGTAAAATTGTAGTTTGAAACGCTTTATTGTTTTGCAATAATTTTTCGGTTTCTAGCAATTGTTTTCCGCTTTCGGTTTCTGCTTTCGGAATGGTTTCTTCTGTTACAACCGAATTATCATCGGCATAAACAGACGTTGAACTCACAAATAACACTTTTGTAATCGATGATTTTTCGATAAATGGAATCAATGTTTTTATTTTGGCTACAAAATTCTCGGTAGCATTTCCTCGTAATTTTGGTGGGATATCAATAATTAAAACTTCCGAATTTTCTAAAAAAGCAGCAATATTCCCAACGATTTCATTTTCATGTAACGAAAGTAAAAACGGCTGAATTCTATTTGTTTCCAATAACGAAAGTTTGTTCTGAGAAGTTGTCGAACCTTTCACAGCAAAATGGTTTTCGATTAATGTCTTTGCTAGCGGTAAGCCCAACCAGCCACAACCTAATATTGAAATGTTTTTTTGAGTCATTTAGTTTTCTTTTTTTACCAACATATAATAATCATCTTCTAGAATTCGATACCCTTGGTCGTATAAAAAATAATACGTATTTCCAGTTTTTGTCGTCAAAATGGAGGTGAAAAACTCGAAGTCGAAACCTTTGCTTTGCAATTTTGTTCGAGTTGTTTTTCCTTTTCCTTCGGGATTCAAATCGGACAAAATGCGATAATTCTTACGTAATTTGTTGTTTATATTTCGCATCAAGTTGGTCGAATCTTTGTTTATTTTGTTGTTGTACGCATTCCTGCAACCATCGCTGCAAAACTTTTTGTCTTCACGACCTATAATTTTTTCGTTACATTCTAAACAATTTTTCATATTCGTAGTCTTATTTTAGGTATTCCATATCATACAAATCAAATCCTTTTGCCCAATAATCTTTTCTAATTTTTAACAAATGAAAACCTTGTTTTTCATAAAATTTATAAACAAATTGTGATGTTCTAACGGTTATTTTTTCAATGTTTTTTATTGCTTTCAATTTTTCTAATCGAAACTGAAGCAGTTGTGTTCCTATCATTTTTCCTTGGTAGTCTGGATGCAAAATATCCCAACTTATTTTTCCGATGGTTTTATTTTCTGCAAAATTAATACCTCCGCAACCGATAATTTCCGAATTGAATTCGACAACATAGTACAGTTCAAGTTCTTGATTTAAGTAAAAAATTAAATCGGTTTCTTCTTCAGGCGCAAAATATTTTGGGGTATTGAGGCGTAATAAATGCAAAACAGGATGTTTGTCTTCGGGTTGGTAGGTTCTAATTTCCATTATTTAATGAAATCGTTTAAAGATTGAATTACAGCCAAATATAAACAAAAAAATCCAATTACAAACGGTTACAAATAATTACAACCGAAAGTAAACGAATGATAACCGAATAAATTTTGGAACTCACCACATCTTTGCACTGTCGAAATGAAACAATTGCAATATCAATTATTTCAATGACAATAAAAATTAATTTTAATAACAATTTAAATTTACACGCCATGAATGCATTAAGAAACAAAGTACAGTTAATTGGAAACGTAGGAAACGAACCAGAAATTAAAATCCTTGACGGGGGAAAAAAATTAGCCAAACTAACCATTGCCACAAACGAAGTGTATTATAACGACAAAAACGAAAAAGTAACCGACACCCAATGGCACAATATTATTGCTTGGGGCAAAATCGCCGAAATTATAGAAAGTTTTGTAACCAAAGGCAAAGAAATTGCTGTAGAAGGAAAATTAACACACAGAAGTTATGATGACAAAGACGGAAACAAACGCTACGTTACCGAAGTAGTGGTAAACGAGTTATTACTGTTGGGAAGTAAATAAAAATGTGAAATTCTTAAAAGCGGCAGTTCTTTATTGTCGCTTTTTTATTTTTTATCTAAAAAAGAGATAAAGTTATCAACCCGCAATCGTTTTCGTTGCAAAATGCTTTTTTATTTTTTGAAACGGAATAAATTATTACATACTTTCGTCTTTACCAAAATATAAATAGTATGTTAAGTAAAAGAGTTACCCTTGTTATAATCCTATCAGTAATTTTTGTAATTCCTAATTTTGCTCAGATTGGTATTGGAACAATTGCTCCCAAAAGTACTTTAGATATAAACGGCAACTTGTCTGTAAAGGTCGTTAACCTTAATGGTGGTCCTGGCGGAAGTGCTACGCCCATAAATGACGGAGTTTATATATCGCTTACGCCAACTGTAGGTAATTTAGAGTTTTTGTTGCCCAACGCAACTGCAGTCCCTGGAAGGGTATATATACTAAGAAATGTAACTGATTTTGAAACCGCTCAAATATATAGTTTAGGAGGACTTTTTTTTTCTAAACAGTCAAAAACGGCAACCTCTGCTCCTTTAAACATGCCTCCAGACGCATTGCGTAAATCCGTTATTATTGCCAGCGATGGTTTTAACTGGACGTATTTTGACTAATTTTTAATTTAACAGTTTTTAGTGGAATTTAGCAATGTAAATAGCTATTTTTGTGGAAAACTATTTTTTATGCAAAAAATTACACTACTGTTACTAATTAGTCTTTTTCAAATTGGTTTTTCACAAACCCAAAAGCACAATACTGAAAGTATTGCTGAAGTTGAAAAAAAAGCAGCTTCGAAAACCATGAATCTGGCTGTAAATCCAAACACATTAAATTATGATATTACCTATCATAAATTGGAATTTACAGTTAATCCAGCAGTGTATTTTATCTCAGGAAAAATTACGACTACATTTACGGCATTGTCAAACATGAATACCGTAACTTTCGATTTAGCTAATGAACTAACGGCTAGCTCGGTAAAACAAGGAGCAGCTAATTTGGCATTTGTTGGCAATGTAAACAATGAATTGGTTATTACTTTACCAACTACTCTTACAACAGGAAATTCTACCACAGTCGAGATTACCTATTCTGGGGCACCCCCCGTAAATGGTTTCAATGCCTTTACAAGTACAACTCACGGCACAACTCCGTTTAATACAAAACCAGTTATATATACTTTGTCAGAACCTTTTGGCGCCAGAGATTGGTGGCCTTGCAAGCAAGATTTGAATGACAAAATAAACAGCATCGATGTATATATTACAGCACCATCGCAATATGTAAGTGTTTCTAACGGTATCGAACCCTCAGCACCAGTAATAGTAGGCGCTAATAAAACAACCCATTTTCATCACGGCTATCCTATACCTGCGTATTTAATTGCTATTGCAGTTACAAATTATAGTGTTTACAATCAAACTGCGGGTACTGCGCCTAATGATTATCCAGTAATAAATTACATTTACCCAGAAAGTCTTGCAGCTATTACACCGCAGTTGGCCGTTACACCGCAGATATTAAATCTATATGAAACTTTGTTTGAAGTATATCCTTTTCATACTGAAAAATATGGACATGCCCAATTTGGTTGGGGAGGAGGTATGGAGCACACCACTGTATCTTTTATGGTAGGATTTGACCGAGGACTGATTGCGCATGAAATGGGACATCAGTGGTTTGGAGACAAAATAACGTGTGGGACATGGAAAGATATTTGGCTTAATGAAGGAATAACTACTTATGTCGCCGCATTAGTTATTGAAAATTTTGATGGTCAAGCCGCTTTTACTACCGAAAAGGCAAACATGATTACTAATATTACCTCATCAGCCACAGGTGCTGTTTACCTCACAGATGCTGAAGCTACAAATGTAAACAGAATATTTAGCAGTCGATTAACGTATGATAAAGGAGCTATGGTTATGAATATGTTACGATTTAAATTAGGAGACACTGCCTTTTTTCAAGGAATGAAAAATTACTTAGCAGACCCTACTTTGGCTTATGCTTATGCTTTGACACCACAACTTAAGGCTCATCTAGAAACCGTTTATCAAGGAAGCGGTAGTTTAACTGAATTTTTTCAGGATTGGGTTTACAACCAAGGCTATCCGATATATGCCATTAATGCGTTTAATTCTGGATCAGGTCAAGCTACTGTACAGATAAGCCAAACACAATCGATTACAAACACAGCGCAATTAGGGTATGTTTCTTATTTTGAGATGCCAGTTCCAGTAAGATTAACGTTAAATGACGGTCAAATAATAGATGCTGTATTAGAAAACACCTTTAGTGGTCAGAGTTTTACTGTGGCTATTCCGGTGGGGAAAACAGTGACTGGAGTAGCGTTTGATCCCAATAAAAATATTATTTCTCGTAATAGTACTGCAACGCTTGGAGTAGCTAATTTTAATTATGAAAATGCAATAAGTATCTATCCTAATCCAGCGACAGCTTCGTTGACTATCGATTTGCCAATAAACACCACATTACAAAAAGTGAGTTTGTATAATGCGTTAGGTCAAAAAGCGTTAGAAACAAATCAAAATAAGGTAAATATTTCAGGTTTGTCTGCTGGAATATATATGGTTAGTTTAGAAACCTCAGAAGGCGTTTTTCATAAAAATTTCATAAAAAAATAAACTCGGCATATATATTGTAAAAAAGTAAGGTGAAAACCTTACTTTTGTTTTTTATATTAAAATTTAAAATACTACATGGATACTTTAATACAAATCGCACAAATTATATTTATACTTTCTGTACTTGTCATTCTTCACGAATTTGGGCACTACATAACTGCGAGAATGTTCAAAGTTAGAGTCGAAAAATTCTATCTTTTTATGGATGCTGGATTTTCATTGTTTAAAAAGAAAATAAACGATACCGAATGGGGAATTGGTTGGTTGCCCATAGGAGGTTATGTGAAACTATCAGGCATGATGGACGAAAGTATGGATACCGAACAAATGGCACAACCGGCACAGCCGTGGGAGTTTCGTTCTAAACCAGCTTGGCAACGTTTAATTATTATGCTGGGAGGTATTACGGTAAATATCCTTTTAGCCATTTTTATTTACACAACGATGTTCAGCACTGTTGGACAAAAATACGCCGCTACAGAATTGTATCAAAAAAACGGATTAATGTTTGGAGAATCTGGGCTTAACGCAGGATTTAAAAACGGAGATAAAATTGTGAGTGTTGACGGACAAGCACAACCCAAATTCAACCGAATGATTATCGACGTTTTATTAGGAGATAAAGTGAAAGTGGAAAGAGAGGGGCAAAAACAAATATTAACCATTACCGACGAGCAAAAAAGTAAAATTTTAGGATCAGAAGGGAAAAATTTTATATCTCCAAGATTAACCGAGGTTTATGTAGATTCTATTACACCAAAAAGTGAAGCAAGTAAAGCGGGATTACTAAAAGGCGATAAAATTGTAAGAATAAATGATCAGAACATTAAATTCTACGATGAACTTTCTACAACTTTAGAAGCTAAAAAATCAGATTCAATTACATTAACTATTTTGAGAAGTGGTCAAGAGGTTTTGATAGCCTCTAAAGTTTCATCGGAAGGAAAACTTGGCTTTAGACCAACATTTAGAGATAAAGAAGATTTTATTATTACCAACAGACTCAGTTTTTTTGAAGCCATTCCTGCTGCTGTAAATGAGTCTTACACGCAATTTATCTATAACATCAAGCAATTTAAACTAATACTTAGACCAAAAACCGAAGCCTACAAGCAAGTAATGAGTCCGATAGGAATTACTCAGAAACTTCCAAAAGAATGGAACTGGGAGTTTATATGGGGGTTTACAGCAATGTTTTCGATAGGATTAGCGTTTATGAACTTGTTGCCTATTCCAGGTCTTGACGGCGGTCATGCTATCTTTACCATTGCCGAAATGGTAACGGGTAAAACTTTAAGTCTAAAAGCTGCCGAAAGAGTTCAGACAGTTGGAATGATTATCTTACTGAGCTTAATGGCTTTAACCTTCGGTAAAGACATTTATGCAATAATACTGAAGAATTTTTTCTAAAAAAGTGATAATTTTATTTGCAAATAATAAAAATGATGCTATCTTTGCACCGCTTTAAAAGTGAAACACACTTTCCTTCTTAGCTCAGTTGGTTAGAGCATCTGACTGTTAATCAGAGGGTCCTTGGTTCGAGCCCAAGAGAGGGAGCAAGCGTTTAAAAGCCTTTACAGAAATGTAGAGGCTTTTTTTATGCTTTAAAAATAAATTTGACGAACATTTGGCAGATCAAGTCTGAAACACAAAAAATCGTTTTTTTCAATTCCATTAAAATAGAGCTAAAAAGGACAAAAAGAAGCTTCTTTTACCGTTCACACATTCAAACCTGCAATTCACTTATTTAAAATTTAGAATACATTAAAAAAGATATAAATTTACAATCTAATTTTAGTACAAGTGCGTTACATTATCTTTGGTTTTATCTACTTTTTTCTCTCGAATAGCGGTTTTTCACAACCGTTGTATCGTGCTGAAACCATTAAATTCAACCAAGGATTGCCTTCCGATTTTGTTCATAGCACCATCAAAAAAGATGGCAATTTATATATCGCCACCCAAAGAGGATTGTGCTTGTACGATGGCTATCAGTTTATTAAAAATTCTAAAATCAATTCGTTAGTTAATTATTTAGCGTTACATAAAAACAATTTATATTACTATGACCATAATTTAGGTTTGGTTTTTATTCCTACTATTTTTGATATTCCTAACGTTTTAGCAAAAGTAAATTTTGAAGATTCATCGCCTTATAATGATCATTATGATAATATTTATATTGATCAAAAAGGCTTGGTTTGGTGTACCGATCAAAACCATATCAAATACTATTCGCCTAGTGCCAAAAAAATGGTTTCTTTTCCATTTGATTCTAGCCTGTCAGAATCGGATGATAAAAATGTTTTTATTGAACCTAATGCTACCGAAATTTGGATTGCCACCCGAAAAGGGATGTATGTGTGGAATAGAAAAACCAATCGGTTAAACCTACATTTTAATTCCATTTTAAAAAAGGAACATTTTGTTTCAGCCGCACTTTCGAAAGATAAACGAAACTTTTTTTTTACGAACGCGAGAGGAATATTTTTTACTTTTGATATAGTCCAAAATGCAATTAAGTCCAAAACGATAACAAATCCTAAAAAGATCCTTTTTTCTATTGTTAGCCATTTTGAAGATGCCAATAAAAATAGCGCAGTTTACAACGAAAATCAATTGTTTTTGTTAGATAAAAAGGGGCAATTTAAACCCATTTTTGAAACTAAAAACAAAATCAATCATGTTTTTTATGATGCCGAAACCCATATTTTTTGGATAGCCACCAACCACGGATTGGTAAAATTAACCCCAGAAGACAATAGCATCATTACGTTGAAAGCTCCCATTAAAAATGATCAAACTGTAACTTCTATAGTGCAAGACAATAAAGCACAACTTTGGATGTGTAATGCAACCAATACACTTTATTTATATGCCAAAAACAATTGGAAAACCTACACCTATCCTGACGAATCAATACAATTTTCCGAATTATTCAATACCGAAAACAACCTCCTTATTTCGGCTAACAAAGGTGTTTTTATACTTCAAAAAAATGGTATAAAACAACTCCTCCAAATAGAAAATGGCGTAAAAAAAGTCATTCTTGACGCTAGAAATCAATTATGGGTATTGCCCAATCAAGGTAGTGTAAAAGTGTATGATTTTACAACGCTCTTACCCAAAGAAAATTGGATTTTAAATACGGATAAATACTGGAACGAAAATCAGTTTAACGACATTGCCATAGCCAAAAATGG
>CAXYWC010000041.1:0-23174 GCA_964292845.1 uncultured Flavobacterium sp. | reverse complement strand
TTATTTTTTATGTTGTACGGTTTGCGTTAGGGATTGAAGTGGAGCTCTTTTTTGAAAAGGCATTTTTCTTGCCTTTTCAAAAAAAGCGGGAACGGAAAGCCCGACCCTTGGGTAACGCCCAAAAAGTTATTTTTTTTCAAATTTTTCAATTAGCATCAAACTCAGTAATAGCATCGAAAAAGCGTAGCCAATATCTTCGATAGGAATGGTGCCAAGTCGGATTCCGAGATTTTCTAAATTGTTATACATCACTACAGGTTCGTCGATAAAACTGCCTGTTAATATGCCGTTTACGATTGAAAACGGAATTAAAATAAGAAGAAATGTAATAAAAAATAGCTGCAAAATCGCTGTAAATTTGAAATAAGCAATTGCTAAAATCAGTATTAAAAAACTATAATTTACTGCCGTGTACCACTTGTTATAATGCAATAAAACGGTTGGAATTAGTATAATTATTATTGAAAAACTAATTGTTTTTACCGCTTTTTTTGAAAGTAATACTGTTGGATAAAAATACTGAAATGCAAAATGCAAAAAAATACTGGCATACGGAATGCAGACAAAAAACAACCATTCTTCGATGGGTAAACCAAAAAATGAAATGCCAGAATGATAGCGTGGATTGAATCGCCAAACTCCTATTTTTGTAAACCAAATATCCCAAATAATAAATACTACTGCTGTTATTACAATTGCTAAAAACACAGATTTCCAACGGTTTATATACTTCATTCGAGGTTCGAAACTGTACAAAAACGGTATAATAAAAGAGGCAATATTGAGTAGTAAATAGAGTGACATTTTGCTATATTTTGAAATATTTGAACGGTACAAAAAGCATTCCGAAACATTCTCCATCTTCTTTGCCAAGGTGTTTGTGGTGCACTTTGTGTCCTTTTCGCAAACCAATGAGGTATTTTATTTTGGTGTTTTTCAGAAATTTAAAACGTTGATGAATCATAATGTCGTGGACGATAAAATAGCTCAATCCATAAGCAAAAATGCCTAAACCAATGAAAAATTTAAAATCAAAACCGTCTTCTGCCCCAAAATAGAAAAGCAAAATGCTCGGTATCGCAAAAATGACGAAAAAAGTATCATTACGTTCAAACATTCCTTGGTATTTGGGTTGGTGATGATCTTCGTGCAAATACCACAAAAACCCATGCATTACATACTTGTGTGTCAACCAAGTAACGCATTCCATAATCAAATAAGTTGCTAAAAAAATCGAAAATGAGTACATGTTTTTTTTAAATTAAATTGAGTTTATAACGAAGAAAAGACTTTGAAAGCAAATAGGTTTTAGATACATTCGAAACTCTAATCCTTTCGTTTCCAATATCTTCACAAGAGGTTGATTTTAATTTTTGCAATAGTTTTTTATAATAAATATACGCCGTATAAACGCCAAATCGAGCTTCGAATGGTAATTTTTTGATTCCTCCTAGTGCTATCTTAAAATCGGCTTCTATTTCTAAAATTATTTCACTTTTGGCTTTTTCATTAAAAAAATTATTTTCTAAATTTGGGAAGTAATTTCGATTCAAAATTTCGGTATCGCACTTCAAATCACGCAAAAAATTAACCTTTTGAAACGCTGAACCTAATCGCATCGCTTCGTCTTTCAATTCGTTATATTGTTGCTGATTGCCGTTTACAAAAACTTTCAAACACATCAAGCCAACCACATCGGCAGAGCCATAAATATAGTCTTTGTATTCTTGATTGCTATTGTAACTTGTTTTTATCAAATCAAGTTTCATACTTTTCAAAAAAGCCTGAACCAAGTCGTCTTGAATATTGTATTTCGCAACGGTTTGCTGAAAAGAGTTCAAAATTGGATTCAAACTGATACCTGATTTTTGTGCTTTGTAATATTCGATTTCAAAATCGGTAATCAAACTTTCTTTGTCAAAAGTATGAAATGAATCGACGATTTCATCCGCAAAACGCACAAAACCATAGATACTGTAAATGGCATCACGAATGCTTGGCGCCAACATTTTAACGGCCAACGAAAACGACGTGCTGTAATTTTTGGTTACCAATTTACTACATTTGAACGAAACATCATCGTATAACTGCTTCATTTCCTTTAATTTAAGATTTGTTTTATAATTAAATCCGACACAATTTTTCCTGAAATTATAGAAGGTGGAACTCCTGGTCCAGGAACGGTTAACTGTCCTGTAAAAAATAAGTTTTGCACTTTTTTACTGATTATTTTGGGGCGCAAGAAAGCGGTTTGAGTCAATATATTGGCTAATCCGTAAGCGTTTCCTTTATATGAATTGTAATCGTTAACAAAATCATTCACACAATAACTTTCTTTAAAAAGGATATTTTCGATGATTTTTTGATTCGTTACTTTTTCAAAACGAGCCATAATGTTTTTGAAATACAGTTCCCGAATTTCGGGAGTATCTGTAATTCCAGGCGCAATTGGAATCAAAAAAATGCCTGCTTCTTGATTTTCTGGCGCCACTGTTTTGTCATTTTTACTTGGAAAACTAGCATAAAAAAGTGGTTTTTCAGGCCATTTTGGATTATCATAAATATCCTTGGCGTGCACGTCAAAATCAGTATCAAAAAACAAAGTATGGTGCGAAACATTCTCTATTTTTTTATTAAAACCAACATAAAACAATAAGGATGAAGGGGCAAAAATTTTAGAATCCCAATACTTTTCAGTGTATCCGCGGTACTTTTCATCCAACAACGTTTCAGTATGATGGTAATCGGCACCACTCAAAACTACGTCAGAAATTATCGTCTCCCCGTTAGACGTTACGCTTTTCACTACACCATTTTCGACATTGATTTTCTCAACATTTTGATTGGTTTCTATTTTTACGCCCAATTCTACTGCCAAAGTTACCATTGCTTTTACAACTTCATACATACCGCCTTTTGGATGCCATGTTCCCAATCCAAAATCGGCATAATTCATAAAACTATAAAAAGAAGGGGTATTTGACGGTTTTGCACCAAGAAATAAAACTGGAAATTCCATTATTTGCTGCAAACGATTGTTTTTAATTTTTTTGCGAACCGATGTGCGAATCGTTGTAAAAAATTGATTTATTTTCCGAATGGTAACAGGCGTAATCAATTCGGTTATTGAAATCCCTGGATTGTAAACTAAATCCTTTATGGCAACATCATAGTTGTGCTGTGCATTATCCAAAAACGATTGCAAATGCTTCGAACTTCCTGCTTCTTCTTTCTCGAAAGTGTTTAGAATATCGGGTAAATTGTCGGCAATTTTAATCGAATCTAGCTCACCATAATACACTTCGTAAGCTGGATTTAGCTTGTCAAGATGATAATAATCAGATGGTTTCTTGTTAAAATCAGAAAAGAATTTTTCGAAAACATCGGGCATCCAATACCAAGTTGGACCAATATCAAATGTAAATCCGTCTTTAATTAATTGTCTAGCACGACCGCCAACTGTTTTATTTTTTTCTAGAACAGTAACGTCAAAGCCCGCTTTGGCCAAATAGCAAGATGCCGCTAGTGACGAAAATCCAGAACCTATAATAGTAATTTTTATTTTCATAATTGTTTAACAAATTTGCATTAATGTTCAACAAAAAAACTCGTTATTAACATTTTATTATAATTCGTTTACTATTTCAGAAATCGATTTGAAAGTATTTATTTTTGGGCTCAGTTTATTTTTATCAATAAACTCTGTCATGCGCCCAATTATCCAAAATTGTGCCGTTTGATCCAAAATCTCAGTATTGAAAGTAGTAATATAATCGTTTATGACATCACTTGTGGGCTGGACAGTGGCATACATAATGTAGACAATATTGTCAAAATAATCTTTCATTACTTTCAAGTTATCAATAGGAACGCTTTCTCCAAGGTATATTGATTTATAACCACTTAATAAAATTTCATAATTAAGGTACATCAATCCTAATTCATGAATTTCGTTTTCAGGAAGATACAAAACAAAAACTTTATCATCTCGAATAGGCTGTAAAACTTGCAGTTTCTCCGTATTAATCAATAATTTCTGTTTGATTAAAAAGGAAATGAAATGCTCTTGTGCAGGCGAAATAGTTCCTGCTTGCCACAACAATCCGATTTCATCTAATAAGGGAATAAAAACTTCAAAAAACACTTCTTTGAAGGATTTTTCGGATAATAAATTATTATACGTATTGAGAAATAAAGCTTGATCGAAATTAATCATTGCCATCTTAAAAGCATTTATAGCGTGACTTTTTGAGCTTTTTTCAGAAACAATTTTTCGAACCAAAACAGCAATTTCATCTGAAGTATGTTTTGCAATTCTTGAAATTTTGTAGCCATAATTATGCAACAAAACAATGTTCAAAAGTTTCTGAAGGTTAAACAAATCATAATTTCGTATGTTGGTTTCGCTCCGCATGGGTTCTAAAACATTGTATCGCTTTTCCCATATCCGGATTGTATGCGCTTTTACACCTGATAGATTTTCAAGATCTTTGATGCTGAAAACTGATTTTATATTGTTTACCATTTTTAATAAAAGTTTAAACAAATATAAACTTATAAAATAAAAAAATCCAGATTGAGCTGGATTTTTTTTATTTTTTTATTTGCTCAAATACATTTTCCGTCTTGAATACAATTCGTAGAAGGCATCGTCTTTTAAATCGTCTATAAACAAGATACTTTCGCCAGTACTTTTCATTTCGGGCCCCAATGCTTTGTTTACATTGGCAAATTTACTAAATGAGAAAACAGGTTGTTTAATCGCATATCCTTTCAGTTGTGGATTGAAAGTGAAATCGGTTACTTTATTTTCGCCCAACATGACTTTGGTGGCATAATTCACATAAGGTTCTCCGTACGCTTTTGCAATAAATGGCACTGTTCTCGATGCTCTTGGATTGGCCTCGATAATATAAACTGTATCGTCTTTTATCGCAAATTGAATGTTAATTAATCCAACAGTTCGTAATGCCAACGCAATTTTCTTCGTATGGTCTTTTATTTGTTGCATGACAAATTCGCCCAAATTAAAAGGTGGCAAAGTCGCATTTGAATCTCCTGAGTGAATTCCGCAAGGTTCGATATGCTCCATGATTCCGATGATGTACACATTTTCGCCATCGCAAATAGCATCCGCTTCAGCTTCGATAGCGCCATCTAGATAATGATCTAAAAGCAATTTATTACCTGGAATGTTTTTCAGTAAATCGATTACATGCTCTTCGAGTTCTTGTTTGTTGATGACAATTTTCATTCCTTGTCCACCTAAAACATATGAAGGGCGAACTAGTAATGGAAAATCTAAAACATCTGCTAAAGCACTTGCTTCATCAGCATTTTCTGCAATTCCGAATTGTGGAAACGGAATTTGAAGCTCTGTTAATAGTTCTGAAAAACGACCTCTGTCTTCCGCTAAATCTAAGGCATCAAATGAAGTTCCCAAAATTTTAATTCCGTATTTAGATAATTTTTCAGCTAGCTTTAATGCTGTTTGTCCTCCTAATTGTACGATAACTCCTTCTGGTTTTTCATGACGAATAATATCGTAAATATGTTCCCAAAATACAGGTTCAAAATACAATTTATCAGCTGTATCAAAATCGGTAGAAACCGTTTCTGGATTACAGTTAATCATGATAGTTTCGTAACCACATTCTTTTGCAGCTAAAACACCATGTACACAAGAATAATCAAACTCGATTCCTTGCCCAATTCTATTGGGTCCAGAACCTAAGACTACTACTTTCTTTTTAGGAGTTACAATACTTTCGTTATGAACATATTTTTCGCCCGAAGCAGTTTGCTTCGCCAGTTCGCAATTGCTCGTGTCAATTTCAGCCTCAAAAGTCGAGTAATAATAAGGTGTTAATGCTTTAAATTCGGCAGCACAAGTATCCACTAACTTATAAACTCGATTAATATTTTGCTCTTCACGTAATTTATACACTTGACTTTCCAAACAACCCATCATGTGTGCAATTTGTCTGTCAGCAAAACCTTTTTGTTTAGATTCCAGCAATAAATCTCTAGGCAAAGTATCTATTTTGTATTTAGAAATTTCTTTTTCTAAACTATATAATTCTTCGTATTGTTTCAAAAACCACATGTCTATTTTTGTGATTTCATGAATGCGTGACAACGGAATTCCCATCGCAATCGCATCATAAATCACAAAAACTCGATCCCAACTGGCATGCGTTAGTTTATCGATAATTTGTTCGTAGTTTTTGTATCCTTTTCCGTCTGCTCCTAACCCATTTCTTTTAATTTCAAGCGATTGCGTTGCTTTATGCAAAGCTTCTTGAAACGAACGTCCAATTCCCATAACTTCTCCAACCGATTTCATTTGCAATCCTAAAGTTCTGTCTGCTCCTTCAAATTTATCGAAATTCCAACGAGGGATTTTTACAATAACATAATCTAAAGTGGGTTCAAATAAAGCTGAAGTCGATTTTGTAATTTGATTTTGCAATTCATCTAAATGATAACCCAAAGCTAATTTTGAAGCAATTTTAGCAATTGGATAACCTGTCGCTTTAGATGCTAATGCAGATGAACGTGACACACGAGGGTTTATTTCGATAGCTACAATATCTTCTTTTTCGTCGGGTGAAACAGCAAATTGCACGTTACAACCTCCAGCAAAATTACCAATACTTCGCATCATCAAAATCGCCATATCTCGCATTTTCTGGAATGTTGTATCCGATAAGGTCATCGCTGGAGCAACCGTTATTGAATCTCCAGTATGAATTCCCATAGGATCCATATTTTCGATAGTACAAATGATAACTACGTTGTCGTTTTTGTCACGAAGCAGTTCTAATTCGTATTCTTTCCAACCCATTAATGCTTTATCAATAAGCACTTCGTGAATCGGAGACATTTCTAATCCGTAGGTTAGTTTTTCGTCAAAATCTTCTTTTTTATACACAATCGCAGCTCCTGTTCCTCCTAATGTAAATGAGGGACGAATTACTAATGGGAAACCAAACTCCTGTGCAATTTCCTTTCCTTTCAAAAAAGAAGTAGCTGTTTTGGCTGGTGCTTGGGGAATCCCAATTTTATTTAAAAGGTTTTTAAATTTTTCTCGGTCTTCGGTAATTTCGATAGCATTTACATCGACACCAATTAGTCTTACATTAAAATCGTTCCAAATTCCTTTTTCGTCCGCTTCCAAACAAAGGTTTAAAGCTGTTTGTCCGCCCATTGTTGGCAAAACTGCATCAATTTGTGGATGTTCTTTTAGGATTTGAATAATAGATTTGGTCGTCAATGGCAACAAATAAACATGATCCGCCATGGTTGGATCGGTCATGATGGTTGCTGGATTAGAATTAATAAGGATTACTTCGATTCCTTCTTCACGAATGGAACGTGCTGATTGTGATCCTGCGTAATCGAATTCGCAAGCTTGCCCTATTACGATTGGTCCTGAGCCTATAATTAAAACCGATTTTATGGAGTTGTCTTTTGGCATTGTAGTTAGATTTTTAGACTTCTTAGATTGTTAGACTTCTTAGATTGTTAGACTTCTAGAATCTTTAAATCATTTAGATTTTGTTGTTGTTGTTGTTGCTTATTTCAAAATTCGTTATTCAGCGTCCGTCATTCAGCGTTCGTTATTCATAATTTAAAAGTTTGAATGTTAAACAACGAATCTTGAATTTTGTAAAGATTCGCCTAGCCCCGATTACTTCACTTGAATTTTATTTTCACCGGAGTTCCGTGAACTTCGTTTGTAACGTAAATCCTTTTTATTTTTTCTTTAAAAATAAAAAGATTGAAGTGAATAGCGGGAAATAGCTTCAAAAATTTATAAATATTTATGAACAGGTTTAAAAAAAAGCCGCTACTAATAAAAGTAACGGCTTTATATTGATTGTTAAATCATTATTTTTTGTGTCTTGGTTCACAAGAAACAGTCAATTTATGTCTTCCTTTTGCTCTACGACGAGCCAAAACTTTACGTCCGTTTGCAGAAGCCATTCTGTCCATGAATCCGTGTTTGTTTCTTCTTTTTCTTTTCGATGGTTGGAACGTTCTTTTGCTCATTTTGTGTATCTTTAAATTCTTGTATAAATATCTTGTTGTAGGTTTCTTTCAAACCGAGTGCAAATATACAATGATTTTTTTTTCTTGCAAGTGGTTTTATAAAAAATATTTAATTCTTTTACTATATTTGCAATTCATTATAAAACCACAATTATGTTTCATAGAAATATTAAGCTTGTATTAGCTGCTCTGATTATATTTACTGCCATTTGGCAATTTACAGAAGGAAATATTGGGAATGGAATTTTCCTTATTTTAGTGTCTGCTCTTCCAGTTTTCTTATATTTTAAAAACGAATTTATCCTTTTAGCCTTTTTAAAGTTACGAAAGCAAGATTTTGCGGGTGCAAAAAATTGGCTGGATAAGATTAAAAATCCAGAAACGGCTTTGGTACAAAAACAACAAGGGTATTTTAATTATTTGCATGGTTTAATGGTTTCGCAAACAAATTTAATTCAAGCAGAGAAATATTTTAAAAAAGCGATTAGTTTGGGTTTGAATATGGATCAGGATTTAGCGCTTGCAAAATTAAATTTGGCTGGGATTGCGTTGAGTAGAAGACGTAAAATTGAAGCTACAAATTTATTGCTAGAGGTTAAGAAATTAGACAAGCAAAATATGTTGAAAGATCAAGTTAAAATGATGAAAGATCAGATGAAAAAAATATAATTTTTTATCAAATCACTTTATAAACCATCAGAAATGATGGTTTTTTTGTATCTTTTTGGCAAATAAACGATTTTTTCTGCTTTTCAACGATTATATTGATAATCAGCAAGATAACTTTTTATCTTTAATCCTCTAAAAGATATGGATTATGAAAAATTTCGCACTACTCATTGTCAGTTTGTTTTTTATTTTTGGTGGAAATTGCCAAGAAAATAAGAAAAGTTTTACTTCTGTAATCAAAAATAACATTAAGAAATACAATATTGAGAGCAATCGTGCTTTTGAAAACAAAGACTCACAAAAAGGGCAAATTTTATTTGATTCGTTAGTTTCAAATCATTTAGTAGGAACTTATTTTGAAGATTATACGCTTAAAAGCTTTGAAAAAAGGAAAGTAAAACTGAGCTCTTTCAAAAAACCGCTGTTTATATTAACGTATGCTTCTTGGTGCATTCCAAGCAAAGGAGAAATTCCTGCGTTAAACAAATTGGCTCAAAAATACGCTAAAGATGTTCAGTTTGTTATTTTATTTTGGGATAAAAAATACAATGTAAAGAAAATAGCTCGAAAATTCAATCACAATATCAGCATTTGCTACGCCAATGAATCGTACAAAAATGATGCTAACATTGTGGCACATTTAAAACACACTTTAGGATTTCCGACTTCTTATTTTTTAGATCAAAACTTAAAAGTGGTGGATATAAAAAGAGGTGGCGCTCAGCCTGATAAGAAAAGTACTTATGTAAAAGCATACACAATGAACTATAATGCTTTTAGAGAAGGTTTGTCTAGTTTACTTATAGACAAAGACATTTCGAAGGAACAGCTTACTACAAACTAATTACTTTTCCAACAACATTTTTCCCGCAATGATTATGATAAAAACACTAAAAATCCTTTTTAGTGTTTTTTGTTCTAATCCAACGGCTAATTTGCTACTAAAATAACTTCCTATAATAAAAAAAATAGCAATAATTAAAGCGTATTTCCAATTAACATAGCCTGCTTTATAATAATTAAAAACTGCAACTGCCGTAACTGGAACGGCTAATACAGCTAAACTCGTTCCTTGTGCTTGAAACTGAGTAAACCCTAAAAACAAAACTAAAAGAGGCACCATTATAATTCCTCCTCCCACTCCTACCAAACCGCTTAGCAACCCTGCTAACAAGCCTATAATCACTAAAGATATTATGGTTGTTGTCATACCTTTTCTCAATTTAATAACCTTCAGTTGCAATATTAATGCTATACTTCTTTTTGTTCGCATTATCTAATTTTTTATCCCGCAACCAGGCGTTATGAAGTTTTAAAATTTTATAATTTATACCTTGACTTTTGGCAAAAGAAGCTAAATTTGTAATTGCAGTATCCACTTCAACTTGCCGAGTAGCAATTGTTTTGTATAAATCATTCGGTTGCAAATTGAAACCGTGCAACACTGGATTTTTCATAATTTCTTTTAAAGCCAAAATTCGAAAAACATATCTAGATGTTTCTTCGGTTAGCAACAAATCATAATAGTTATCCACTTGTTGGGATTCAATTTGTTTAGCAATACCGCCCATTCCACCGTTGTAAGAAGCAGCGGCAAGTGTCCAAGAACCAAATTTTGTTTTGGCAGCAAGCAAATATTGACAAGCGGCTTCGGTCGATTTTTCTACATGATACCGTTCATCTACCGTTTCTGAAATTTCAAGCCCTTTTTCAAGCGCCGTTTCTTTCATAAATTGCCAAATACCACAAGCTCCCGATTTAGAAACAGAGGTGGTTATTAATGAACTTTCTATAACGGCTAAGTATTTAAAATCGTCTGGAACATTATATTTTGCCAAGATAGGTTCGATTATTGGAAAAAAAACAGCGGCTCGTTTTATGATAAGTTGTGTAGAAGAGTGCAAATTTTGGTTTACTAACAATTCGCGATCCATTCGCTCTCGAACATCATTCATGTGTAAGGGCACTTTTTCGGTAGCAAACTCCATCGATGCTGGAAAATAATTTGAGTTTTGTTGGTACGTTGTTGCAAAAATTAAAAATCCGCTAACGAGTATGAGTGTGACAATAATTCCTATTTTTTTCATCTTTAATATATGCTTAATTAAAAAAATAACGGTTTCTAAACAATCCTTTATTTAAGAATAATTTCTGGCAAATTATCGTTAAACCATTTGTATCTATTGATAATCATAATGTGTGTTCCTCCTTTTACTTTGATGAAATTTTTAATATTTTTAGCTGGAAAAACGCTGTCATTATCCCCATGAATATGTATCACATTTTCATCTGCAACGGTTCTTTCCCAACACACAACTTGCTCTATTGCCCAATCAAGATATTGCTTATCGTTCATGGTAAGGTATTTTTTATACAACTTTAACCGTTCCTTGAGCATATCGCCAAAAGCATATTTTGTAAGCGTTTCTACATTAGATAGTAAGCTTGTTGGAATTAGTTTATAGGCTTTGGTCGTTTTGGCCATTTTCATTCGGCTGGGCAGCTCTTCATTCGATTTTACACTTGAAATAATTAGCACCTTTTTAGGTTTTAAAAATTGTGCCATTTCCTGAACTAAAATACCTCCGAAAGAAACTCCTATCAAAACAGGATTATCGTGCACTACTTTTTTGCTCATTCGCTCCGCATAATGTTGTAGAGACTCTGCTTTTTCGGGCATTATCCAATCTAGTAAATGCATTTCAAAAAGGGCTTCGGGCAATTTTATTCTTTCAAAAATAGTAGCACTAGCGGCCAAACCGGGCATAAAATAAACATGAATTTTTGACATCCCTTTTTGTTTTAAAAAAATTAGTTTTTGACTTTGTTTGTGGGAACAGATTGCAAATCTGGCATCTTATAGGAATATATTCAAGCCATAAGTTTATTTCCATTTAGGAAATCGCATAGAATACTGACCTGCATAAAAACCACACAAAACCCAAATTACGATAAAATTCATTAACTTTTCACTTCCAAAAAAATAGTCTAATGCAAACCAAATTGCAACAAAAAGTATTAAAAATAACATTCCAAAATATTCTCTTTTCATAATAATCATATTCAGTTTACAACTTTAAAAACATTGGAAGTTTAAAACATCTACTCAAAACTTTGCATCGTAACCAAGTTCGAATACGTTCCGTTTAGCGCCAGAAGTTCCGTATGGGTTCCTTGTTCTACAATTTCGCCTTTTTTCATTACAATAATGGTATCTGCTTTTTGAATAGTCGATAATCGGTGGGCAATTACAATAGAAGTCCTGTTTTGCATCATGTTTTCTAATGCAATTTGAACAAATTTTTCGCTTTCGGTGTCTAAGGCGGAGGTAGCCTCATCCAAAATCATAATTGGAGGGTTTTTTAAAACGGCACGAGCAATAGACAATCGTTGTTTTTGTCCGCCAGAGAGCTTGTTTCCAGCATCGCCAATATTGGTTTCTATTCCGTTGGGCAAATTGGTAACAAATTCATACGCATTGGCAATTTTTAAGGCTTCCATAACTTCGTCATCGGTTGCATTGGGTTTGCCTATCAGAATGTTGTTTTTTATGGTATCATTAAACAAAATCGAATCCTGTGTAACCAATCCCATCAAACCGCGAAGTGAGTCGAGTTTTAAGTCTTTTATATCAATCCCGTCAATTGAAATTTGACCTTCTTGAACGTCGTAAAAACGCGTGAGCAAATTAGCAATCGTGCTTTTTCCCGAACCAGATTGTCCGACAAGTGCAATAGTTTTTCCTTTAGGAACGGTTATCGAGAAGTTTTTCAGTACATTTTCTTCTTCATAACGGAAATTGATGTTTTTGATTTCAACTTTGTCTTCAAAAGTGTGTTTCTCTATAGCTTCTGCTTTAGACGTTATTGGGTTTTCATGTTCTAAAATTACCAAAACTCGCTCTGCGGCTGCCATACCGTTTTTTACCGCATACGAAGCTTTCGATATTGATTTTGCTGGGGTTAAAATATTGTATGCCAGTCCCATATAGGCAATAAACTGGGTGCCTTCAAGTATTGGGCTGCCGTTGGCTAGTTTTTCTACCAATACCATATTACCACCATACCACAATAAAATAGCAATAACCACAATTCCCATAACTTCGCTTAGTGGCGATGCCAAATTGTTTTTCTTTCCAATGCTAATCGCTAATTTGACCACTCTATCTATAGAATCGGTAAATTTTCTCTGGAATATTCCTTCGGCATTGTAGCTTTTAACTACTTTCATACCGCCAAGCGTTTCTTCTAAAATTGAAATAAAATAACCTGATTCAGCTTGCGCTTCTGTTGCTTTCGATTTCAAATTTTTCCCTAACCTTGAAATCACGTAACCCGAAATAGGGATAAAAACAAATACAAATAAGGTTAGTTTGGTACTAATTATAAACATAGAAGCAATTGTAAATATAATAGTGAGCGGTTCTCTTACGATTAATTCTAAAACAACAAAAAAGGAGTTCTGAAATTCGCCTACATCGCCTAACATTCTTGCCATGACATCGCCTTTTCGTTTTTCAGAATAAAAACCAATAGGCAACGAGAGTATTTTTTCAAATAATTGCACTCGCATATCTTTCAATACGCCGTTTCGCAAATGCATTAAATGAAAGGAAGCCAAGTAGCCAAATACATTTTTTAATAAAAAAGTAATAATAATAACCACTACCGCTAGCAAAAGCGCATATTGCGGGCCGTTGGCTTCGTTTAATTTGCTGATTTCAAAATACAAATATTCTTTAGCATACGAGCCTATGTCGAAAATGCTTTTCAATACCGGTTCGGTGTCTATTTTTTTAGATTTTTGAAAAAGTACGTCCATCATTGGAATTAATACCAAAAACGAAAGTGTGCTAAAAAGCGCATAGAATATATTGTAGATAATATTCCAAACGATATGACTTTTGTACGGCAATACAAAAGGGATTATTTTTTTGATATTTTCCATTAGTTGAGTTGCATTTCAGCAATAATATTTTTGATTTTGTTATCTAATTGAATTTCTGCTTCGGCAACTTCCGAAACATTTTGAATAGCGCAATTTACACTAAAATAAAATTTAATTTTAGGCTCTGTTCCACTTGGGCGTGCACAAATTTTGCTTCCGTCTTCTAGATAGTAAATTAATACATTCGATTTTGGAATGTTTAATGCTTCTATTTCATTGGTAAATAAATTCTTGGCGGTCGAATTTTGGTAATCTTCAATAAAAACAACACGTTCGCCGTTTATTTCTTTCAATGGGTTTTCACGTAAATCAACCATCATTTGTTTAATTTGGTTCGAGCCTTCTATTCCTTTTTTGGTAATCGAAATTAAATGTTCTTTATAAAAACCAAAATCGACATACATTTGAAGCAATTCTTGGTACAATGAACTTCCTTTTTCTTTGGCTTTAGCTGCAATTTCGCAAACTAAAAGTGTAGCAGCCACAGCATCTTTATCCCGAACGGCATCGCCCACCATAAATCCGAAACTTTCTTCACCACCGCCTATAAATTTCTGATTCGGAAAATCTTTAATAAACTTGGCAATCCATTTAAAACCAGTCAATCCCACTTTGCATTCTACGCCATAAGCCGAAGCTAATTCGAGCATCATAGGAGTAGAAACGATGGTTGAGCCTATAAATTGGGTTCCCGTAATTTTGTTTTGTTTTTTCCATTGTTGCAACAAAAAATGCGTCATAACCACCATGGTTTGGTTTCCGTTTAGCAAAACCAGTTTGCCTTCGGTATTTCTCACAGCAACGCCCAATCGATCTGAATCTGGATCGGTTCCTACCACAATGTCCGCATTTGTTTTATCGGCTAGTGCCATTGCCATTGTTAATGCTTCTGGTTCTTCAGGGTTTGGTGATTTTACAGTTGGGAAATTTCCGTCTGGAATAGCTTGCTCGGGAACAATTTCTACATTTTTGTATCCTGCTTTTTCTAAAACAGCTGGAATCAATTTTATGGAAGTTCCGTGCAACGAAGTAAACACAATTTTTAAATTCTCTTTAGCTTCCGCCGAAGTATTAAAACTAGCATTTTCTATCGTCGAAGTAATAAAAGCGTCATCCACTTTTACATCAACATATTCAATTAAGTTTTCGTTGGCTTCAAATTTAATTTGGTCGTAATTCAAGGCTTCAATCACCTGAATAATCTCACCATCATAAGGCGGAACTAATTGTCCACCATCTTCCCAATATACTTTATAGCCATTATATTCTGGCGGATTATGAGAAGCCGTAAGCACAATTCCAGCTTGACAACCCAAATGTTTTACTGCAAACGACAACTCAGGGGTAGGTCTCATGTCCGAGAATAAGAAAACCTTAATCCCATTGGCCGAAAAAACATTAGCAACCACTTTTGCCAACGTATCGCTATTATGACGACAATCGTAAGCAATAGCTACTTTTATTTCTTGGTTTGGAAACGATTTGTGTAAATAATCCGACAAACCTTGCGTGTTTTTACCCAACGTGTATTTATTGATTCTATTGGTTCCCACACCCATAATACCACGCATTCCGCCAGTACCAAATTCGAGATTCTTATAAAAACTATCTTCCAATTCTTTAGGCGAAGACGTCATCATTTCTTTAATATCTTCCTGTGTTTTGCTATCAAAAGTTGGTGTAAGCCAGATATTTACGGCATCTAATATGTTTTGTGGTATGTGCATTTTCTTTATTTTTTATTTTTTTAGGAGCTATTCCCGCTTTTCGTTTCAATCTTTTGTTTGCAATACTTCGACAAGCTCAGTATTGCAAACAAAAGGATTTCCACTGCAATCGGGGCTAGTAACCTTATATACTATTACAAATTTATCTCACTCGAAACTTTGTATCGTTCTTCATTATTTTTAGTTCTCAAAATAATTTCGCCTAGAAAACCTGCCAAAAACAGTTGAGTTCCAATAACCATAGTGGTTAAGGCGATATAAAACCAAGGATTTTGAGTTACTAAAATAGTTTCTTGTTCTAAATAAAACAGTTTTACTAATTTAGAAATTCCAATATAACCAGCACTCAAAAAACCAATTAAAAACATAATCGTGCCTAAAGCTCCAAAAAGATGCATCGGTCGTTTGCCAAATTTAGACAAAAACCAAATCGTAATCAAATCTAAAAATCCGTTTATAAAACGACTCATCCCAAATTTAGATTCGCCGTATTTTCGAGCTTGATGAATCACGACTTTCTCGCCAATATTGCTAAAACCAGCATTTTTTGCTAAAACAGGAATGTATCGGTGCATTTCGCCCGAAACTTCTATGTTTTTTATAACAATATTTTTGTAGGCTTTCAATCCGCAATTAAAATCATTGAGTTGTACGCCCGATGTTTTTCTTGCCGCAGCATTAAACAGTTTGGAAGGCCAATTTTTAGTAACCGCATTGTCATAACGTTTCTTTTTCCAGCCCGAAACCAAGTCGTAATTGTCATTGACAATCATGGTGTACAATCCAGGAATTTCGTCAGGACTGTCTTGTAAATCGGCATCCATTGTGATAATAACATCACCTTGTGCTTTTGCAAAACCAGCATGCAAAGCTTGCGATTTTCCATAATTTCTTAAAAATCGGATGCCTTTTATATTCGAATTTTTACTAGATAATTGATTTATAATTCCCCAAGAATCATCGGTGCTACCATCATCTATAAAAATAACTTCGTAGGAGAACTTATTTTCAAGCATGACTTTTTCAATCCATGCCGTTAATTCTGGTAAGGACTCTTGTTCGTTTAGTAAAGGAATTAAAACAGATATATTCATTAGGCAAATTGATTGTGATCTTTTTTAACGATTAGTCCTATAATAAGCGAATAAATTAAACCTAGAAAAGAGAACATTAATAATGTGGTAGGGACAGAAAATAAAGGAGAAGAGAATTTTTTGGTTATCGAAATAGCCGTTTCTATTTGATCTTCTGTCATATTAGGGTTTTGTTTAAGCATAATTTGTCTTGTATGTCCTAGTATTTCATCCAAAAATTCAGGAAAAATCAAGTTAAAAACAAGGTTAAAAATAGCAAATAGAAACGCTGCTATAAAAGCGATTGACACTCCTGTTTTCAAGCATTCTGCTAACGAAGCAAACCCAAAGTTATTTTTTTTGAATTTTAAAATCCCCAAAGTGATAAATAGAATAGGGAAAAATAAATAGCTAGCTAGGCTCGAAAGTCTTCCTGCCATTGGGCTTGTTATTGGGTCTATATCCAAAACATACATTATCACAAATACAAGAATCATGGCTAATCCGTAGAACATTCCAAATTCTATATTTGATTTTGAAGCGGGTATTTTATTTTCCATTGTTGTCGTTTTTAAATTAATTTACAAAGATAGGAATTATCCAACACATTTTAATTAGTTCCTACAAATGAAAAAAAGTTACACATTTATTTGATTTTCAAAAATTAGTTGTACATTTGCACCCTGAAATAAATTAAAATTATCAACAAAAAGTTGTGTTGCATTTATACCTTTTTTTTAAAAGCAGCAAAATAAAACACAGCCATCAATAAAAAAATACCATGAAAAAAGGAATTCACCCAGAAAATTACAGATTAGTTGCTTTTAAAGACATGTCAAATGAAGATGTTTTTATCTCAAAATCTACAGTAGAAACTAAAGAAACTATTATGCACGAAGGTGTTGAATATCCAGTATTCAAAATGGAGATTTCTAGAACTTCTCACCCTTTTTACACAGGTAAATCTAAACTTATTGATACTGCAGGACGTATTGATAAATTTAAAACTAAATACGCTAAACACGTTAAATAATAACTTGTTTGTCATTATACAAAGAAAACCTTCCCCATCGGAAGGTTTTTTTATTTTCATTCCTAATCCAAATCTTTGTAACTTTGACAAAATATAATAAATGATTTCAAGTTTCATTTTTAGTCATAAATAGGAAAACATGAAATCATAAATCATAAATCTGAAATGAACTACATTCTTTTTGACGGAACCGTTCGCAACGCTTTGTTGCCATTTACATTTACACGACCAGTTGCCGATATTCGTGTCGGGATTTTGACCATTCGTGAAAAATGGGAAAAATATTTAGGCTCGACTACCACAACCTTAACGGAAGAATATTTGACCGAAAAATTTCCAATGGTCGAATTGGAAGAAAATGTAATGATAAATGCCTCTTTTCTACCAAACGCTATTTTGTCTGAAATGGTTTCTAATCTCGAACCCAATCAAGCCATTTTTAGAGGAGAAGAAGTTATTGCTTTTTTTACACAGGATTCGCAAGAAGAAGTTGATTTTGATACGTATGAAATCATAGAATACAACGATGATTGTTTGACTATCGAACATACTTGGGATATTTTTCAAAAAAATGACGCCGCTATTCGAGAAGATTTCGAATTGATTACCGAAGATAGAACATCGCAACGAATTCCTAAAAGTGTCAATGTGATTTCTCCCGAAAATATTTTTATCGAAGAAGGCGCAAAGCTAGAATTTGTAACGTTAAATGCTTCTACAGGGCCCATTTATATTGGAAAAAATGCCGAAATAATGGAAGGTTCTGTCATTCGTGGTCCATTTGCTTTGTGTGAAGAAGCGCAAGTAAAATTAGCCACAAAAGTCTATGGAGCAACCACTGTTGGCCCCCATTGTCGTATTGGTGGCGAAGTAAATAATTCGGTATTATTTGGATATTCCAATAAAGGACATGATGGCTTTTTAGGAAACTCAGTACTTGGCGAATGGTGTAATATTGGTGCCGATAGTAACAATTCCAATCTAAAAAATAACTACGAAGAAGTTAAATTATGGAGTTATGAAACCGAAAATTTTGCTAAAACAGGATTGCAGTTTTGTGGATTGATGATGGGCGATCATAGTAAATGTGGTATCAATACCATGTTTAATACGGGAACTGTAGTAGGGGTGAGCGCAAATATTTTTGGTTCTGGCTTTCCTCGAAATTTTGTACCCAGTTTTTCTTGGGGAGGTGCTTCTGGATTCACTACTTATATTACTAAAAAAGCTTTTGAAGTAGCTAAAGTTGTTATGTCGCGACGTCACGTAGATTTCACTGAGCAAGATGCTGCGATTTTAGAACATGTTTTTGAGGAAACTAAAAAATGGCGAAAAGAGTAATATTTATTTTAAAAATGAGATATATTGAAAAAACCACAATTACAAAAGTAGTTGTGGTTTTTTTATAGAAATATTGCTTAAATTTGCACTCTCAATTTTTTGACAACGATTTCATCAATTGAGCTATCTTATGGAAAACAGAAAAAAAGTCGCATTCTACACTTTAGGTTGTAAATTAAATTTCTCCGAAACCTCTACTATTGCAAGAAATTTTCAAGACGAAGGTTTCGATCGTGTCGATTTTGAAGAAGTTGCCGATATGTATGTTATCAATACTTGTTCGGTAACCGAAAATGCCGACAAACAATTCAAGCAAATTGTAAAAAAAGCCATGAAACTCAACGACAAAGCCTTTGTTGCCGCTGTTGGGTGTTACGCACAATTAAAACCAGAAGAATTGGCCGCTGTTGATGGGGTTGATTTAGTTCTTGGAGCTACCGAAAAATTTAAAATCACAGATTATATAAACGATTTGTCCAAAAATGACATGGGCGAAGTGCATTCTTGCGAGATTGAAGAAGCCGATTTCTACGTAGGAAGTTATTCTATTGGAGATAGAACTCGTGCATTTCTCAAAGTACAAGATGGTTGTGATTACAAATGTACCTATTGTACCATTCCATTAGCACGTGGGATTTCCAGAAGTGATGCTTTAGAAAATGTTTTAAAAAACGCCTCCGATATTTCTAAACAAGGAATCAAAGAAATTGTATTAACAGGCGTAAATATTGGCGATTACGGAAAAGGCGAATTCGGAAACAAAAAACACGAACACACCTTTCTCGATTTAGTAAAAGCGTTAGACGAAGTAGAGGGAATTGAGCGTTTACGAATATCGTCCATAGAACCGAATTTGCTAAAAAACGAAACCATCGATTTTGTATCAAAAAGCCGAACATTTGTTCCGCATTTTCATATACCGTTGCAATCAGGAAGCAATGAAATATTAGGTAAAATGAAACGTCGCTACCAACGCGAAGTTTACACCGATAGAGTTGCCAATATTCGCCAAGTCATGCCTCATGCTTGTATTGGTGTCGATGTGATTGTTGGATTTCCAGGCGAAACCGACGAGTATTTCCTAGAAACGTATAATTTCTTGAACGAAATGGATATTTCTTACTTGCACGTTTTTACGTATTCCGAAAGAGATAACACCGAAGCTGCAACTATGGAAGACATTGTACCAATGAATGTTAGAAACAAAAGAAGCAAAATGCTACGCGGACTTTCCGTAAAAAAGCGTCGTGCTTTTTACGAAAATCAATTAGGAACTAATAGAACGGTACTTTTTGAATCTGAAAATAAAGAAGGCTACATTCACGGATTTACCGAAAATTATGTCAAAGTAAAAACACCTTGGAATCCTGAATTAGTAAATACATTACACGAAATTACGTTAACAAAAATTGATGAGGATGGAAGCGTAAGAATGGAGTTTTTAAGAGTTGAGGTTTAGGTGGTTTAACGTTCTGCGGCTTCATGTTAGTTGCGAACTACGGAACCGATTACTGTCCGCTAAGATAATAATTCTAGGGAAAGAAAAACTTCCGGCTACCACAAATTTCGCAATTGCATAGGAACCGTTGTTAGCTGCTGGTGTTGTTGTTTGCAAAAAAATATCTAATTGTATATAAATTATTCTAAACTTATTTCAATTTAAACATCTATTCTTAATTGTTAAAAACATAAGGGCTAAATAAAATGAAACATTGACGTAACAAATGTCAATAATTATATAATTTTCTTAGCAATTTATCAGCTATCTTTGTAATGTGGTTTATGTGGCGCGAAAGTTGTTAAAAAAAGAAGCGAATGTAATTAAATTTAATTAACAAAAAAATAATAGTTATTAACAAAATATACGGATTAATTATATGTATATTTGCAGTATAAACATTATAAAAAAATAAAGTCATGAGTATTATTTTAGAGGAACTGAAAAGATATTTTCAAAATACTCCTCAAGAAAAAATTTTGAGTGACTGGGCGGAACTAGAAAAGTATGACCAAGTAGGACCGACAATTCAGGAATTCAAGAAAGTCACCCGATATTTTTTCGATTATGATAATTATATTTTATCGAAAAATTGGAAAAATTGTAATATCTTAGTAAACCCGAAGTTCAACCTTCGGGTTTCTTTTTAAATATAAATTTATGAGTCAAAGAGCAACATTTCAATTAGATAATTTTATTTTCAATGATGTAAGATTATCACTTAATAATGCAAAACCTAAAAATATAAATGTAGATTTTATGCCTGAAGGTGTTTTTCACCAATCAGATAAAACTTTTGATTTAACATTAGTCTTTTTCGCTTTCGAGGGTAATGACAGGGAAGATTCTTTTATTAAAATAAGCTGTATCGGAACATTCTCTTTTGAAAATGTTGAAGTGGTAGCTGACATTCCACCCTTTTTCTACAGAAATGCCATAGCAATATTGTTTCCTTATATTAGAGCGTTTATATCATCCTTAACAGCACAAGCTAATATTACACCGATGATTCTGCCAACATATAATTTAGGAGAACTTGAAGCTCCATTAAGGGATAAAACAATTACAGTATAATATTTTGGGACGTAAAGTCATAGTCTTTCAGACACTAAAAAATAAAGGGATTCCTGAAGATATCGAAAGGGATGGTCCTTTTATTTGTAGATGGGAAAACTCATGGATGGGTACGGGATATTATTTCTGGGAAACTTTTCTTGTTAACGCTCATTGGTGGGGTAAGGCGCATTTGAATGGGAATTATATTATTTGTGAAGCAGAGTATGTTTTTGATGACGAAAAAATATTTGATTTATCAGGAGGTAATCCACAACATAGTGCAGATTTTGATGAATATTCAAATTTTCTCAAAAGACAGGGTTTTATAAAGGATAAAGTGACTACGGTTTCAAAAGTTTTCCAATTTTTAAGGACGCACATCAAGGGATTTAATTACGAAGCAACAAGAGCATATGGCGTAAACTCAATTGGAGAAAAATTACACCCAGAACATATTTATAGAATGCCTTTTGAACTGCAGTTGGGCGCATATTTAGACTTGAGACCAGCGATACAAATATGCTTTTATACAAAAACAGCTCTTAATTTGACTAATTACAGAGTAATTTACCCTGATGAATTTATTGACCAATACGTTTTTTAAATTGGATAATTGCTCTTATTTAAGATTCTGCGATACACTAGCAGCTAACTCATAAATAACGAAGATTTATCATACAAACGGTTATAATCATTTGTAAATAATCGAAACCGTTTTTATCTATCTTTCAAAGATAATAAAATCTGTGCTAAAAAATTCAATACTTATAATGAAATCTAATTTTAGTGATTCTAAAAACGGTTGCGCTGTATTGCTCGATAAATTCAAATTTATTTCTTCCTGGTTCTTCTAAACTAATGATATTTTTTGCTGAAATTTCGAAATACATTTTTTCGCCTTCAAACATAAATCGTTCGCCATTGTTTCGATAAGCGGAACGAATGAGTACAAATTCCGATAAATTCCAAGTGGTACAATCGGCAGTAACGATTTCTGATTCAGAATACAATCCTTCGATAATTTCGGTTTTACAACCGTAATATTTTTCGATGTTTTCAAAAAAATGAATTATTTTTTGCTTTGTTCCTTCTGAAGTCATATGCAAATAAGCCGTTGATTGGGTGTGCTAAAGGTTTCTGTTACAATCGAATTCCAGGAGGCAACAGCTCTTTGTAAATTGGATTTTTTTTGAAAAAAACAACAATTTTGGGTAAAATGGGAACTACTTTCAGTTTTCGTTCGAGGGCAATTGCCATAATATTTTTTAAGAAATCAGAAATAAAATCTTCATCTGTAAAGTTTTCTGGAACATTCAAACGAGTTAGAAATATTTTTTTTTCTTGAAAAGAATACTCAACACTAACTAAATTTCCATTTGAAAAAGTTTCAAATTGTCTAGAAAAGGTATTGTCTTTTATTGACATAGTTGCTTGCGTTTCCATAATATCAATTTTTTTACCTTTTTTTGATTGGTTTCGAAGTAAAATCTTACCGTTTTTCTTCGTACACAAAAAGGCTTTTACAAAGATATTCATTTGATAATCAATATCGGATATTTTTTTATGATATCTTACTTTCGGTAATAGGCAAGAATTTTAAATCCTTAAAATTTCTTAAAAAAACAAAGCAAATTTAAAACACAATTAAAAATAGAAACACAAAAAAACGGTTTAGAGTACCTAAACCGTTGATTTTAAAAAGAATAATTTTGTAGCGAAAACGGGAGTTGAACCCGTGACCTCAGGGTTATGAATCCTGCGCTCTAACCGACTGA
>CAXYWC010000040.1:0-25670 GCA_964292845.1 uncultured Flavobacterium sp. | reverse complement strand
TCAATAAAAGCGGGCGCATCAATCATAACATCTCTTCCTGAATTGTTTTTTGGGAAAGCAATAAAATCACGAATGGTTTCTTGTCCGCCCAAAATAGCAACCAATCTATCCAATCCAAAAGCCAATCCGCCATGGGGTGGTGCTCCAAACTGAAAAGCATCCATCAAAAATCCAAACTGATTTCGGGCTTCTTCTTCTGTAAATCCTAAATATTTGAACATCAAGGCTTGTGTTGCTTTGTCATGAATACGGATTGAACCACCACCTATTTCGTTTCCATTCAAAACCATATCATACGCATTGGCTCGAACGGCTTTTGGGTTGGTTTCCAGCAAGTGCATGTCTTCTGGTTTTGGCGATGTAAACGGATGGTGCATAGCATGATAACGACCGCTTTCTTCGTCAAACTCCAACAACGGAAAATCGATTACCCAAAGTGGGGCAAATTCTGCTGGTTTGCGCAATCCTAAACGGGTTGCCAATTCCATTCTAAGGGCAGAAAGTTGTGTTCTGGTTTTGTCGGCGGGACCAGAAAGCACAAAAATCATATCGCCTGCTTTGGCTCCCGTTACTTTTGCCCAATGGCGCAAATCGCTTTGATCGTAAAATTTATCTACCGAAGATTTAAATGTTCCGTCTTCATTACATTTTACATAAACCATTCCTGAAGCGCCTATTTGCGGACGTTTTATCCACTCGATTAAGGCGTCAATTTCTTTTCGAGAATACTCACCAACTCCTGGAACGGCAATGGCTACTACTAATTCGGCAGCGTTAAAAACAGGAAAGTCTTTGTGTTTTGCATAGTCGTTTAACTCGCCAAATTCCATTCCGAAACGAATATCGGGTTTGTCATTTCCGTAGGTTTTCATGGCGTAGTCGTAGGTAATTCGTGGGAATTTTTCGACTTCAACACCATTAATTTCTTTTAATAAATGACGGGTTAATCCTTCAAATACATTTAAAATATCTTCTTGTTCTACAAACGCCATTTCGCAATCGATTTGTGTAAATTCGGGCTGACGGTCGGCACGTAAATCTTCGTCACGGAAGCATTTTACAATTTGAAAATATTTGTCCATACCACCCACCATCAAGAGTTGTTTGAAGGTTTGTGGCGATTGTGGTAAGGCATAAAATTGTCCTTCATTCATTCGACTTGGTACCACAAAATCACGCGCTCCTTCTGGTGTCGATTTGATTAAATAAGGCGTTTCTACTTCGCAAAAATCTAAATTCGATAAGTATTTACGTACTTCCATGGCCACTTTATGACGAAAAAGTAAACTGTTTTTTACAGGATTTCTTCTAATGTCTAAGTAGCGGTATTTCATACGTATATCCTCGCCGCCATCGGTTTCGTCTTCTATGGTAAACGGAGGCGTTAGTGAGGTGTTTAAAATAGTCATTTCAGTAACTAAAATTTCGATATCACCCGTTGGGATATTTTTATTTTTAGCTTCACGTTCTATAACCGTTCCTTTTACTTGAATTACAAATTCACGACCAAGAGTTTTAGCTAGTTCAAAAACGGTTTTGTCTGAACGACTTTCGTCGAACATCAATTGGGTAATGCCGTAGCGGTCACGTAAATCGACCCAATTCATAAAACCTTTGTCTCGAGACTTCTGAACCCAACCGGCAAGTGTTACTTCGGTATTGATGTGTGAGGCGTTTAATTCGCCACAAGTATGACTTCTGTACATTTTTGTAATTTTAGAGTTGCAAAAATACTATTTTGTTTGAAGTTTAAAGTTTTAAAAATGAAAAAATGCAATTGAAATTATAGAAATAATTGTAAGTTTGACTGGATATATTTAAAAACAACATTTATGAAAAACACATTTTGGATTGCAGTAGTTACTTTTTATACTATTTGTAGCTTTGGACAAAGTAAAAATGAAGTTACATTTCAGGCTGAAATAGCCAATAAAAATGGCGATGTAATTTACATTAAAGACAAAAAAGACAAAACCATCAAGGAAATAAAAATAGATAAAAAAGGCATTTTTAAAGATTCGTTTAAAATTGAAAACGCAGATTTTTATGTATTTTTTGACGGAACCGAATACACGCAATTGTTTCTGAAAAACGGATACGATTTAAAAATGAAAATGGATGCCAAACAGTTTGACGAGTCTATCGTGTATACTGGAGTAGGGGCTGCCGAAAACAATTATTTAGCCCAAGATGCGCTTAAAAATGAACAACTGAATCCAGAAAAACTAGCTGCATTGAGTGAAACCGATTTCAAAAAAATGCTAGACGATACGAAATTAGCCGAAGAAACAGCGTTAGACAAATCGGGTTTTGATGCTACTTTTGTATCCATTCAGAAAAAAAATGTGTTGATGAACGCCAAAGGATTGGAACGATTTTACAACGAAAGTAAAGCCGTTGCCAAACTAAAAAACACAGCAGCGCCTTCGTTTGATTATCTAAACCACAAAGGCGGCACTACAAAACTAGACGAGCTAAAAGGGAAATATGTGTACATTGACGTTTGGGCTACTTGGTGCGGCCCTTGTCGTGCTGAGATTCCTTCATTGAAAAAAATAGAAGAAAAATACCACGGAAAAAATATCGAATTTGTGAGTATCTCGGTAGATGTACAAAAAGATTTTGAGAAATGGAAAAAATTTGTAACTGACAAGCAACTAGGCGGAATACAACTTTTTGCCGATAAAGATTGGAATTCCGATTTCATTAAAAGTTTCGGAATCAATAGTATCCCTCGATTTATTCTTATTGATCCTAAAGGAAATGTTGTCAGCGCAGATGCCGCAAGACCATCTGACCCAAAACTTCAAGAAGAGTTGGACACACTATTGAAATAAAAGGCTATAAAGTCTAAAAAACGCCTCTATTTATTAAGCTAAAGTCAAGTAAATCAATTTTTTATAAAATATAAGAACGTTTTAACAGGAATTACGATTTTTGGTGCTAAATTTGTACATCATCAAATCAAAAAATCAATCAAATCATGTTAAAACGTTTTTTCATTCTGTGCTCAGGCGCAGATAGGAATTTACTTTCCTCTTGTTCCGAAGGCGAACACACTAAGTATGTTGGCATTGGTGCCACAGTTTTCTTTACGGCTATAATGGCTTTTATAGCCAGTAGTTATGCTCTTTTTACCGTTTTCGACAACCCTTATCCTGCGATGTTGTTCGGAATTGTTTGGGCTCTTTTAATTTTTAATCTCGACCGATTTATTGTTTCAACTATTAGGAAACGAGACAAATTCAGGCAAGAATTTTTCCAAGCAATGCCTCGAATTGTTTTGGCGGTGATTATAGCTATTGTAATTTCAAAACCTTTAGAGATTAAAATTTTTGAAAAAGAGATAAATACGGTTTTATTGAAAGAAAAAAACCAATTGGCAATGGCCAACAAGCAGCAAGTTTCAGCCTATTTTAAGTCGGATATTGAGAAAAATAAAGCTGAAATTGACAGTTTGAAATCGGGTATTGCAAAAAAACAAAAGGAAGTTGATGCGTACTACGAAACCTATATAGCCGAAGCCGAAGGAACCGCAGGAACCAAAAAACTAGGCAAAGGCCCTGTGTTTAAAGAAAAAATAGCCAAGCACGATTTGGCTAAAAAAGAATTGGATACATTGCAAAAAAAGAGTCTGGCAGCAATTGCTGAGAAAGAAAAAAAAGCAACACTATTGCAGTCAGATTTGGATAAAAAAGTAACTCAAACACAACCTATTATTGATAGTTTTGATGGTTTGATGGCCAGAATAAACGCTTTAGGAAAATTGCCTTGGGTTCCTTCTTTTTTTATCATGCTTTTGTTTTTAGCCATAGAAACGTCTCCCATTATTGCGAAATTGCTCTCTCCAAAAGGCGAATACGATTATAAACTGGAAGATACCGAAACGGCGCTCAAGACAAATATCGAGCAGTACAACTACCAACGCCATTTGCAAAAACAAGCCAATTTTACAATGAATGATCGTATTTATGCGGAGATACAAGAAGAAAAAGAGCTTTACGAATACCATAAAAAAGCAGCTATAGCCTTGTCAAAGCAGCAATTGGATAATTACGTTGAAAAGCAACAAAAGAGTATGTAAAGACTATTAAATACTAGTTAGGAAGAATCTCATAACGATTGTGTTTGGTGAGATTCTTCCTTCGCCAGAATGACAAACTACGTGTTTTATATCCCCGTAAATTTAAATACAAAACAACAAGGCGTTTTTTTTAAGTATTTAAACACATATATATGCAACGCCATCCCATTAAAACGGACAGCCGTAAAAAAGGCTTACTCTTGAATTTCTTTTTCTGTTTTAACAAGATGGTAATAACTTCTAATTAGACTTATTATTTATAGTAAAATTGAAATGATTGAAGCAATTCTGAAAATAAAAAACCCTTAACTATTTGAAAGTTAAGGGTTTTGTGCGGATAATAGGACTCGAACCTACACGCCTTGCGGCACCAGATCCTAAGTCTGGCATGTCTACCAATTTCACCATATCCGCAAAATTGTGAGTGCAAAGATAAACATAATTTTGAATTATGATTATGAATTTTGATTTTTTTTATTGTATTTTTGATAGATAATACTAAAAATTACGCATAAATATAAAAAATAACCCACAAGTCATTGATTTTTAAAACCTTACTATTAAACACGCAATTTTAATTACTAAAAGTATGAATAACATAAAGCAGTACGTTCAAGAAAACAAGCAACGTTTCCTAGACGAATTAATCGAATTACTAAAAATACCATCTGTAAGTGCCGATGCCGCATACGCTCAGGATGTTATTAAAACAGCCGATGCAGTCAAAGAAAGCCTAGAAAAAGCAGGTTGTCATTTTGTCGAAATTTGCGAAACGCCAGGCTATCCAATCGTTTTTGGCGAACACATAATAGACAAAAACTTACCCACCGTTTTAGTGTACGGTCATTATGATGTGCAACCCGCAGATCCAATGGAATTGTGGACCTCGCCACCATTTGAACCCGTAATCAAAACCACCGAAATTCACCCAGAAGGTGCTATTTTTGCTCGTGGTTCTTGCGATGACAAAGGACAAATGTACATGCACGTTAAGGCATTTGAATACATGATTGCCAACAACAATTTGCCTTGCAACGTCAAATTTATGATTGAAGGCGAAGAAGAAGTGGGATCCAAAAGTTTAGGTTGGTTTGTAGAACGCAACCAAGAAAAATTAGCTTGCGACGTGATTCTAATTTCAGATACAGGAATGATTTCTAACCAACAACCTTCTATTACCACAGGTTTGCGCGGATTAAGTTATGTTGAGGTCGAAGTAACTGGACCAAACCGAGACCTACATTCTGGTTTATACGGTGGTGCCGTAGCCAATCCTATTAACGTTTTGGCAAAAATGATTGCTTCGCTTCATGACGAAAACAACCACATTACCATTCCTGGTTTTTATGACAATGTTGAAGAATTATCGCTAGAAGAAAGAGCCGAAATGGCAAAAGCGCCCTTCAACTTAGAGAATTATAAAAAAGCCCTCGACTTAAACGATATTTACGGCGAAAAAGGCTATGTAACAAACGAACGAAACTCAATCCGACCAACGCTCGATGTAAACGGAATTTGGGGCGGATACACTGGCGAAGGTGCTAAAACCGTTATTGCTAGTCAAGCTTTTGCCAAAATATCAATGCGATTGGTTCCTAATCAAGACTGGGAAAATATTACAACTTTATTTACCAAACATTTCGAAAGCATTGCGCCTGCTGGAGTTACAGTCAAAGTAAAGCCACATCATGGCGGTCAAGGCTATGTGACTCCAATAGACAGCATTGGCTATAAAGCGGCCAATAGAGCCTATACCGAAACGTTTGGTGTTCCAGCCATTCCAGTGCGTTCAGGCGGAAGTATTCCAATTGTGGCTTTATTTGAAAAGGAATTAAAAAGCAAAACCATACTCATGGGATTTGGTCTTGATAGCGATGCCATTCACTCGCCAAACGAGCATTTTGGGATTTTTAATTACCTAAAAGGGATTGAAACCATTCCGTTATTTTACAAATATTTTGTGGAGTTAAACCAATAGATTTTTAAAATCGAATACAACAAAAAGCCGTTATTCTAAAAAAATAACGGCTTTTTGTTTTAGATTAAAAGAATGTTTACGATCCGCACATTTCGCAGTCGTCGTCAGTAGCATTTTTTGCTAGTTCGATCATTGCTCTATATTCTTCTGCCGACATCGATTGGCTTTCAACTTCAATTTCAACAGGCGCTAATTTTTCTTTGACTTCAATAGGAGCTGCTTTTTTATCGTTGTTTAATGTAAATTTTATAGCATCAACAGCCGATTTGGTTCTCAAATAATACATTCCAGTTTTCAATCCCGATTTCCAAGCATAAAAATGCATAGAGGTCAGTTTTGAGTAATTGGCATCTTGCATAAACAAGTTTAATGATTGTGACTGATCCACAAAATACCCACGTTGACGTGACATATCAATAATGTCTTTCATCGACATTTCCCAAACGGTTTTGTATAATTCTTTCAAATCTTGCGGAATGTTAAGGTTTTGAACCGAACCATTATTTCGCATTAATTCTTGTTTTAAGGTTTCGTTCCACAAGCCACGCTCCACTAAATCGTTTAATAAATGTTTGTTTACCACAATAAATTCGCCCGAAAGCACTCGGCGGGTATAAATGTTTGAAGTGTACGGTTCAAAAGCTTCGTTGTTTCCAAGAATTTGAGAAGTTGAAGCAGTTGGCATAGGAGCAACTAATAAGGAATTGCGTACACCGTTTTTCATTACTTCTTTTCGCAAACCAGCCCAATCCCAGCGTCCTGAAAGTTCTTCGTCTTTAATATTCCAAAGGTTATGTTGAAATTCTCCTTGCGAAATAGGCGATCCAGCATAACTAGAATAAGGGCCTTCTTCTATTGCCATTTCCATCGATGCGGTTACAGCGGCAAAGTACAATGTTTCAAAAATTTCTTGGTTTAATTTTTTAGCTTCATCGCTGGTAAACGGCATACGCAACATGATAAACGCGTCAGCCAGTCCTTGTACGCCAAGCCCTATTGGACGGTGGCGCATATTAGAATTTTCACCTTCTTTTACAGGATAATAATTTCTATCAATAACTCGGTTTAAGTTTCTAGTCACACGTTTGGTTACTGTGAAAAATAAATCGTGATTGAATTTTCCGTTTTCAACAAACATCGGTAAAGATAACGAAGCAAGGTTGCATACGGCAATTTCGTCTTTGGACGTATATTCCATTATTTCGGTACACAAGTTCGATGAACGAATGGTTCCTAAGTTTTTCTGATTCGATTTTCGGTTAACGGCATCTTTATACAACATATAAGGCGTTCCGGTTTCAATTTGCGATTCTAGAATTTTTTCCCACAATTCGTGTGCTTTTATGGTTTTTCTGCCTTTGCCAGCCGCTTCGTAAGAAATGTATAGCGCTTCAAATTCTTCGCCATGCACATCGTACAAACCAGGACATTCGTTAGGACACATTAAGGTCCAGTTGCCGTTTTCTTGCACTCGTTTCATAAACAAATCGGAAGTCCACATGGCAAAAAACAAATCTCGAGCACGCATTTCTTCTTTTCCGGTATTTTTTTTCAAATCCAAAAAGTCGAAAATATCAGCATGCCAAGTTTCAATATAAATGGCAAAACTTCCTTTTCTTTTTCCTCCACCTTGATCAACATAACGTGCGGTATCGTTAAAAACGCGAAGCATTGGTACAATTCCGTTCGATGTTCCGTTGGTACCCCTAATATACGATCCAGTAGCTCGAACATTGTGAATAGAAAGTCCTATTCCTCCAGCCGATTGCGATATTTTTGCGGTTTGTTTCAACGTGTCGTAAATTCCGTCGATGCTGTCGTCTTGCATGGCTAGCAAGAAGCAAGAGGACATTTGTGGTTTAGGTGTTCCAGCATTAAATAGCGTTGGCGTAGCGTGGGTAAAGAATTTTTTCGACATTAAGTCGTACGTTTCCAATACCGAATCCAAATCGTTGAGATGAATTCCAACTGAAACACGCATTAGCATGTGCTGTGGACGCTCGACAATTTTGCCGTTTATTTTTAATAAATAAGAACGTTCTAGGGTTTTGAAACCAAAATAATCGTAGTTGAAATCTCGGTTGTATATGATGTGTGAATTTAAAAATTCGGCATTTTCTTGAATAACGTTATGTACTTCTTCCGACAAAAGAGGTGCTTTTTGTCCGTTTCTTGGGTTTACATAATGATACATTTCGTTCATTGTTTCGGAGAACGATTTTGTGGTGTTTTTATGCAAATTTGAGATGGCAATTCGAGCGGCTAATTGTGCATAATCAGGATGCGCAATAGTCATTGATGCGGCGGTTTCGGCGGCTAGATTGTCTAACTCTGAGGTAGAAACGCCATCGTATAATCCTTCGATAACGCGCATAGCAACCTTTACGGCATCTACTAAATCGTTCAAACCGTAACACAGTTTTTTGATTCTGTCGGTTATTTTGTCAAAACTTACGGGTTCTTTGTGCCCATCTCTTTTTACTACGTACATACTTTTTGTTTTTGTGAAACAGCAAATCCCTTCGCTATTTCGGGTTAATTGTTAATTTTTACCACAAAAGACACAAAAGGAAATGTGTGGTTTTTATTTTGGGAGCTAATCTTGCACCCGAGTCTGAAATAGCGAACTGGCGAAGCAATTCGTTTCAATCTTTTGTCTTTTTCTTTAAAAACAAAAGGATTTCCACTACTATCAGGGTTAAGCTAGTTTTCAGATTTGGGGGCTTTACTGAAAATTTCGGTTTTTATTTGGTTGTATTTCGAGGCTTAAAAATCGGCATCAAATGTGATTTTTTGTGCTTCCGAATCGGTATTCATAACACCCGCTTTTTGGTATTCGGCTACTCGTTTTTCAAAGAAATTGGTTTTTCCTTGTAACGAAATCATATCCATAAAATCAAATGGGTTGGGGCAGTTATAAACTCTTTCGCAACCGTATTCTACTAACAGTCTGTCGGTTACAAATTCTAAATACTGAGTCATTAGTGCCGCATTCATTCCTATTAAGCTTACTGGAAGTGATTCGGTTATAAATTCTCGTTCGATGTTTAAAGCATCGACTAGAATTTCGGTAATACGGCTTTTAGGCACTTTGTTTACAATGTGATTGTTGTGCAAATACACCGCAAAATCAGCGTGTAATCCTTCGTCACGGTTTATCAATTCGTTCGAAAACGTCAATCCAGGAAGCAAACCTCTTTTTTTCATCCAAAAAATAGAGCAGAAACTTCCTGAGAAAAAGATACCTTCTACTGCCGAAAAAGCAATTAATCGTTCGGCAAAACTCGGGCTATCTACCCATTTTAAAGCCCAATTGGCTTTTTTTGTGATGGCTGGAAAAACTTCAACAGCTCTAAAAAGTTCGTCTTTTTCTTTGTCGTCTTTGATATAAGTGTCTATTAATAAAGAATATACTTCAGAATGGATGTTTTCCATCATTAATTGAAATCCGTAGAAGAATTTAGCTTCTGGATATTGCACTTCGCTTAAAAAGTTTACGGCTAAGTTTTCGTTAACAATTCCGTCGGAAGCGGCAAAAAACGCTAAGATATGTTTGATAAAAAAGCGTTCGTCATCGTTTAGTTTGTTGTTCCAATCGGTTAAGTCTTGGTGCAAATCTATTTCTTCGGCAGTCCAAATGCTGGCTTCTTGTTTTTTGTACCATTCCCAAATATCATTATGCTTGATAGGAAAAATTACGAAACGGTTTTTGTTTTCTTGTAAAATTGGTTCTATGAAAGACATAATTGTTTGATTTTTATCGAATTATAAATAAGTTGCTTGCCTGAAAACTAGATTACAAAGATTGAAATATCTTATGTGAAAAGAAAGAGATAGTTATTCACAATCGCCTTGAGTTTTTAACAATAATGTTATTCGTCGGATTTTTCTTGCGATTTATTTAAACTACTGATTTTTAATTGTTTAAAAATAAAAAAATCGCTTACGTATTGTAAAATAAGCGATTGTGTTTTAGGTAAGAAATAAGCGAATTATTCGTTTTTTAGCTCTTCGGCAACTTTTTCTAGCTCGGCATACCAGTTTTCGCCAAAGCGACGAATGAGGGCTTCTTTTACAAATTTATAAATAGGAACTTCGAGTTCTTTACCTAAGGAACAAGCGTCGTCGCAAATGTCCCATTTGTCATAATTTACGGCGGCAAATTCCGTAAAATCTTTTACTCGAATAGGGTAGAGGTGACACGAAACGGGTTTTTTCCAATCGATTACACCTTGATTATACGCTTGTTCGATACCGCAAAGGGCTGTTTTGCCGTCAAAAATTACATAAGCACAATCTTTGTTGTCTATTAGTGTGGTTTCTAGGGTTCCATCGGTTCCTATTACTGATGTTCCGAGGGTTTCAATGGCTTCTATACCTTCTTTTCGAAGAAATGGTTTTACTTTTGGGTATATTTCTTCTAGGATTTTTAGCTCGTCTTTTTGCAGTGGTGCGCCGGCATCGCCATCAACGCAACATGCGCCTTTGCAGGCCGATAAGTTGCAAACAAATTCTTTTTGTAGGATGTCTTCTGATACGATGGTTTTGCCTAATTGAAACATTTTTGAATATTTTTTTTGGCAAAGGTAGGATTTATTTTAGAATGGTATGAAAAAATACGGAGCACGATTTGAACTTTGCGTGAGTGATTGCTTCGCCAGTTCGCTTCGCTCGTGTGCAGTGGAAAGCCCACAGCCTGACGAAGGAAGTGCGAGGACTTGCAACGGATAGCACGACCCGACCTTTTCGGGAGGGTCACGCCCAAATTAAAAAATAGTTGTACTTTTGTGGCGTAAAAAAACGGTAATTATGTTTGAAATTAGCTTAAAAGAAATTGTAACGGTTGGAATGGTTTTGTTTGCCGTAATTGATATTATTGGAAGTATTCCAGTAATTGTTGATTTGCGCACTAAAGTGGGGCATATTCAATCGGAAAAAGCTTCGATTGTGGCAATGATTATTATGATTACATTTCTGTATGTGGGAGAAGAGTTGCTTCATTTAATTGGGATTGATGTAAATTCGTTTGCCGTTGCAGGTTCGTTCGTGTTATTTTTTTTAGCGCTAGAAATGATTTTAGGGATTCGGTTGTATCGAGATGAGGAAGCAAAAACGGCGTCCATTGTTCCTATAGCTTTTCCGCTAATTGCTGGTGCTGGTACGATGACTACCTTGTTGTCGCTGAAGTCGCAATACCATGATGTGAATATTGTAATTGCTATTTTGCTAAATATAATTTTAGTGTATGGTGTTTTGAAATCGTCTTCTAAAATCGAAAAAATGTTAGGCGTAACTGGACTCGGGATTATTAGAAAGGTTTTTGGGGTTATTTTGTTGGCCATAGCTGTTAAATTATTTGCAGCTAATGTTAAAGGCTTGTTTATTTAGGTCAAAATGTAGTACGTTTGTTGTATACTATTTTATATATGAAAATTTTTACCTACATTATTTTTGTTTTAGCAGTTGTCTTTATTGGCATAAACGCTATGAAATTGGATTTTAATAATTTATTTGAAGGCGATAGTCTAATTGCGCTTATCGGGATTTTATCGGTACTTTGTGCAGTTGTAGTTTTGCTTGTTTTTAAGCTATCAAAATCTATTGAAGAAAAGCTAAAAAATCAGTAAATAATAGCTGTTTTAATGTGTTACTAAAAATGGCTTACATACTACAAATTGAAACGGCTACTAAAAATTGTTCGGTTGCTGTATCGCAAAACGGAACAACTATAGCATGCAAAGAAATTGCAGAAGCTGGGTATTCTCATGCGGAGAAACTACATGTTTTTATTGCTGAAATTTTAAAAGAAAACAACCTTGTTTTTGCAGATTTATCGGCTATTGCGGTAAGTCAAGGCCCTGGCTCTTATACAGGATTGCGTATTGGTGTTTCGGCGGCTAAAGGATTGAGTTATTCGTTAGGCATTCCTTTGATTGTCATAGATACCTTAGCCACTTTAGCTAAAAAAATAACCATCGAAAACGACCTTATTATTCCCATGATTGATGCCAGAAGGTTAGAGTGTTATACGGCTATTTTTAATTCAAAACATGAAAAAATAAGAGCAGTAGAAGCCGAAATTATAACCGAAAGTTTGTATCAAAACATTCAAGAAACGATTCATGTAGTAGGCGATGGTGCTAGTAAATGCAAAGCTATTTTAACAGACAGAAAATTTGTTTTTCATGACGAAATAGTATTTCCATCGGCAAATGAAATGAGCGCCATAGCCTTTGACAAATACAAAAAAAGCGACACTGTTGATGTCGCTTATTTTGAACCTTTTTATCTTAAAGATTTTATGATGACGGTGTCGTCAAAATAAAATTAGTTGGTTTTTTCTTCCGTTGGTTTTTCTGGTGCGTCAGATACAAGATCGCTTGCTTTTTCTACAGCATCATGTGCCATTTCTTCGGCTTTGTCCATCAAAACTTCGGCTTTTTCTTTTACAGTATCCACCACATTGTTAATGGTTTCGGCTGCTTGCGGTACATATTCTTTAATTTTTTCACCCGCTTGTTCTGCAAAGCCTTCTACTTTATCCATAAGTGGTGCCGCACTTTCGCGAGCTTTGTCTATAGCGCTATCGGCAAAAGTTTCTGCCTGATCTACCATTTCATCTACTTTTTTAGAACCAAATATGTTCTTAATAAAACCTCCTAATCCCATTTTTTTGTTTTTTAGTGTTAAAGTGTAAATCTACATAAAAATATTGATTTAAAAAAAGCATTCCTTTTTGTTACAAGAATGGTTTTTTTTTAAATCGGTTTTTAACGATGCATTATTTTTAAATTGTCTAAAGCAGCTTCAACTGAATTTTTAGGAATTGAGCACGATTTGTTTTGGCAGATATAAAAAAGAGTATTGTTTTCGACAAATCGATTTTCTAGAAAGGGAAGAGTCGAACTCTTTTGTGTTCCAGCTACACTAATGTGCGGCAAATAGTTTGAATTTATTTTTTGAAGATTCAATAGTGCATTCTCGCCACAAATAGCCAGCTCTTTGTTGTCTTCAGAAAAATTCATCCATACATTCATCCAGTTCGAATACGCTGAAGCATAGTCGATGGTAGGGATTATGTGGTGCAACATTTGCAATGCCGTTTTTTCGTAATAAGTATTGCCAAACAAAATCGCTAGAAGATGCAAATTATTCGCCATTACCGAGTTAGAAGCGGGTATAACATTATCCTCTGTTTCATAATGTTGCGCAATTAGTTGTGCCGAGTTTCTAGAATTGAATGCGAAAAATTGCTGCTTTTCGTCATAAAAATAATCAAAACAATAATCGGTTAGTTGTTTGGCTTGTCGCAAATAAATTTCGTCAAAAGTGGCTTGATATAAGCTTATAAAAGCATCAATTGTAAACGCATAATCTTCTAAAAAACCTTCAATGGTACTTTTTTTGTTTTTATACGAATGGTATAAATATCCTTCTGGAGACCAAAGTTTTTCGACAATAAATTGGGCGTTTTTCTTTGCCGTGGCTAAATAGTGCGGGTTACCTAAAGCGGTATAAGCATCTACATATCCTTTGAGCATAATAGCGTTCCACGAAGTGAGCGATTTGTCGTCGAGTCTTGGTTTGTAGCGTTTTTCTCTTTCAGTAAATAGGAGTAGCTCCCAATTTTTCTTTTTCTTTTGTAATTCGATTTCGGTCAAGCCAAATAAAGAAGCGATTTTTTCTAAGGATTGATTTTGAATTAAAACGTAGTGGTTGTGTTCCCAAAAACCAAAATCATTGATGTTATATAGATGGCTAAAAATTTCGAAATCGTCTTTTAGAATTTTTTGTAACGCTTCCTTTGTCCAAACATAAAAAGCACCTTCTTCTAGTTTATGAGTTGCATTCAAACTGTCCGCATCAAGGGCGGCATAAAAACCATTATCGGAATTTAAAAACTCGCGTTCCACAAAAGCTAGCGTTTTTTCGATCACTTCTTTGTACAATGAATTTTTGGTTCTTTTGTAGGCTTGAGCATATAAGGTAACGAGTTGTCCATTATCGTACAACATTTTTTCGAAATGCGGAACATGCCAACACATATCGACGGAATAGCGTGAAAATCCACCATCAATAGTGTCAAACAAACCGCCATACGCCATTTTGGTTAATGTCAAATCGACAAAATCCAGCAAATCTTGCGACTGCGTTTGAAAACCATACCGTTGCAAGAATAGATAGTTGTTGGGCATCATGAATTTAGGCGCACGAGCATATCCGCCGTACTCCCAGTCGAAACTTTTAGACCATTTTTCGACTAATGGTTTGATGTTGTTTGTATGGTTTTCTGTATCCGAGTTGTTACGATTGATAACCCCTAACGATTGAATGCCGTGGTGCAATTTTTGGGCATATTCTGTCATTTTTTCGGGAGTTGCCACATACATTCCGTGCAATTGTTGTAGCGTATTTGTCCATTCCTCTTTTTTGAAATAAGTACCGCCCCAAACAGGTCGTCCGTCAGGAAGACAAACCACATTAAGCGGCCAACCGCCACGATTGGTCATCATTTGGACTGCTTTCATATAGATAGCATCTACATCTGGACGTTCTTCCCGATCTACTTTGATGCAAATAAAATGAGGATTCATAACGCTTGCCACTTCTGTATCTTCAAAGCTTTCGTGCTCCATAACATGGCACCAGTGGCAGGCGGAATAGCCTATGCTGATGATAATGAGTTTGTTTTCGGCTTCTGCTGTTGCCAAAGCGCTTTCGTTCCAAGCTTTCCAATGGATAGGGTTGTTAGCGTGCTGCAACAAATACGGGCTAGTCTCTAGATGTAAATCGTTCATAATTAAGAATTATACCTTATGTTTTAAAGGCAAATGCACTACTTTTTTAGTTTCAAAAAAATCGGCTTCAAAAAAAGTAGCAATAGGATATTCAGTCGCTTTTGGAAAATCTTTTAATTCTTCTGTCAAGTCGCCTCCTTTTAGGTATAAAATCCCGTTTTTAAGTTCGTGTTTGTTTGTTTTCTTGATTTTATCTTTAATCCAAGAAACAAAATCGGGCATGTTTGTCACGGCACGACTTACAATAAAATCGAAATCGCCTTTTACATTTTCGGCACGAATTTGTTCTGCCTTTACGTTTTTAAGGTCTAATGCTTCCGCCACCGCTTGTACTACTTTTATTTTTTTGAGAATCACATCAATGAGATAAAATCGGGTTTCTGGAAATAAAATAGCCAACGGAATGCCAGGGAAACCACCGCCAGTTCCTACATCAAGAACGAAGGTTCCTGGTTCGAAGGGTTGAATTTTAGCAATGGCAAGCGAATGCAAAACGTGTTTAGTATATAATTCGTCGATATCTTTTCGAGAGATGACATTAATTTTCGAGTTCCAATCTTCATACAACTCTTTCAATTTTTGGAACTGTAAGATCTGATTTTCAGTTAGATTAGGAAAATACGTTATAATTTCTTCCATAAGAATTTAATTTTCAACAAAAATAACATATTTAGTGAATAAAAGATGACTAATATCATTTCAACAAAAATAATAATAATTACCTTTGCAACTTATTAAAAATAAGAATATGGATAATACAGGACCTAATTTCTCTAAAAATGATAGTTTAAAATTTTTTAGAACCTTAAACTCAAAAGTGAACACCTATTTCAAAGAGAACAATATTCAAAAAACTGGAAATTGGAATTTATATTTAAAAACATTTATTATGTTTTTACTGTATTTAACACCCTATTTTTTGATCATAACTCTTACGGATATGCCTTTTTGGTTGTTTCTATTGCTTTCCGTTATTATTGGAATAGGAATGGCAGGAGTTGGAATGAATGTGATGCATGATGGAAATCATGGTTCGTATTCTGATAAATCTTGGATTAACAAATTTATGGGTGGAACCATCTATATTTTAGCTGGAAATGTATACAACTGGCAAGTACAACATAACGTTTTGCACCACACTTACACTAATATTCCTGGGCATGACGAGGATCTTGATGCGGGACGTGTAATTCGATTTACAAAAGAAGCAAAATGGGAAAAATTTCATGCTTTTCAACACTATTATTCTGTTTTTTTATATGGTTTGCTAACGTTTAATTGGTGTTTGACTACTGATTTTAAACAGATGGGACAATACTTAAAAAGAAAATTATCCTACGGAGAACCTAAAAGTTCAGAATTTCTTTGGACAACTTTAGTAATTTCAAAAATTATCTATTTTAGTGTTTGGATTGTACTTCCTATGGTTTTAGGGGTTACTTGGTGGAAAGTTTTAATTGGTTTTACAGTGATGCATTACGTAGCTGGGCTAATATTAAGTATAGTTTTTCAGTTAGCACACATTACACACGAAACTACAAATCCACACCCTAATGACGAAGGAGAAATGGAACATACTTGGGCTATACATCAATTGTTTACCACAGTAAATTTTGCTCCAAAAAATTGGCTTGTAAATTACTATACAGGTGGATTAAATCATCAAATAGAACACCATCTTTTTCCAAACATAAGCCATGTGCATTATGGGCCAATAGCAAAGTTTGTGAAAGAAACCGCTGCCGAATGCAATTTGCCTTATCACGAATATGAATCGATGCGAAAAGCGGTTGTTGCTCATTTTATTCATTTGAGAAATCTAGGACGAAAACCACAATTAGCCTAATATTTAAAGACGTACAATTTGTGCGTCTTTCTTTTTTACTATATATTTGTACTTATTAAAATAAAAGTATTTCATGGAAAATAATCTTTCGGATAGAATCAATAATTTATCAACATCGCAAACGCTAGCTATGGCAGCATTAGCAAGAGAATTAAAGTCGCAAGGAAAAGACATCATCAGTCTAAGTTTAGGCGAACCCGATTTTAATACTCCCGATTTTATTAAAGAAGCAGCAAAAAAAGCAATTGACGAAAATTATAGTACCTACACACCAGTTGATGGGTATGTAGAATTGAAGCAGGCTATTTGTCGAAAATTTAAGAGAGACAACAATTTAGACTATCAACCCGCTAACATTGTAGTTTCTACAGGAGCGAAACAATCGTTGTATAATATTGCCCAATGTATGCTAAACGAGGGAGACGAAGTAATTCTTCCAGCACCTTATTGGGTTTCGTATTACGAAATTATAAAAATGTCGGGAGGAATTCCTGTTGAAGTACCAACATCAGTAGAAAGCGATTTCAAAATCACTCCAGCACAATTAGAAGCTGCCATTACTCCAAAAACGAAAATGATTTGGTACAGTTCTCCTTGCAATCCAAGTGGATCAGTCTATAATCGAGAGGAATTAACGGCTTTAGCTCAAGTTTTAGAGAAATACCCCAATATTTATATTGTTTCAGACGAAATATACGAACACATTAATTTTTCAGGAACTTTTTGTAGCGTAGCATCTATACCAGGAATGTTTGACCGAACCATCACGGTAAATGGGGTTGCCAAAGCTTTTGCAATGACAGGCTGGCGTATTGGATACATTGGAGCACCAGAATTTATTGCCAAAGCCTGTACCAAAATGCAAGGACAAGTAACCTCTGGAGCCAATTCTATAGCGCAAAGAGCTACCATTGCTGCGGTCGATGCTGACCCAAGTGTCCTTAACGAAATGGTTTCGGCCTTCAAAAGTCGTAGAAATCTAGTGGTAGGATTAATAAAAGAAATTCCGGGATTAAAACTAAATACTCCAGAAGGTGCTTTTTATGTTTTTCCAGATGTATCTTCTTATTTTGGAAAAACCTTACGAGGTACTGCCATAAACAATGCCGACGATTTTTCGATGTATTTGCTTAGCGAAGCTAATGTTGCTACAGTAACGGGTGACGCATTTGGGAATCCCGACTGCATCCGATTGTCGTATGCCACCAGCGAGGCATTGTTAACAGAAGCCATCAAAAGAATAAAAGAAGTATTAGCTTAACATATAGCCTCAAGGAAACTTGAGGCTTTTTTTGTACTTTTATTTTAGTATAAAAGAAGTTGAGCAAACAAAAAAAGCAGTACTTTAGTAGTATAATACAGAAGATATGAAAAAAATAATTTTAATAGCAAGTGTATTACTGTTCCTCGTTTCTTGCGGTCCGCACCGATTAAGTTGCGGTCCAGGAAAAAGATGTGTTGAGGTGTCTAAAAAAGACATTTTGAAAAAAGCAGAATTAAAAGAGAGTTAATTTATAAAACAACTGTTTTTTATAATTACACTTTCCGAACAACCCTTGCAGGGTTTCCAACGGCTAAGGAATTGTCAGGAATGTCTTTTGTAACGACCGAACCTGCACCAATAGTACAACCATTGCCAATAGAAACTCCAGGAAGAATGACCGAATTTCCGCCAATCCAACAATTATTTCCAATAGAAACAGGTTTCGAAAATTCAATTTTTAATCTTTCAATAGGATTTACGGGATGCGTTGCGGTATAAATATGAACTCCAGGGCCTAAAAACACATGATGGCCAATAGTTACTTTCGCCGCATCCAGAATCACACAATTCACGTTGAAATACACATTTTCGCCCAAAAAAAGGTTGTAGCCATAATCGCAATGAAAAGGAGGTTCTACATATATTTTTTTACTTGCATTGGGTAATAATTCCCGCAAAGTTTGGCGTGAATTCCCGTTCATCAAATATTCCGTAACATTTAGTTTCTGCAATAATTTTTTAGCTTTGGTTCTTTCTAAAGACAGTTCTTTGTCGTTCGAAAAATAATTTTCGCCAGCCAGCATTTTTTCTTTTTCAGATTTCATAAACGTCATTTTTTGAAGAATTCAAAGGTATTAAATATCCCGATGGCAGGAAATTCATATCGGTATAAAAAAATAAGTTTTTTTTCTAAAAACGTGTACCACACTAAACTAAATCTTATTTTTGTACCACGTAAACTAAGGCAAGGTTTTTGCTTTCTAGAAATTAGAATTAAATTCAAACCACATGAAAAAGAAAATTTTTATAGGAATAGGTGTTTTTTTAGTAGTAATTATAGGGTCTCTTGCAGCAATCCCAATCTTTTTTAAAGATCAAATCAAAGCAAAAATAGAACAAGCTATTAATGAGAATGTTGTCGCCAAAGTTACTTTTGCCGATGCTAGTTTGAGTTTGTTTAAAAATTTTCCGCAAGCCAGCGTAGGAATCGAAAAATTACTCATTATAAACAAAGCCCCTTTTGAAGGCGATACCTTAGTGGCTTTTGAAGAGCTAAACCTTCAAATGTCTATCAAAGAATTGTTTAAAGGCGAAGGCGACCCCATGACATTACAAGCCATTTCTATTAAAAACGGAAAAGCCAATATTCTTTTTAACAAAGACGGAATTGGCAATTTTGACATTGCTATAAAAGACGCTAAAAAGGCCGATGAGTCTAAAAGCAAACCTTTTGCTATGAATATTCAGAAGTATTCAGTCGAAAATTTCAGATTCAAATATTACGATGAAAGCTCCAAAATTAAAATGGTTATCGATAGCTTGAACCACGAAGGAGAAGGTAATTTCGCTTCCGATGTTTTGGATTTGAAAACCCAATCGACGGCTAAAATATCCCTAGATATGGATAGAATGAGTTACATGAAAAATGTTTCCCTCACCCTCGATGCTGTTTTAGGAATTGATTTAGGCAAAAGCAAGTACACCTTCAAAGAAAATAAAGCCAAAATAAACGAGTTGCCACTAGAATTTAACGGATTTATACAAATGTTAGCCGACGGACAAGCGTACGATTTGAGCTTCAAAACACCAACATCATCGTTTAAAAATTTCTTAGGGCTTGTTCCAGCAGCTTATGCGGGCAACTTGAATACCGTAAAAACAACAGGCGATTTTACTGTAAACGGAAAAGTAAACGGAAAATTATCAGACACGACAGTTCCAAAATTCAATATTGGAATAGCGTCTAACAACGCTTCGTTTCAATATCCAGACTTGCCAAAATCGGTCAAAAATATCAATATCGATGTTAAAATGATTAATGAAACGGGCATCATGAACGATTCGTATGTTAATTTAGACAAGCTTTCGTTTCAGATTGATCAAGACGTTTTTAGTGCCAAAGCCAGTGTGAAAAATATTGCCACCAATGCGCTGGTAGATGCTGCGCTGAAAGGAACTATCAATTTAGGAAATTTCACAAAAGCCTATCCTGTAAAACTCGATACGCCACTTTCGGGGATTCTTAAAGCCGATGTAACCACTAAATTTGATATGAAATCGGTAGAAACCAGTCAGTATCAAAACATACAAAATGCAGGTAATATGACTTTGACAGGGTTTAACTATGCTGGAGAAGGTATGGCAAAACCAGTGCAAATAAACAAAGCAAGTGTGAGTTTTAATCCAAGTCAAATCAAACTAAATGAACTGGATTTAAAAACTGGAAAATCCGATATGCAACTTACGGGAACGTTAGATAATTTTTATGGATTTTTATTCAAAAAACAAATTCTGAAAGGAAATTTTAATATGAATTCGACTAACTTTCTTGTTTCCGATTTTATGGCGCCAACACCCGTTGCTACAACTGAAAAAACAAGTTCGAAACCTAAAGCAGAATCGAAAACAACAAAAGAAGCGGTAAAAATCCCTAACTTTTTGGACTGTAAAATTTCGGCAAAAGCCAATACAGTTGTTTACGATAATTTGACACTAAAAGCAGTTTCCGGAACGATGATTATTCGAGATGAAGCGGTAACGTTACAAAATTTGAAAACCAATATTTTCGACGGACAAATAGGGATGAATGGAGTCGTTTCAACAAAAGCAAAAATACCAACATTCAATATGAATTTAGATTTGAGTAAAGTAGATATTGCAAAGTCCTTTACACAGCTCGATATGTTGAAAAAAATAGCCCCTATTGCTGGAGTTATTGACGGAAAATTGAGTTCGGTTATTAAGCTTTCTGGAAATTTAGATGCTACCGAAATGACTCCCGATTTGAAAACTATTTCAGGCGATTTGCTAGGGCAATTATTTGCAACAACAGTTAATGCTAACAATTCGCAACTATTATCAGCATTAGGTTCGCAGATTAAATTTTTAGATGTTAATAAATTAAATTTAAACGATCTAAAAGCGGCAATTTCGTTCCAAAACGGAAAAGTAACAGTGAAACCATTTACCATAAAATACCAAGATATTAATGCCGAAATTGGAGGAGCACATGGTTTTGACCAAAGCATGAATTACAATATAAAAATGAATGTTCCTGCTAAATATTTAGGAGCCGAAGTAACCAAATTATTAACCAGACTTACTCCTGCCGATGCTGCAAAAATAGAGAGTATTCCTATTACAGCTTTGGTAACAGGGAATTTTGCAAGTCCAAAAGTAAGTACTGATATGAAGCAAGCTTCAACTAATTTAGCTTCACAAATTGTAAAATTACAAAAAGATAAATTGCTAGGGCAAGGCACTTCTGCATTGGGGAATATATTAGGTGGAGGCAAGAAAAATCCTGCCGACACAACCAAAACAAAAGACCCTAAAAGAGACGATATTAAAAATGCAGCAGGCGATTTGCTAAACGGTATTTTTGGGAAGAAAAAATAAAGAAATAAATCGCAGTTACAAAAAAACGCTATTCAAATTTAAATTCGAATAGCGTTTTTTTAGATGTTAAAAGTTTTATCCGTTAATCGCTTCAACAACCAATTCAGGTTCTTTGAGCATGTCTTTAAGCATGCTTTCTATCCCGTTTTTGAGTGTAAAAGTTGATGATGGACAGCCACTACAAGCGCCTTGTAAAACCACTTTTACTCTTTTTTCGGCATCAGAATAGGAATCAAAAAGAATATTTCCGCCATCGGCAGCAACTGCAGGGCGAATGTATTCTTCTATAATATTGATTATTTTTTGTGAAGTTGTATCTAAATTGTCAAAATTTGCAATTTCTTGTTTTTCTTGATTTGGACTTGCCACTGTTTTAGTTTCATCGACAGCAATATTGCCGTTTTCGATAAATTCTTTGATGAAAGTGCGTAGTTCTAAAGTAATTTCTTGCCATTCTGCCACTGCGTATTTTGTAATCGAAATGTAATTTTCGTCAATAAAAATTTCCTTTACAAATGGGAATTGGAATAATTCTTTAGCTAAAGGCGAAGCAAAAGTTTCGTCAATGTTTTTGCATTCTACAATTGTTTTTGTGAGTTTTTTGCTGGCCACAAATTTCATTACCGCTGGGTTCGGTGTGCTTTCAGCATATACTGTAACGGCTATTTTTTTCGAAGTTTCCGTTTGTTTTATTACTTCGCCACCATTGCTTACAAAAGCTTCCATTTGTTCTGCTACAGCGTGTTTTACATCATCCCATTCTACAATGTTATATTTTTCTATGGCAACAAAATTCCCAGAGAGGTAAACTGTTTTTACAAAGGGCAAATAGAATAATTGTTGTGCTAAAGGAGATTCTGCAGCTTCGTCAATATTTTTGTATTCAAAACTTTGGTTTGGAGTAATAAAATAGGAAAACTCAAATTTTAATATTGTTGGATTGGAGGTGTCTTTTATCGTAATTAGTTTCATTTTGTCGATTTTTCACAAAAATAATAAACTATATGCTTTGTATAGTTTATATTTGAAGAATTATTGTTTTATTAACTTTTGTTATACATTCGTATGAAAAAAATTTACTTATCCATTGTGTTGTTATTTGGGTTTGCAACTCAAGCACAATTAATAATTGATAATACTACTCAAACTCCAGCACAATTAGTTCAAAATGCCTTAGTGGGACAAGGAGTAATTCCTACTAATATTAAGTTTAACGGCTCGGCAGCTAATGCTCTTTTGATACGAGATCAGGTAGCTAAGTTTTCTACAAATTTTAACCCAACAAATCTAGGATTAGATATGGGGCTGGTTTTAGCAACTGGAAATGCAACAGTAGCGTTAGGTCCTAATAATGTTGCAAACAAATCGATTGCAACTGCAACACCCACAGCAGGCGATGCCGATTTAGCTTTGCTGTCAGGACAAGCAATTCAAAATGTGGCTGTTGTTGAATTCGATTTTGTGGCTACAGGACCCACCTTGCATTTCGATTTTGTTTTTGCATCAGAAGAATATCCAGAATACGTCAACAGTATAAATGATAGTTTTGGTTTTTTCTTAAGCGGACCTGGGATTGCGGGAGCTTTCTCAGGAGGTGCCGCAAATATTGCCATAGTGCCTTCTACTACGACACCTATTTCAATTAATACTGTTAATAATGGGCTTAATAATTCAGGCGCCTGTACAAATTGTACTTATTATTACAATAATTCAGCCATTGGAGTCAATCCTACTGCGTGGAATCCAGCATATACAACGCAATACGATGGTTTTACGAGAGATTTAAGTGCAAGTGCCACGTTAATTTGTGGACAAACGTATCATATTAAGTTGGCTATTGGTAACGCTTCAGACAATCTTTGGGATTCGGCCGTTTTTTTAAAAAACTTTTCAATACCTCCAATGGTTTTAACGGATATTTCAGGAGCAACTTCGGTTATTGGTTGTGAGGGACCAACAGTAATTTATTCAGGTGTTGCTGCAGGTACCAATACTTTTGTTTGGACATTTAACGGGGTTTTAATTCCTACTGCAACTGCTCCAAACTTGACTATTACTGCAAATGGAACCTATGAATTGAGCGTTTATAATGCAGCAGGTTGTCTTATTGCTAAAGACGATATCATTGTCAATTTTGCTGTTGTAAGTAGTCTTGACCCTCAAAACATTACAATTTGCGCCACAGGTTCAGGGCCATATACATTCAATATCAATCAAAATGCCTATATGCTCAATGGTGCTCCAGTAGGAGATTATATATTTACCTATCATGTGGGTAGCGCTACAGGTCCTGTTATTTCGCCAGCTAGTTTAGCAGCTTATTCTAGTGCAGGAGCAGGAGAGCAAATTTGGGTAGTTTCTGAAGATCAGAATGTAAATGGTTGTCTTAAAGAAAGATTTTTTACATTAAATGCCACCACAAGTCCTTCAGGAACGTTTTCGTATGCCAACTCAACCTATTGCAACAGTATAACTAGTACACAGCCGGTTATTCCTGTAGGTTTAACTCCAAGTGGAATTTATACTTCTACCCCAGTAGGATTAACATTAGATTCGGGTACTGGAGCTATAACACCTAGTACAAGTACGACAGGAATTACATATACTGTACATTATGATATTGCGGCATCAGCAACTTGTCCAGCGTACCATGCAAGTACAACAGTTACCATTAATCCAGTATTGACACCCACAATAAATTGCGGTGCTTCTACTACATCTACTGTTGAATTTACTTGGGCAGCTGTTTCAGGTGCCACAGATTATATTGTGAGTTACCAAATAGGAGCTAACCCAGTGGTTAATGTTGGGGCTATTGGTAATGTCTTAACGTATACGGTAACAGGATTAACTCCTGGCGATACAGTAGTTATTACTTTGACTCCGACAGGAGGTGTAGGAACCTGTTTTTCTGCCAATACCCAAAGTTGTATTGCCACAAATTGCAATCCACCAACGGCAACAATAGGCTACGGAACCCCATTTTGTAATTCCACGGCTGTTGCGCAAAACGTTACGTTAACAGGTACAGGTGTTTTTGCGGGTGGCAGCTATAGTGCTACAGCAGGATTGAGTATCAATGGAACCACAGGAGCAATCACTCCTAGTACCAGTACAGCAGGAACGTACACAGTTACTTATACTATTGCGCCAGCAGCGCCAGGATGTTCTCCCGTAACTGCTACAACAACAGTTGTCATTAATGAACAGCCAAATGCAGGAGTAGATGGAACCACAAGTGCTTGTGATTCTGATACAACTCCAATAGTTTTAGCCTCATTAATTGCAGGAGAGCAAGCAGGCGGAACTTGGACACAAATAACAGGAACAGGCGGTACTTTTAATGCCGTTGCAGGTACATATACGCCAGCATTAGGTGCTACAACAAGTACGTTTGCTTATACTCTTGTAGGCGCAGCACCTTGTAGCAATGATGTAAGTTTAGCAACAGTGACTATAAATCCAGCACCAGTAGCTCCAACAATAGCCACTCAAACCCCAGCAACATGTACAACAGACGCTACGAGTGTTGTTACCAATTATAACGCAACGTTCAATTATACGTTTACCCCATCAGGCCCAAGTGTAGGCGCAGGCGGCGTGCTAACAGGAATGACAGCAGGCACCAGCTATACGGTAACAGCAGGCAATGGCAGTTGTACTTCGGTAGCATCAGCACCATTTATTAATGCAGTAATGCTTGTAACACCAGTGGTTCCAACAATTAATCCAACCCCCCCGACTTGTACGTCAAATGGCGCTACTACGATTAGCAATTATAACGCAGCGTTGCTTTATACATTTACCCCATCAGGCCCAAGTGTAGGCGCAGGCGGTTTAGTGACAGGAATGACACTAGCGACTAGCTATACGGTAACGGCAAGCAACGGTAGTTGTGCTTCAGCAGGATCAGCATCGTTTAGTAATGCAGCAATGCTGACAACCCCAGCAGTTCCAATCATTACTATTCAAACCCCAGCAACATGTACAGCAGACGCTACGAGTGTTGTTGCCAATTATAACGCAGCGTTCAATTATACGTTTACCCCATCAGGCCCAAGTGTAGGCGCAGGCGGCGTGCT
>CAXYWC010000039.1:0-25754 GCA_964292845.1 uncultured Flavobacterium sp. | reverse complement strand
TAAATTCAGTTGCTAAAAGAGCAAGAAGAAAAAAGATAATGAAGCAAGCCAAAGGTTTCTTTGGTCGTCGTAAAAACGTTTGGACAGTTGCGAAAAATGCGGTTGAGAAAGCAATGTGCTACGCTTACCGTGACAGAAAAGTAAATAAGAGAAATTTCCGTGCTTTATGGATTCAACGTATTAACGCTGGAGCTAGATTAGAAGGAATGTCTTATTCACAATTTATGGGAAAATTGAAAAAGCATGATATCGAATTGAACCGTAAAGTTCTTGCCGATTTAGCTATGAATCACCCAGTAGCTTTCAAAGCCATACTTAACAAAGTAAAATAAACGTTTTATCAACACTAAATTTATAGTACTTACTTATAGAAAAATCCTAATCGAATGATTGGGATTTTTTTTTATCTTACTGAAAAATTTAAAACCAAATAGTAAAATGAAATCTACAATTTTATTCCAAGAAAAACAACAATTTAGACAATGGTGGTTGTGGCTATTACTAACAGCAATAACAGGGTTTCTATTTTTAAAAACAGTACTATGGCACGATTATGGAAATATGAATTCAACAACAATGCTATTTCCTTTAACCATTATGGCGCTAGTAGTGTTGCTATTTTGGTTTATCAAATTAGAAACTAAAATTGCAGAAGAGGGTATTTATGTTAGCTTTTTTCCGCTGCTACTGGCAAAAAAATTCTACTCTTGGGAAAAGATGGAGAATGCTTTCATCAAAAAATACAATCCCATATTGGATTATGGAGGATGGGGAATTCGGATGGGAGCGTATAATGTGTCTGGAAATATGGGGTTGCAACTCGAATTTAAAAACGGAAACAAACTCCTAATTGGCACTCAAAAAGCAGAAGAAATACAGATTATAGTAAACAATCGAAAATCGTCCCTATTTAAAAACACTTCCAAATAACAGCCTGAAAATATTTTAGTCATTGGTTATTTCAAAAAAAAAGTTGTAATCAGTGGTTAAATAATAAAGAGTAGTTCACCAAAACCATTCTATAAAAAACTGTTGGCATCATTTTTATGAAAAAACGATACCAACAGCTATTAAAAAAACTCAACTCTCAAAAAAAATTATAATGTTGGTCCAGCACTAACCAATCGTTTTCCTTCCTCGGTATTAGTATATTGTTCGAAGTTTTTGATGTAGCGAGAAGCTAAATCTTTAGCTTTACTTTCCCACAAAACAACCTCAGCATAAGTGTTTCTAGGATCTAAAATTCCTTCGCTTACATTAGATAATGCGGTTGGAATTGTTAAATTCAAGAAAGGAATACTAGCGGTTTCCACGGTATCAATTTCACTACTAATAATAGCATCGATAATGGCTCTGGTGTTTTTTAGAGAAATTCGTTTCCCTGTTCCGTTCCAGCCTGTGTTTACGAGATACGCTTTGGCTCCATGTTCTTTCATTTTTCCAATCAATGTTTTAGAATACATTGTAGGGTGTAATGTTAAGAAGGCTTCGCCAAAAGCTGGAGAAAATGAAGGTTGTGGTTCTGTAATTCCTCTTTCGGTTCCTGCCAATTTAGACGTATAGCCACAAAGGAAGTGGTATTGTGCTTGATCGTCGTTTAAAATTGAAACGGGAGGCAATACGCCAAAGGCATCGGCTGAAAGATAGATTATTTTGCTTGCATGACCTGCTTTTGAAGGCAATACAATTTTATTAATATTATAAATTGGATAAGAAACCCTAGAATTTTCGGTTATAGAATGATCAAAATAATCAATTTCGCCATATTCGTCAACAATAACATTTTCTAATAACGCATCTCTTTTTATTGCTCTCCAAATGTCTGGCTCGTTTTCTTCAGTCAAGTCAATTACTTTGGCATAGCAACCTCCTTCAAAATTAAACACCCCATTATTGTCCCAACCATGCTCATCATCGCCTATCAAGTAGCGTTTAGGATCTGCAGACAAGGTGGTTTTACCTGTTCCTGAAAGTCCAAAAAATACGGCCACATCTCCTTTTTCTCCTACATTTGCAGAGCAGTGCATAGATGCCATTCCTTTGAGCGGAAGGTAATAATTCATCATAGAAAACATTCCTTTTTTCATTTCGCCACCATACCAAGTTCCTCCTATAATTTGAACTTTCTCGGTAAGATTAAATAGTACGAAATTTTCAGAATTTAGTCCGTGCTCTTTCCAGTTTGGATTAGTTGCTTTTGATCCATTCATTACAACAAAATCGGGTTCGCCAAAGTTTTGCAACTCATAAATAGAAGGTCTGATAAACATATTAGTAACAAAATGCGCCTGCCAAGCTACTTCCATTACAAAACGAACTTTTAATCTTGTATCGCTATTAGTCCCACAAAAAGCATCGACTACATATAATTTTGGAGAAGTAGAAAGTTGTTCTAGAACGATGGCTTTCAAATCATTCCAAACTTCAATCGTGGTTGGAAAATTGACTTTATCGTCCCAATATATGGTATCTTTAGTAATATCATCTTTCACAATATATCGGTCTTTAGGAGAGCGTCCTGTAAAAATTCCAGTTTTTACAGCCACAGCACCCGTATCGGTCAATGCTCCTTTTTCATATCCTTTTCTTCTATGAGAAACTTCGGCTTCATACAATTCTTCATAAGATGGGTTATACACCACTTCGTGATATCCTGTAATGCCTAAATTGTGTAATTCTTGGATAATTTTAATGTTTTTCATTGCGCTTAATTTAGATTTTTTCTTGTTATTAATTCTACTCAAATTTAAAAATATCGGCTATAGGAAAACCTGATAATTATCATAAAAAAAATAAATCTACGAAAACGTTTTCTTTGTTTTCAATGCTTCGCAAAGATTGTTATGACAAATATCATGTTAAACAAACTATTAATGATTACTTTTACAGTCAGAATTATTTCTAAATTTTAACATCATGTTCGACTGGTTTAACCTCTTGTTTTCTCCAAATAGTAATCCCGATATTACACAATCTTTAATTGTTTTATTAATTGCAATCAGCGTAGGTTTTTTTGTAGGAAGAATCCGCATTGGGAGCATTTCTCTTGGCGTGGCGGCAGTTATGTTTGTAGGTTTGTTTTTAGGCCACTATGGCTATAGAATGAATGAGAGTATTTTAGTTTTTGTTCGGGATTTTGGATTAATCCTCTTTGTATATGGTATTGGGATACAGGTGGGGCCTTCCTTTTTTTCGTCTTTCAAGAAAGATGGTTTGTTATTTAATTTTCTCGCTGTTGGAACCGTTATTTTAGGAGGTATTATTACTTATTTTATTCATTTATTTACCCAAATAGACATTGAAAATGCCGTAGGATTAATGTCTGGTTCTGTAACTAACACGCCTGGTTTAGGGGCAGCAAAATCGACATTACAAGAAATACAAAGTAAATTTCCTGCTAAAACGTTTAGCGATCCTACCATTGCCTATGCTATAACTTATCCTTTAGGGGTTTTTGGCATCATTATCATGATTCTTTTATCTAAAGCCATCCTGAAAATTGATTTAGTAAAAGAAAGCCTTTCTATTACCCAAGAAATTAAAGACAATGAAACTACTATTATTCACGAAAAATGTCGAATTACAAACAAAAAGTTTTTCGAAAAAAGTATTTATGAAATTTTTAAAGAATTAAATATTCATGACATTATTATTTCACGACTAAAAAATAGTGGATCGCAAGTGGTGTATTCTCCTTCTTTAGATACCAAAATTCATGAAAAAGATGTGTTAATGGTAGTAGGAACTCCCGAAAAAATTAACCTTTTTATTGAACTTGTAGGGAAAATTTCGACTGATTTGTTTATTGAATCCGAGCACGATGTGGTTACCAAAAATATTTTTGTGACCGAAAAATCAGCAACACACAAAACACTAGCAGAATTGGATTTGTACAATAAATTTAATTTGAAAGTGACACGTGTTTTTCGTTCTGGGTTGCAATTGTTAGCGCATCCCAATTTTGTACTGCAATATGGCGACAAAATAAGAATTGTGGGGAGTGAAGAGGCTATTTTGGAAGTTGAAAAATTTATTGGAAATTCCGAAAAAAGACTTTTGGAACCTGATTTTCTATCCCTTTTTGGTGGACTCATTATTGGTATTATAGTAGGTTCTATTCCTATTTTTATCCCTTCGTTACCTGTTCCGCTAAAACTAGGATTTGCCGCTGGACCACTTTTGACAGCCTTGTTTATTAGCCGCTATGGAGGGATTGGCGTTATCCATTCGTACATCAACAGTGGTGCTATTCATTTTATGAAAGATCTGGGTATTTGCTTGTTTTTTGCCGCTGTGGGTATTCACGCTGGAGAATCGTTTTATAGTAATTTCATCAAATTTAATGGCTGGCTTTGGATTTACTATGGTTGCTATATTACCTTGATTCCTTTGACTGTTTTGGTTTTATTGGGTCGCTTTGTCTTTAAACTAAATTTTTATCAATTGGTAGGAATAATGAGCGGTGCTTATACCGACCCTGCAGCTTTGGCTTTTAGTACAAAATACTTGGATTCTGAAATACCCAATCGGGCGTACGCAACGGTGTATCCTATGGTTACTATTTTCAGGATATTTATTGCTCAGTTGTTAATATTGCTATTCTCTTGATTTTTAAGTATTTATTTAAAAACAAAAAACCACCACATAAATGTGATGGTTTTACAAGAAGAGCCGGCGGAGGGACTCGAACCCACGACCTGCTGATTACAAATCAGCTGCTCTAGCCAACTGAGCTACGCTGGCGGCTTAATTCTGATGCAAATATAATTCTGAAATTCTAATTTCCAAAATAAATTAGCACTTTTTTGCAATTATTTTTAACTATAATGCGTTGATTTTTTCAACCATTTGATTTGCAACTTGTTCCAATTCTACATTGATTTGTTTGAAATGTGCTTTTTTGTTTTCAACGTTTTTTGCGTTTACTTTTACAATTAAACCATCAAAAGCTGCTATAGCCTCATCAATTAAAGCGTTTGTAGTATCTGTTGGTTTTCCTGAAGTGGTCATCTCGTACAAGTAAACTGCTTCAATAATATCTCCTAATACGTAGTTGATGTCTTTTTTTAAATTCTTAACGTTTGCCATTTTTATTGTTTTTTTGAAATTTTAGTATTTCTATTGACTATTCTAATTCGGGTGCAAAAGTACACATAATCTTTATAATATGGACTATGAAATGTAAATTTCTAAAAGAGATGCTTTTCCTGTCAAATTATATTCGTTCAATATGGCTGGAAGTAGTACAGTATCTCCTTTTTTGAAGGTTTCCTTATGTGTATCGTATCCTAAATCAAATTCGCCATCGGTGCACATTATGACCTTGAATGTCGTTTTATCTCCTAAAAATTTCATGTTCCCATCAAGAGGAATATAATTTGTTGTAAAATAAGGGCAGGTTACAATTTCGTTTGCTGTATTGGTATTTTTGCTATATTCCTTTTGTGCTTGTACTTTGTTGTAATTAATAGCTTCAAGCGCTAAATCGATATGCAATTCTCGTGCTTTTCCATTGGCATCTACTCTATCCCAATCGTAAACCCGGTAAGTAATGTCTGATGTTTGCTGTATTTCGGCAATAACGATTCCTGATCCTATGGCGTGAATGGTTCCTGTTTCGAGGAAAAACACATCGCCTTGCTTTACTTTAATTTTTTGTAAAATGGAAGTTAATGTTTTGCTTTCTAAATGTTGCAAATATTCTTCTGGAGAGGATTTTTGTTTGAATCCTACTATAATTTCGGCTTCTGTGTCAGCTTGCATAACATACCACATTTCGGTTTTCCCGAAGGAATTGTGGCGCTTTTTAGCTAACTCATCGTTGGGATGCAACTGGATAGAAAGGTCTTGGTGGGCATCTAGGAATTTAAACAATAAGGGAAATTGATTTCCGTATTGTGCATATACCTTTGTTCCTAAAATTTCTTGAGGATAGGATTGAAGTAACTCATTTAGCGATTTGCTTTGCAACGCCCCTTTTTTCACAATACTTACATCGCCTGAAACGGTTGCTATTTCCCAGCTTTCGCCTGTTGTTGGAGACGATATTTCTTTATTGAGTAATTCTTTTATTTTGGTTCCGCCCCAAATTCTGTCTTTTAGAATGGGATTGAATGTAAGTGGATACCAATTTGTGTTCATAGTTGTATATTATAATGCAAAAGTGCGAAAAATAAACCGAATAGCCTTGATGAATAGCTAAATCCTTAGTTGTTTTCTTTTGGAAATATTATTGTGTTTCCGTTTTAATTCAAGAAGTTTATTTTTTTTACGAATGTTCTTTCTGTATTTTTTTGATTGCTTCAAATGCTCTCGAAGTGTGTTCGGCTGCATTCATATTATTATAAACCATTTGTACGATTCCTTGTAAATCGACTACATAAGTTACTCGAGCAGAAATTAACCCTAGCATAGCACTGGGTACTCCAAAGAGTTTTCGAATACTTTTGTCATCGTCTGACAATAATATATAAGGCAATTGATGATTTTGAGCAAATTTCTTATGCGATTTTGCACTATCTCCGCTAATTCCTATGACTTCGGCTCCTGCTGCTTTTATCTCTTTATATTCGTCTCTAAACGAACAGGCTTGTTTGGTACAACCTGGTGTTTCGTCTTTTGGATAAAAATAAATAACCAATATTTTTTTGTGTACTACAGATTGGATATAAAAATCGTTTCCGTCTTGGTCTTTTGCCCCAAATAGAGGCATTTTATCTCCTACTTTTATTCCTTCCATGATTATCCTTTATAGGTTACAAAATTGCGTGGTGTTTCGTATAGTATGACTTCTAAATCCATTTGTGTTGGTATCCTTTTTCGGATTTTATTCCAAATAACAACGACTATATTTTCGGCGGTTGGATTTAATTCTTGAAATTCTGGCACGTCAAGATTTAAGTTTTTGTGATCAAATTTTGATGCTACGTCTTCCTCTATAATAGTTGCTAACTCTTTAATATCCATCACATAGCCTGTTTCTGGGTTTATGCTTCCCGTTACACTCACTATAAGTTCGTAATTGTGTCCATGAAAATTAGGATTGTTGCATTTTCCAAAAACGGCATCATTTTTTTCGGCAGTCCAATCCTTCCGATATAATCGATGTGCTGCATTAAAGTGGGCTTTTCTGCTTACAGTTACTTTCATTCAATTTTAGATTTTAGATTTTAGATTTTAGATTTCTTGATTATGAAACCTAATTTCTAAAATTTCATAATTTATGATCTTCTAGATAATGGTAAAATTCGTCGAATATTATTTTAAACCAAATGGTATAAATGTCAGAATTTTTTTTGATGTCTGCTTTTACGTCTTCAATCGCCATCCATTTCCACGTTTCTACTTCATCTGGATTGGTTTTTGGTTCCTCATTATAATATCCTATCATCACGTGGTCTAATTCATGTTCGGTAAGACCGTTATCAAAAGGCGCTTTGTATATAAAATGAAATAATTCTTTCAACTCAGTTACAAAACCCATTTCTTCTTGCAAACGACGGGTTCCTGCCTGAATATTTGTTTCTCCTTCGCGCTGGTGACTACAACAAGTGTTTGTCCATAATAACGGAGAATGATATTTGTGATGTGCGCGTTGTTGCAACATAATTTGGTTATCCTTATTCAAGACGAAAACTGAAAAAGCACGATGCAAAATCGCTTTTTCGTGGGCTTCAAGTTTTGGCATTAGCCCAATTTGCTCGTCGTGTTTGTTTACCAAAATTACCTTTTCTTCTATCATAGCTATTTCTTACGTGGTAAAAATACAAAAAAAGACTGATGTGGGATAGTGAAACATTAAGCTGCTCAAAAAAAAATCGAAAAGTAATACTAAAAGTCGTGATATGTTTTTTGTTTTTTTACATGTTATCCAAGCTTGTTTGTAGCATTATTGTGTTAAACATATCTTAAAAATGTAACAGAAAAGTACTTTAGGAGTCTAGTTCATATCAATTACAATCAAATTAAAAAAACATGAAATTAAAAATTTTTCTCATTTGTATTTTAGCTACGTTTACGCATTTACAGGCTCAAACGTCCATTCCTGAAACTACAAATCCCGGAAGTGTCTATGGCAAAATTTTAGATAAACGAACAAACGAAGCTATTCCGTATGCAACGGTTACTATAAAAGAGGATGGCAAAGTGGTTTCTGGAGGCATTACAAAAGAAAATGGTAATTTTGCTGTAAACAACTTACCTCTAAAAACGCTTTCTGTTGAAATTCTTTTTATGGGATATAAAAAATATACTCATACAATTACGCTAAGTGCAAATGAAAAAAATATAAACCTAAAAACCATTATTCTTGAAGAGGAAGCTACAGAATTAAGCGAAATATCTGTTGTAAAAGAGCATTCTACTATTGAACAAAAAATAGATCGAAAAGTAATTAATATTGGTAAAGACTTAATCTCAGCTGGAGCTACCGCTGGAGAAATCATGAACAATATCCCATCGGTAACTGTAGATCCTCAAACCAATGCCATTAGCTTGCGTGGCAACGAGAATGTAAAAATTTTAATTGATGGCAAACCAACCAATATGACTTCGGCTCAGGTTTTGCAACAAATACCATCGGCATCCATTAAACAAATTGAATTAATTACAAATCCTTCTGCTAAATATAATCCTGAAGGAATGAGCGGTATTATTAATATCGTTTTAAATAAAAACGCAAAAATTGGTTTCAACGGAAGTGTAAATACTGGTGTTACATTTGCCAAAACCCCAAAAGTAAATTCGTCTTTCGATTTGAATTATAAAACAGGAAAAGTCAATATTTTTGGTAATTATGGTTTCAATCATGGCAAGCAAGCCAACGGAGGATTTATTAAAAATTATGAAAACAACAATAATAACTATCAGGATTTCGTGTTTGGAAACAAAAACACTTCCCATTTAGCAAAAATTGGATTGGATTATTATCTAAACGAAAAAAACACCATTTCCTTTTATACGAATCAGAGTCGTTTTTTAGGAGATGGCTTTGGCTCGACCGAGGTTACTTATTTTACTGGATTAAATCCAAATTCACTTCAATTGTTTAATAACGAAAATAAAAATAGTTCACAAACGTATAATGTAGATTATAAGCACGATTTCAAAAAAGAAGGACATACTATCGAATTAGAAATCAATCATAGCATTGATGATAGTCCCGAAAATGCGTATTTCGAAAACCCTTATAGTAGCAGTTCCTATACAAATCAAGTGGAAACTTTAGGGAAAAATACTATTGTAAACTTGGATTATACCAACCCGTTATCGGAAACCGTAAAATTAGAAGTAGGAGTAGAAAGTCGAATCGAATCGACAGACAATTCATTTAATGTAAATAATACTTATAATTCTGCCTTCGATTACAAAAGAAGCATACAATCTGCTTATGGAACTTACGGAAAACAATTAGGGAAATGGAGTCTTCAGGCGGGAGCTCGTGTAGAACAATACAATGTAGATGCAAATTTCAAAAAAACAACCGCCTTAGATCAACATTTTAAAGATGATATCCTAACGGTGTATCCATCAGCATTTGTTACTTATAATCCTAGCGATACCAACTCATTCAACTTTAATTATTCAAGGCGAGTGGACCGACCTAGTATTGGACAAGTAAACCCCATTAGAGAGTGGAGTACACCAACAATAACATCGGTTGGAAACGCTACTTTAGTGCCTCAATTTACCAATTCATTCGAATTAAATTACACCCGAAAAACAAAAATAGGAAGCATAACTTCAGGCTTGTTTTATAGAAAAATTCAAGATGAAATAACTCGTGTAGTGTACACAGACCCCACAGACCCCACAAAACAAATATTATCCTACTCGAATTTTGACAACAACGATGCCTATGGTGTTGAATTGTCTGGAAATTTAGATTTGATGAAATGGTGGAGTGTGAATTTTGGAGTAGATGCCTATTTCAAAAAAGTAAAAGGCACTATCGAAAACAATTTAAATATCTTTGAATATACCGAGGTAGATGCAACAAACTTTAATGCGCGTATGAATCATAGTTTCAAACTCACTAAAGATTTCCGTTTGCAATGGTTTACTATGTACAGAGGGCAAGATGTTGGATTGCAATTTACACGTAAACCCATGTGGAAAACAGATTTAGGAGCAAGTTTAAATGTTTTGAAAGGAAAAGGAACGCTAAGTATTCGTTCTAGTGATATTTTTAATGCTATGAAGTTTGAATTTGAAGGAGACAAACCAAACCCTTCTGTTGGACAATTTACATGGGAAAGCCAATCTATTTACATTGGTTTTAATTACAAATTTGGTAGTAGCAAAAACAAGGCATTACAAAGAAAACAAAGAGACAAAAATGAAACCCAAGGAAGTGGTGGGTTATTATAAAAAACAAAAAGCTCCGAATAAATTCGGAGCTTTTTTTATGAAAAATTAGAACTAATTACCATTTAATAATGGCACTTGCCCAAGTAAATCCTGAACCAAAAGCAGCTAAAACAACAGTATCCCCTTCTTTAATTTTTCCTTGTTCCCAAGCTTCCGTTAAAGCAATAGGAATAGAGGCTGCCGTAGTATTTCCATACTTCTGAATGTTATTAAAAACTTGGTCGTCAGTTAAATTAAATTTTTTCTGTATGAATTGAGAAATACGCAAATTGGCTTGATGCGGAATAAGCATATCAATATCTGAAACCTGCAAATTATTAGCTTCCAATCCTTCATGAATTACTTCAGCAAAACGAACTACAGCGTGTTTAAACACAAATTGTCCATTCATGTAAGGGAAATAACTTTCGTCGTTTGGATCATTTTCGGCAATAATATCCGAAACCCAGCGTCCGCCCATTCCTGGCGCCAAAACGGCTAATTCTTTTGCATATTCTCCTTCCGAATGCAAATGTGTAGATAAAATTCCTTTCGCCGGATTTTCTTCTCTGCTTAAAACAGCCGCTCCTGCCCCATCTCCAAAAATAACCGATACATTGCGCCCTCGAGTGGTCATGTCCAATCCTAACGATTGTACTTCAGAGGCTACTACCAAAATATTTTTATACATTCCAGTTTTAATATACTGATCGGCAACTGAAAGTGCGTATATAAAACCCGAACATTGATTTCTAACATCTAAAGCACCAATCGTTCTTAATCCTAACTCTTTTTGCAATGCTACTCCTGGGCCTGGAAAATAATAATCGGGCGAAATGGTGGCAAAAACAATAAAATCGATAGCGTCATTTGTTATTCCTGAACGTTCGATAGCTATTTTCGCTGCTTTCACTCCCATTGATGTAGTGGTGTCCTCCCCTTTTACTATATGCCTACGCTCCTGAATTCCAGTTCGCTCCTGAATCCATTCGTCGTTTGTATCGATAATTTTTGCTAAATCGTCATTGGTAACTATATTGTCTGGGACATAATAGCCGAGTCCCGAAATTTTAGAATGGTACATATTTTATATTTATATTAAAAAAAGAATTGCGAAAATACGATTTCACAAAAATAAATCAATACAAGTTATAACAATTTTCTGATATGGCAATTTTTAGTTATTAAATTTCTTTTTATTACTTTGCAACTCCTTAAAAATCAATAATGGAATATTTTGTAATTTGTCTTATAGCACTTTTAGGATCGGGGTTAACGTTATTTTCTGGTTTTGGACTAGGAACAATTCTTTTACCCGTATTTGGATTGTTTTTTTCAATAGAAATTGCTGTTGTGCTCACGGCTTTGGTTCATTTTATGAACAATATTTTTAAACTATTGCTCTTCGGAAAAAAAGCCCATAAAGAAGTTGTTTTTAAGTTTGGAATTCCGGCGCTAGTTTTTGCTTTTCTTGGTGCTTATTTATTAAAACTATTAACAGAAATGCAACCGTATTTTCAATATACTATTGCTGAAAAAACATTTGAAATAATGCCTCTAAAACTTAGCATCGGACTGTTATTAATCCTCTTTGCTTTGTTCGATTTTATTCCAAAGCTCAAAAATTTAGAGTTTGACAAAAAATATTTGTCTATTGGCGGTGTACTTAGTGGCTTTTTTGGCGGACTTTCTGGCCATCAAGGGGCGCTGCGAAGTGCGTTCTTAATTCGTTCTGGATTAAGCAAAGAATCCTTTATCGCTACAGGAGTTGTTATTGCTTGTTTGGTCGATATTTCAAGATTAAGTATTTATTTTTCTAAAATAATGAATCACGAACTTGCACTTAATTACAAACTGGTGCTTTTAGCGACACTATCCGCATTTTTAGGTGTGTATTTTGGAAATAAATTATTACAAAAAACAACGTATAAATCAATTCAAAATATAGTAGCAATGCTATTGTTTGCGTATGGATTTTTATTAATTTTTGGCATTATTTAATGTTTTCCAAGCAAATTATTTGAACAAATGAAACTAATCTTGCAAATTTCAAAAATATAAAATCGTTAAATTTGACTTAATTGTTATAAGACCTTATCAGTTTGTTTTACTTTAGTGTTAAAATAAAATGATAAAAATGAAAATAACAACCACTTTACTCCTATTCATTGGGTTTAGCTTCACGGCTTTGGCTCAAGAAAATCTAAGTTATCAAAAACCATCAAAAGAAATTCTTACACTAGCAGATTACCAACGAGCTCCATCGGTTCTTATGGATAGTAAAAAAGAATGGATGCTTCTTACCTACCGTAATACCTACAAAACACTCGATGATTTAAACCAAGAAGAAATGCGTTTAGGTGGTTTACGTATTAATCCAACAACCAATATTTCGAGTACTATTACATATATTAACAATTTAAAAGTTCGAAAAATAAAAGACAAAACTGAAATTCAAGTTTCTGGTTTGCCACAAAACCCAAAATTAACCAATCTTTCTTGGTCTCCGGACGAAACTAAAATTGCATTCTCAAACACGACAGCTACTGGTGTCGAGTTATGGCTACTTGATGTTGCAAAAGCAAAAGCTACAAAACTAACCGAAGCAACTGTAAATGCAAATCTTGGAAACCCGTTCACTTGGTTTCAAGACGGACAAGCTATTCTAGTTAAAATGCTCCTCAAAAACAGAGCACCACTTGTAGATGTTAAAAAAGATTTGCCAAAAGGACCGATAGTTTCTACCAGCGAAGGAAAAGTTTCTTCGAACCGTACATTCCAAGATTTACTAAAAAACAAAACAGATGAAACCAATTTTGAAAATTTAGTTACTTCAGAATTATACAAAATAAGCCTATCTGGAACTACCACGCTTTACAAATCCGCAGACATGTATTCTGGCGAAAGTTTTTCTCCCGATGGGAACTATCTTATGGTAACAACCATTCAAAAACCATTTTCATATATTGTCCCACTGAATCGTTTTCCACAAAAAACGAGTATCTACGATTTATCTGGAACGGAAATAAAAATAGTAAACGAAGTACCGCTAACAGAAATTATGCCTAAAGGTTTTTCGTCTGTTCGTAAAGGAAAACGTAGTATGAATTGGCGTTCAGACAAACCTGCAACGCTTTATTATATTGAAGCGCTTGACGAAGGCGATCAAGCTAAAAAAGTGGATTTTAGAGACGAAATTTTCTTGTGGGAGGCTCCATTTGTATCTAATCCGACTTCATTACTAAAAACACCACAACGTTTCGCAGGAATAATTTGGGGAAATGACAAAATAGCCATTGCTTACGACGACTGGTATGACACAAGAAACACCAAAACCTATTTGATAAATCCTTCAAATCCAAGTGAAGCACCAAAAGTTATTTCGGACAGAAATTCACAAGATATTTACGCCAATCCAGGGAATTTCGAGACGATAAAAAATCAGTACGGTCGTAAAATTTTAGCTTTAGAAAACGACCATGCCTTCTTGTTAGGAGATGGGTTTACAAAAAATGGGCAATTCCCTTTCATTGACGAATTCAATATCAAAACATTACAATCAAAAAGAGTATACCAATCGACATCAACTAACCAAAAAGAAGATTTATTATCTATTGAAGATTTTAAAAAAGGAGATGTTTTGGTCATGATACAATCTAAAAATGATTACCCCAATTATTATTTTAGAAATATAAAAAACAAAGGAAAATTAACGGCTATTACCCAATTTGCAAATCCATTTGAAAGCATCAAAAATGTGTATAAAGAAGTGATTACATACAAAAGAAAAGATGGTGTAGAATTGTCTGGAACATTATATTTACCCGCGAATTATGACCGAAATAGTAAAAAAGAAAAATTACCATTACTAATATGGGCGTATCCAGCTGAGTTTAAAGACAAAAATTCGGCAGGACAAAATGACAAAAACCCTAACGAATTTACGTTCCCAAATTATGGTTCGTTTGTGTATTGGGTTACAAAAGGATATGCAGTTCTTGACGATGCTGCTTTTCCAATTATTGGAGAAGGCAAAACAGAACCTAATGACACATTTATTCCGCAATTAGTTTCAAATGCGGAAGCGGCTATTGATGCGGTAGATAATTTAGGATTTATCAATCGTAAAAAAGTAGCCATTGGCGGACATTCGTATGGTGCTTTTATGACCGCAAATTTACTTACCCATTCCAACTTATTTGCCTGTGGAATTGCTCGAAGCGGTGCATACAATAGAACATTAACCCCCTTTGGATTTCAGAGCGAACAACGTAATTATTGGGAAAATCCAGCCGTTTACAACACTATGTCTCCGTTTATGAATGCTGAAAAAATGAAAACCCCTTTATTGCTTGTTCATGGTGAAGCCGACAATAATCCTGGTACTTTTACACTACAAACAGAACGTTATTTTCAAGCTTTGAAAGGTCTTGGCGCAACAACAAGAATGCTCATTTTACCTAAAGAATCTCATGGTTATGCTGCCAAAGAAAACATTATGCACTTGCTTTGGGAACAAGATCAGTTCTTAGAAAAATATTTGAAGAACTAAATTATAAGATTATGCAAAACCCTGAAAAAAATATTTTCAGGGTTTTCTTTTTTTATGCAAAACTTCTATTGATTTCTTAATTTTCAAATCTCTATCAAAAGAGAAAGTTGCCGTAACTTGATTTACATAATGGTATATTAGCAGCGCTTTTTTGGCATACTTATCATTATCAATTCCAACTAAAATATCAGCAAATAGTTCTATGTTCGCATGATTAAAACCCTCTCTTTTAATTAAAAATTCAACAATAGCATCATCAGAAATAGCATCAAAAATCGCTAAATCGAAGCCTAATTGCTCGTTTAATTTAAAATTGACTACAGAAACTGTTTCAGAGAGTTCATTACCGTTTTTAGCTCCTGTTAACTTTTCTGCTATTTTTCGTAGAAAAAATGCAAGCTGATTAATTTGTCTTGTAAGATGATCTTCTTTTCCCACGACTAAACTACGGTTAACTTTACCTCCTCATTTAGCTTTAATGCGGAATCATGTTCAAAGAAAATTACTTTTCTATCAAAAACAGCTTTAATTAAATAGCGACTTCCTTTGTAAAAGGATTGTTTTACAATAGCTATCAAAGTGCCGTTTTCTGATACTTTTAATTGGTGTGGATACAATAAAACATCTTCATCTTCGCCATCAACAGCAATTAATTGGGATAGTTTTAATTCGTTTACTTCTCCAAAAAGTGAGGCAACATATTTATTCATTGGATACATATAAACATCAGCAGAAGGTGCTTTGTCTATAATTTTGCCTTCTTTCAAAACAATCGTTTCATCAGAAAAAGAGAGCGCATCGGTACTATCATGAGTGGCTATCAAACAAGTGATCCCTTTTGATTTTAGATACGCGAATAAATTACGACGTAACGCATTCTTTCTAAAATTATCAATATGACTAAACGGTTCGTCTAACAGTAATATTTCGGGTTCTAAAGCCAAGGCTCTTGCTAGAGCTACTCGCTGCTGTTGACCGCCACTTAGCATACTCACTTTAACCCTAGCAAATTCGGTCATTTCAACAACTTCTAACAACTCTTCTATGCGTAGTTTTTTTAGTGCATTAAAAGCATTAGATAAAAATTTTCCGATATTTTCAGAAACGGTTTCATAAGGACTCAAATCGAAATCCTGTGCCATATATTTTATAAATGGCATCCCTGGAACAAGATTGTATTTGGGTCCTAAAATTTCTTTATCGTTCCAAAAAATATGTCCTCCGTTTAAATCATACAAACCATATATTAGCTTGAGAAGTGTGCTTTTTCCACAACCACTTTCGCCTATAATAGCAATGTTTTGCCCTTTTTCTACATGGAAAGCAATATCATGGATAATTGTTTTTTCAGTATATCCGAAAGAAATGTTTTGTACTTGAAGCATTGTTTTATTTTATTGGTTACAAATTTCGACATAAAAATTCATTGTTCAAAACATGAACCTGCAAATATTTTTTTTATCGATAATATAATGCAAATTATAAATTTAACATTTGTCTTGTTAAAAGTTGTTGCTTTTTTTTTACCTTTGAAGAAATTTTATTAAATTATACATTATGAATTATAAAAAATACATCATTATGCTATGTTTATTAACTATAAACATGCTTTTTTCGCAAGTTGGAATAGGAACAACAACACCAAATGCTCAATTAGATGTTTTAAGCTCAAATGAAGGTATGTTAATTCCTAGAATAGCTTTAGTAAATACTACTACGGCAACAGTATTAACACCTACTGTTTCAGAAATTGTTTACAACACATCAACAATTAACGATGTTACACCAGGATATTATTATTGGAGTGGGGCAAATTGGATCCGTTTTAATACGGGTAGTAGCGGGAGTGGTTCAGGATGGTTATTAACAGGAAACACTGTAACAGGCACAGATTATATAGGAACCAATAGTTGGCATAGTTTTAAGCAATATGCAGGAGGAACGAAATTTGGAGAAATACAACCAGGAGGTTCTGTATTTTTTGGAGTTTCTGCAACTGGAAATGCCTCTAATGCATTTGTTTTTGGACCTAGAGCACAAGCAAATAGTTCAGAGTCCTTTGCTTTTGGTCCAGATGTGATTTCAGATGGTTGGCACTCTATAGGTATTGGAGAAAGTGCACATCCTAGAGCAACGAATTCGATTGCAATAGGAAGAGGAGCCAACTCTACTGCAGGAGGTTCAGACTCAATGTCAATTGGAGCTAATGCCACGACTTCGGCAAATGCGGCTTTTGCAATAGGGCGTTCGGCACAATCTTCATCTGATGATTCTTTTGCTGTTGGTTACGATGCAAGAGCAAGTGCATCACAATCATTTTCGTTAGGTGCAAGTTCAAGAGCTTCTGGTACAGGATCTTTAGCATTAGGAAATAGTGCAAATGCATCAGGTTTATATTCAACGGCATTGGGTTATCAAGCTACTACTTCACAACCAAATGCAATTGTGTTAGGAAATTCTTCTGATGTTTCATCAAAAGTAGGAATAGGTACAAATACACCAAATTCTAAACTACATGTTTCAGACGGGACTTCTCCAAATACTGCAACTGTTCAAGTTAGCGGTTTATCTAGTACTTCAACCCTAACTACAAATGCTACCGATGCAATGATTATGGTTGATAATAATGGTATTATGCGTAGATCTAACGAAACCGTAAAAGATGCTTGGTACACATCTGGTAATGCTACAACAGCTTTGCGAAGTATCGGTACAACAACTAACCAACCATTTCAATTTATTGCCAACAATATTGTTAGAGGAAGAGTAAATCCAGCAGATGGAGAATTTGTATGGGGTGGTGCTACAGCTTCTCCTTATGCAGGTGATGCACTGTGTGGCGTAGCAAATGCCACAACAACTTTTGCCTTAAACGGTTATTCTTCTTTTAATGGGTCAGGAACTTGGGGAGAAATTATGGCCGCAAGCACAACCGCATTCTCTGCCGTACAAGGAGTTTATGGAGGTAGTGGCGCAGGTGCAGGAGTTTTAGGTAATTATAACGGAACAAACACTTCAAACACCAGAACTGGTGTATATGGAGTATGTAGCACACCTGCAGCAAGTAATGGTGGTGCAGGGGTTTACGGTTATAATGCCATAGCAAGTGGTAACCAACGCATGGGTGTAATCGGCTCTTATAATGGTAGTGCGTTTGGATTAGGTGTAGTAGGTATTGGTTTTGGCGGAGGAATAATGACTGGAAATAATGATGTTGCTGTAGTAGGTTGGAGAGCTAATAATGCCAACTACTCTGGTTATTTTAATGGAAATCATGTGATTGCCAATGGTACAAAATCTGCTAGTGTAGGCACCAGCAAAGGAAATCAGTTATTATATGTTACAGAAGCCCCAGAAGTATGGTTTGAAGATATTGGAAGAGGCAAATTAGTCAATGGTACCGTTGAAATAAAATTAGACCCTTTATTTTTAGAAACAGTATTTATTGATGAAAAACACCCCATGAGTGTTTTCCTTCAAGAAGAAGGAGATTCTAAAGGATTGTATGTCATTCCTGGTAAAGATGGATTTGTTGTAAAAGAAAAAAACGGAGGAACTTCATCTATCTCATTTTCATACAGAATTATGGCAAAAAGATTGCATTTTCAAGACCATCGCTTTGGGAACGACCCTGTTTGGGGAGAAGGAGACACAAGAACCTACAACCAATATGCAACACCTCCACCTGTAGATTATAATGAAAATGTTCGTTTCCAAGAGAATCAAAGAAAAAATTACAAACCAACGCCTATGCCTAAAGGATTCATAACCTACGAAACGCTTCAGGAAGAAGCTAAAAAAGTAGAGCTCACAAAACCACAAAAAAAATAATCTTTTTTGTCATAGAACATTAAAAAAAAGCTGTTTCTCGCGAAACAGCTTTTTTTGTTTATAACTAATTCTAATTAATTTCCAGCTTCATTTTTAGCATCGTTTACCATTTTTTCATTGGCTACAATAGCAAACTCCACGCGGCGATTTTGAGATTTTCCTTCAGCCGTTTCGTTAGAAGCGATAGGTTCTGCTTCGCCAAGTCCAGAGGTATTAAAACGGGAACTTACCAAACCTTTTCCAGCTAAATAACTTTTTACTGAAGCGGCTCTTTGCTCTGATAATTTCAAATTATACTCATCGGCTCCAGAGCTATCCGTATAGCCATATATTTGAATATTAGTGTCTGGATATTCTGTAAAAACAGTTACCAATTTGTCTAAGTTCGCTTTTGCGGTAGTGGTTAGTGTCGATTTATTAGTGTCAAAACGGACTGCATTTTCACCTAAAACCAATCGAATTCCTTCCCCTACTCTTTCTACTTTAGCGCCTGGTAAAGTCTCGCTAATTTTTCTGGCTTGCTTGTCCATTTTATTACCAATAACACCACCCGCAACACCACCAACAACACCACCTAAAACGGCTCCTAAAGCACCGTTTCCGCCACCGCCAACATTGTTCCCTATTACCGCTCCAAGAATTCCTCCTGCAACTACTCCAATAGCAGCACCACGTTGCGTATTGTTTGTGTTTTTAGCCGCTTCGCAACCTGACAACAGTGTCCCTAAAAGGAACGATAAAGAGAGTATATATACAATTGATTTTTTCATGTTCTAAATTTTTATTTTACTTTTTTAAATTGATAAACAATATTCGTCATTTTTCCGCCAATATTCACATTATCAATTAATTTGAATGATTCCATAGTTTGATCGGCTACTTTGAGAATGTAGCCGTCTAGTTTCTTTCTTGCTTTGGTACCATCGGCTAAAAATTTTAGTACAAACTGACCGTCTTTATTCACATACCATTTTATAGGAGAATTAAAACTAGGACAATTAGCTTGCGTTAAAGCCATTTCGCCTGAGTCGTTATTAGAAATAAATTTCCAAGTACTGCCTTCGAAACATTTTGAATCCGCTACCTCAAAAGAGGTGATTTTGAACATATCTGACCCTGCATACGTTACCGATGCGATTGTCCAATTTCCTTTAATGGCTACCTGCGCTCTTCTATCAACGCTCACTGAAGCCGCTGGGGCTGGTGTTTTGCAAGAAGCCAGTAAAATAAGTAACCCTAGTACTACTACTTTTTTCATTTTTTAAAAATTTGTTTGTTTTAATGGTTGCCAAGTCTCCAATTACCATGCCAATTTTATGATTTTTTTAACCAAAATTTTACTATTTCCGTCAATTTGTCATTTTATACTTTTTTGGTATTTATTTTGACTACGCAAAGGTATCAAAATTTAAACTTAAAATCGTATACTATGACAACAGGAAAAATTAATGTTTCGGTAGAAAATATCTTTCCCTTAATCAAGAAATTTTTATACAGCGATCACGAGATTTTCTTGCGTGAGCTGATTTCAAACGGAACCGATGCTACATTAAAACTAAAACACTTAACCAGTATTGGCGAAGCAAAAGTAGAATATGGCAATCCTATTATTGAAGTAAAAATTGATAAGGAAGCCAAAAAAATTCACATCATTGATCAAGGTTTGGGAATGACGGCTAGCGAAGTTGAAAAATACATCAACCAAGTGGCATTTTCTGGCGCCGAAGAGTTTCTAGACAAATACAAGGATTCTGCCAAAGATGCTGGAATTATTGGTCATTTTGGACTTGGTTTTTATTCTGCTTTTATGGTGGCCGAAAAAGTAGAAATTATTACAAAATCGTACAAAGACGAACCCGCTGCGCATTGGACTTGCGACGGAAGTCCTGAGTTTACTTTAAATTCTGCTGACAAAACCACTCGTGGAACAGAAATTATCCTTCACATTGCCGAAGATTCTTTAGAGTTTTTAGACGATTCAAAAATTGCTGGCTTATTGAATAAGTATAACAAATTTATGCCTATTCCTATTAAATTTGGAACACGAACAGAAACACTTCCTAAACCCGAAGAGGCTCCCGAAGATTATGTAAACGAAACTGTTGAAACAGACAATATCATCAACAATCCGAATCCTGCTTGGACAAAACAACCAACAGATTTGACCGATGCCGATTACAAAAGTTTCTATCGTGAAATGTATCCAATGCAGTTCGAAGAACCTTTGTTTCATATTCACTTGAATGTGGATTATCCTTTCAACTTAACTGGAATCTTGTATTTTCCAAAATTGGGTTCCGATTTGCAAATTCAGAAAGACAAAATTCAGTTGTACCAAAATCAGGTTTATGTAACCGATAATGTAGAAGGAATTGTTCCTGAATTTTTAATGATGCTTCGTGGTGTGGTCGATTCGCCAGATATTCCGTTAAATGTTTCTCGTTCAGGACTGCAAGCTGATGGTGCGGTAAAGAAAATATCCAACTATATTACTCGTAAAGTTGCCGATAAACTCAAAGCTTTATTCACAGAAAATCGTGAAGATTTCGAGCAAAAATGGAACGACATCAAAATTGTTTTAGAATACGGAATGCTTTCGGAAGAGAAATTTTATGAAAAAGCTGGGGCTTTTGTTTTGTATCCAACAGTTGATGATACGTATTTTACTCTAGAGGAAATAAAAGAAAAATTAAAAGAAAACCAAACCAATAAAGACGGAAAACTAGTTGTTTTGTACGCCGGAAACAAAGAAGCACAACATTCGTATATTGAAATTGCCAAAGACAAAGGATACGAAGTTTTGTTATTAGATTCGCCAATTATTTCTCATTTAATTCAAAAAATCGAAGGCGATAATCAAGATTTAACTTTTGTTCGTGTCGATTCAGATCATATTGATAATTTAATTAAAAAAGAAGAAACGGCCATTTCTAAATTATCTGATGAAGAAAAAGAAATCTTAAAAACATCATTAGAAGCCTTTATACCAAAAGCCTATTCTGTACAACTGGAAGCTTTAGATAGTAATGCGGCACCGTTTATCATCACGCAACCCGAATTTATGCGAAGAATGAAGGAAATGAGTCAATCTGGCGGCGGCAGTATGTTTGGCATGAATCATATGCCGGAAATGTACAATTTAGTGGTCAATACCAATTCTGATTTAGCGACTTCCATTTTAAATAATAAAGACAAATCAGCTCAAGAAAACTTGGTCAAACAAGCTTTAGATTTGGCAAAATTGTCTCAAAATTTATTAAAAGGTGAAGAGCTAACCGCTTTTGTAAAAAGAAGTTTCGAACTGATAAAATAAATAGCCAAAAGCGAAAAGAAAAGCCTGTGAGTGAAAACTTGCAGGTTTTTTTGTGTCCTCTATTAAACCTTTTTATAACTTTATAGTCTTACTTATAAAACTTTTAAAATTATGAAAAAAATAACCACTCTCCTATTTGTCTTTCTAGGAATTACAGTAGGTTTCGCTCAAGAAAATGATGCGCCAGAATTTACTGGCGACAATTTTAGTTTAGAAGGGGCGCTAGCCGTTTTTAAAAAATCGAATTCATTAGAAGAATTTGAAAAACTGATTAACGAGGAAAATAACAATGTAAACAATCTCGATTTGAACAACGATGGCGACATTGATTATATCAACGTTGATGCTATTAAAGAAAATGATACTCATGTAATTGTTCTAAGTACGTATTTGAGTGAAAATGAAAAGCAAGATATCGCTACCATAGGTGTCGAAAAAACAGGAAACGAAGAAGCAACACTGCAAATAGATGGCGATACCGAATTATATGCCGAAAATACTATTGTAGAACCTTTTGAAATAGATGAGAAATTATCGAATTCTAAAGGACCCAATTCTCCCGAAATAAGTATTGATAGAGTGATTGTTAATGTTTGGTTTTGGCCAAGTGTTCGTTTTCTCTATTCTCCAAGATATGTAGTTTGGACTTCACCACACCGTTGGGGATTTTACCCAAAATGGTGGAAACCTTGGAAAGCGCATCGTCATTCTGTTTTTTATAAAAGAAGTACACCTCATAGAGTGTACTACCATAGAACAGCTGTTCGTCGTGTCACTGTGGCTAGAAAAGTATATTTTCCAAGAAGACGTTCTTCGACACTAGTTGTTAAAAATCGTCGTGGCACAACGGTAGTTCATAAAAACAAACGTGGTCATGTAAAAGCGGTAAAAGTATCAAGACGAGGAAGACGCTAATTTAATTAAACTCATCTGATTTTTGAAACAACTAAAGCAACCTGCTAGTGAAAACTGACGGGTTTCTTTAGTTAGTAAGTATTCCATTATCTTCTTTTTTGTCTTTATTTAACAAATTTGAATCTTCTTTAGCTAATTTATTTTTAGTAGGTATTTTGTAATTTAATGTAAAACCAAATCTGCGTGTATCGTATTTACTTTCTAGTAAAACAGGAGCTCCTACTGGGGCAAATCCTTGCTTATTAGTATTTAACATATCATCGAAATTTAATGAAACGGACAATTGATCTTTCAGTAATTTCTTCGAAAAGCTGATGTCTAAACTATGTCCGTAAGGTTGTGTGGATACATAGTAAAAATAATTTCCGCCTGTTGTTGTATAATTATAATTGGTAACAAACTTAATTTCTTTTGGCAAAAGAATTTGTGACATCAAATTAATTATCCAAAAACCTTTGGTATCTGCATCAGGAAGTTGGTGGATTTGATAGCCTGTATAAATGTATAAAAAATTAATTTTATCTGGATTAACATCAAATTTCAAGGTTTCTTTGAGTCCTTTCGTAAATAACATATAAGGCAACGGAAATCCAAAGTTAAAATTATGAATTTTTACTTCTGAAACATTAATACTTATATTTGAAACCAAATTATTATTTAAAACAACCCTATTAGCCACTTGATTTTTTGCAATACTTACATTATACCCTAGAAAAGCATAATCGAAAGCGCTAATTTTTACTTCATAATTATCAAAAATAGTTGGTTGCAACTGCGGATTTCCAGAGTAACTAACGTTTTGGTTTTGATAATTTGTGTTGTTAGGATTTAGAGAAGAAGTACTTGGCAAACTAATTTTCTTATTATAATTTGCATTAAAAAATATTTGTGGTCCAAAATTGTACTGCAAACTCGCATTTGGGAAAAAGCGAAATTGTTTAAACGGGATTAAATCAGTTGTATTTGTTTTTCCTGTAATGTTGTAATCTTCTGCTCGACCGCCTAAAATAAAATCGAATTTTTTATATGTTGATTGAAGTTCTATATACCCTGCCGTAGTTTTTCGGGTATAATCTAAATTCATTATCCCAGAACTTTGGGTTTCAAAAGACAAATCATCGATTAGAGTTCCTATGCTAAATTTTCCTTTATCAAGAATAGTAAGTCCTTGGGAATAATCTATTTTAAAATTCAAATAATCCTGTAAAGATGAATTTTCTAAAACAGCAGTATTAAAAATCCTAGAATCTAAATTGAATCCATTCTCGTTTCGAGCAAAATTAAATTTAAAATCTAACTTCTTATTTTTGTCCTCAAACCTTTTCTGATAAGTCGCTACAGCATCTTGCCTTGTAATTTTTGTTTTACTCGCATCGTTTGATGTAAATCCAAAACCCTCTCCTTGTGTAGTGGCACTAACTTTATTATAATTAATATCGTAATTAAGCAATAATCGGTCATTTTTGAAATCAAAATTTACGGCTGATTTTGCATAATAATTTCGGCTCGTTCTATCGGAATTTGTGCTAGATAAATTGGTTACAATAGTATTCTCTTTCTTAGTAATGGTAGACCACAAAGCGCTTTCTCTGTAACTTTGCCCCACATTTAATTGCCATCCAAAGTATTTATTTTTAGCATTTAACAATAAACTGTTATTAAATCGAGTTCTCACTTTGTCGTAAGATGTAACGTTAAATCCCGAGCTGTACGTTGCACTCAAGTAATTTTTAGCTTTTTTGCTGGTAATAATATTAATAATAGCACCCCCAGAAGTAGCCGGAAACTCGGCACCTGGCTGAGTAATTACCTCTATTCTTTCTATCGCATTTGCAGGCATTCCTTCTAAATAAGCATTTAGTTCGTTTGATGAAATATTAAGAGGACGCCCGTCCATGTAAACGTCTAGCTGTTTTCCTTGATACATCATTCCAGCAACATCAGAAATAATTAAGCCTGGCAGTTTTTTTAATCCTTCGAGCACCGAACCCGAATTTAGATGAGCTTGAGCAGCAAAATCAAAAATGGTTCTATCAGCTTTTTGCTCAACTGCTTTTTTAGATTTTGTGATAGCTACCGCTTCTAATTCTGTTGCTTTCTTTGGCGTTTCTTGTCCTAAAGCCATAATTGTAGTGGCAAAAAAAGCTATAGAAACAAGATATCGATTTTTCATATACATAAAATAATTGTAAGTAAGTCTTTACAAAGTGTGATTTGTTACAAAAAACATCAAAAATAAGTTTAACCTTACAAATTGAAAGCTGATTTTTAGTTAAATTTACATTTCAATCAAATTTTAGATTTATGACTATCACACTTCGCCCTTGGAAAATAGAGGATGCGGAAAATTTAGTAAAATATGCTAACAACCCTAATGTAGCGTCGTTTTTAACTAATAGTTTCCCCGTAGAAAATGCAAAAAGCTTTATAGAAATGGCTTCACAAGAAGTCCCGACAAGAGTATTTGCCATCGATCTAAACGAAGAAGCTATTGGAAGTATTGGTCTTCATTTGCAAAGCGATATTATGATTAAAAACGCAGAATTAGGCTATTTTGTAGGAGAAGCACATTGGGGAAATGGGTATGCAACAGAAGCAATTAAGCAAATAGTTCCTTACGGATTTGAGCATTTTGATATCGTTCGTATTTATGCCAGACCGTTTGGAAACAATAGAGGATCGCAAAAAGCATTGGAAAAATCAGGTTTTGTACTAGAAAGTCGGATTGAGAAAACTATTTTTAAAAACAACGAATTTCAAGACGAATTGATTTATGCAGTCAGAAAATAGGCATCA
>CAXYWC010000038.1:0-26361 GCA_964292845.1 uncultured Flavobacterium sp. | reverse complement strand
TACACAATTATTATGCATAAAAAAAGCCCACCAATAGGTGGGCTTTAATTATTTTTAAAGAAAATTATTTGTGGTTATTAGCACGTGCTGCGCTAATTGCCGCTTTAATCTTGTTTTTAAAACTAGCAGTTCTTCCAGAAGCTATAACATCAGCAACAGTATTCTCGATTGTGAAAACTCCTCCTAAGACTTTAACTACACAAACAACTCCTCCACCTGAACCATCAGTTGAGTTTATCCATGGCCCACTTACGTTATCTTGAACAAAACTACCCGCAGTAATTCCTCCTGCACGAAGATAGTCAGCAGTGATAGGAATATCAAAAGGATCATGGTATTGACCAGAAATACCTCCGTCATCAAAGATGTCAGAAACAATATAGTAAGTCCCATCAGGAGTAGTAGCCAACTTCATTTTTAACTTTTCTGGACAACCAGATGCAGCAGCCGTATAATTTCCCGTATCGTTCATAGTTGCATCAAGCACATAAAAATCCATATCGTAACCTAAATCACATAAAGTATAATCGGTTCCTGAAATAGAAAAAGCATGATCAAATTTAAGAGACATCTCTAAAGTATCCGACAAATAATTATTGATTGTAAAGGTCACTGTTTGTGGCTGAAATTTTGCATTTGCAGTAGACACATCACTAATTTGCAATGTAGCCGTTTCTACTCCTTCCACAGTAACATCGTTTAGGATTTTTATTTTTCCTGTAGCTGAAGTGGCATAAGCAGGAATAACAACATCTTCCACTTCGTAATCATCACCCATAGCTGCATTTCCTGCAATTTGAACAGTTTTTACAATAACTGGTACTGGTTGTGGTACGCTAAGAGTCAATGTGAAATTAAATTCATTCTCATTTACTTCATCAACAACGATAGGAGTTGCACCAAAAACTAATGGTGGGGTAGGAGGCACTGTCAAAGCTGGTGGTAAAGTAGTGACCGAACCAGTAACTCCTTGATTAACAGTTAAAACAGAATTTCCTGTAGCGTCGTCTTTGTCACAAGATGTGATAGCTAAACTTCCTATTACAAGTACAGTAGCTAAAACGCTTATTTTATTTCTTTTCATAAATTATCAGTTTATTATTATTGTTTAATCATATTGTAATTACGATTAGAGTATACGTTTTCAACAGTTACTCCAGTCCAATTCAAATTGCCGTTAGGTTGTACAACTCCTACTCCACTAATGTGATTAGAAAAATTCCACTCATCAAGCAACGTTAAATTGCCACAAAGATCTGTAAATTTAACAACATATCCTGAAGTTGGCCATCCAAACATTGAAATCATTTGGTAAGTTCCTCCTCCAAGATCAGTAACAACGTGTACTTTAGGTCCGGAAGTATAATTAATAATATAATTTCCTGCTAAAAAAGAACCGCAAGCAACTGTTACCTTTGTAACTTCTGCATTTTCATTAACCAAACCATTTGCTAAATGAGAAACATATGTCATTTTCCAATAACTACCAATTTCTAAAGTAGCATCACTTGCTGGCAATGCGGAACCATTATATGTTAAGCCATTTATTAAATCTGCATAATTATAATCATAACTCAAAACTGAATATTGTTCCAAAGTAGGTACAAAAGTTTTAAACAAAACTTTATTAGACTTTACAACCGATCCAGCAACTGTACCATAATATTGCTTATACACTTCTACTTTTACAATTTTTTCATTTGTTTGAAAAACTTTAAATGAAGAGTTTGACATATCAGTAGGTAAACTACCTGTAGCATAAGTAACCGAAGGAGTTATATCCTTTAATAAACCACCTGTATTTGCAAATCCTGTTAGCTCGTCTGTCGAATCTGTACAAGAAAAAATACCAAGTCCTAACAAAGTTAGCAACGATAAAATTTTAATTTTTTTCATAATATTTTTTTTATAATTAATAAATTAAAGCATCCACCAAATTTTTGATGTAAGTTCATTACCTCCCGTAATAGTACCAACAGCTGAAGAAAAATTTGCTTGATTTACACTTTCTTCAACGGTAGAATAAAACAATCTAGAAGGAATAGTAGCTACATCAGCTCCAACAACTGGAGTCAAAGCAGGAAATTTAGTTCTTCTCCATTCTGTCCAAGCTTCAAACCCCTGACCGTATAATGCCAACCACATTTGATTACCAATTACTGGACTACCTGATGCTGCATCTGTATATGCAAAACTAGGAGCGGTAAGATAGGTATTTGCATCAGCCACCGATAAACCATTAAAAGCAAAATTAGCTTTAACCCCATTTTGAAAATGAGTTTGAGATACAGGAAGACCTCCTGCAATTTTTCCTTCGATTGCAGCCTCAGCCAAATATAATTCAACTTGAGCATAAGACAATATAACCCCTGGCAAAGTAGCATTATTATAAAAACTACCTACAGCTGAAGTTCCTGCGTAATCAAGAGAAGCTGTTCCTGGCACATTACCAACAAAATTAGTTGTACCTGTAACAACATCAGCAAAAACACCTAATCTAGGATCTGAAAGTGTACTCATATTAGATACCAAAACAGAACTTACTTTATATTCAAGTCTAGTAGCAAGAGTAGCACGGAATGGATTTTGAGCATCTGCTGCAGCTAAATTGAATATATTAGCACTATCAGCATTAGAAGTCATCAAATTACCAGAATTCACAAGGGCTTGCAATTGCGCAGTTACATTTCTCTTATCAGAAATTCTCATCAAAGCTTTCAGTTTTAATGAATTTGCTAATTTTTTCCATTTAGCAGTATCGCCAGCATACACTAAATCTGAAGTTGCTACAACAACACCTGTTCCGCTAGCAAGTAATGCATCAGCTTCAGTCAACATCGCTAAAATACCATCGTAAACAGCTTCTTGAGAATCATATTTAGGTTTCAAATTTCCTTTCACACCCGCTTCTGCAAATGGCACTGGACCATACAAATCAGTTAAAATTTGAAAAGCATTTGCTTGAACAATCAAGGATACTGCCTGCAAATTTGTATTACCTTCTTTTACCGCAAGCTCTTTCATAATTTTAGCATCATAGATAACTCCAGAGTATAATACAGCCCACACGTTATCAATCGCACCACGTCTTGGAATATAACGTTCTTCATCATTATACTGCACTTTAGACCATTGTTGTGCCCAACACATTCCCATGTCACCACCTTGTTGCACATTATATAATGCACTTTGTGTTTGACGAATAGTATTTGCTAACAATAAATGGGCAGGTACTTCCGCAGGTCTATTTGGATCTGTATTCATCTCCTCAAAACCTTGATCACAACTTACAGCAAACATTGCTCCTATTGCCAATAAAAATATTGATATTTTTTTCATCTTTAAACTATTTATTATTAAAATTTAAGGCTCACATTAAACCCTATTGATCTTGCTGATGGTAATTGACCAAATTCTTGACCTTGTTCACCGTTTGCAGAACTAAAACCAGTTTCTGGATCGATATGTGGTGCTTTTTTGTATAAAATAGCCAAATTACGTCCTACAACAGATAATTTTAAATTATCGATTGATGTTCCTTTTAAGAATCTTTTAGGAAATGAAAAACCTAAATTCATTTGTCTTAATTTTACAAAAGTTGCATCAAATATAGCACTTGATTCAATATTATTTCCGTAAGCCGCTTTATTAAACTTTTCAGCAGAAACTACTACATTATTTGGGACATATCCTCCAGCACCATCACTCATTACACCATTCCCTACAATACCGCCTTCACGACCTATCATAGTTTCTTCTAATGTACCAGCATATCTACCCCAAGCATAAGTCATAGAATGAACGTCACCACCTACTTTAGCATCTATTAAAGCTCCAAGTTCTATGTTTTTGTATTTGATAGTGAAATTTGCACCACCTGTCCAATCTGGAGCAATATTACCCAATACTTTTTGAGCACTATCTCTCTGAGGAATACCAGCTACATATATTACATTTCCAGCGGCATCTCTTTGAAAATCTCTACCAACTAAAACACCATAAGGCATACCTGGTCTAGCTTGCAAAGTAACCCCCCATTGCCCTCCTAAAGTCAATGCATCGGCACCACCTAAATCCAAGACTTCATTTTTGTTTTTAGCAAAATTTAAATCAATATCAAAACTGAAATTTTCAGATTTTAAAGGCGTCAATCCTAATTGCAATTCATATCCTCTATTACGCATAGATGCAGCATTTTGCCATGAAAAATTAAATCCTGAAGAAGGAGCAACATTTAAAGGAACCAATAAGTTTTCATTTTTTTGATCATAATAAGTAGCCGAAAATCTAACTCTGTCTTTTAAAGCTTTTAATTCTAATCCGTATTCAATACCTGTATTTGATTCAGGAGTTAAACCTTTATTAAATTCAGTTCCAGGAACTGATGCTAAACTACCAACTGTATTAGGAGTCAAATTAATAGCGTCATTAATATTATATTCAGCCAATGCTCCTGTACTACCTACTTTAGACCAACCTCCTCTTAATTTGAAGTAATCCAAACCAAAACTCTTAGTATCAAATATATCAGACACAATTACAGATCCTGATACTGACGGATAAAAGAATGAATTATTCCCTTTTGCTAATAAACTTGACCAATCATTTCTAGCTGTAAAATCTAAATAAAACCAAGTTTTATAAGATAATTGACCATATCCTAACACCGAATTAATTTTTTGTTCTCTATAGTTATTAGAAAACACTGGAGTTGTTCCTGTTTTAATATTTGACAAGTTATAAACACCTGGCACCTCTAAATTTTCAGCCTGTCCATACAATGAAGTTCTAACACGATTCATTCTATTAACCCCTGCATTCAAAGATAAACCAATATTTTCAGTAAGTTTTGCTGTATAATTAAACATCGCCTCAGCATTAATCTCAGAGTATCGTCCTTGCAAATTTGTGTACGATCCAAACTCCGCAGTAGGGGCAGTAAATTGAGCATTAGCAGAACCAAATGCTTGCCTAGTAGTCTCCAGTTGACTATATACATCTGTAGAAACACCTCCTGTTACAGAAAGTTTATCCGTAATCTTGTATGCTAAATTAAATTTCCCTACTATACGATCTCTATCGTAAGTATTACGATTATTTTCTAATACCCAGTAAGGATTGTTTTGAAACGCTGTATTCCAGTTTAGAGGAGAACCTTTAGCTGCACCAGCAGTTGCCAACGGAAAGTTTCTCCAATCTCTTAAATCAGAAAAATTTACATTACGTGCTGACCAAATAAATTGTTGCATCACATTCTCTCCATTATAACCTACAGTTGGCAAGTTATTACTTTTATCTTTAAAATAACTCACATTCACATTAGCCGTAACACTTTTTCCTAAATTCAATCCCCCAGCAGCTGAAACATTAAATTTTTTGAAATCAGTAAATGGCACCATCCCCTTTTCATCAGTATTCCCGAAAGAGAATCTAAAGTTAGAATTTTCTCCACCACCAGACAAAGACACACTATTACTTTGTGATATACCCGTATCGAAGAAATCTTTTACATTATCAGGATGAGAAACCCAAGGAGTCGCTGCTCCACCATATTTAAACGAATCCCATTGTACAAAAGACAAACCTCTATCTAAAGGCAAACCCCAACTTTCATCAGTACCATCTGCAGTAGTTCCAGCAGAACCGTCTGTAAAGTGGAAAAAATTACCATTAGCCGAATCCCCAGATTGTCCATACGAATTTTGAAAACTTGGCAACACTAAAGGATTAGAAAAAGTAATATTTGAATTAATAGCAATTCCTAAAGACTGGTTTTTCTTTCCTTTTTTAGTAGTAATTACAATAACTCCTTGAGCAGCTCTAAGACCATACAAAGCAGCCGCTGTAGGTCCTTTCAAAACTGTAACAGACTCAATATCATCAGGATTAATAGAAGCTACACCATTAGGCAAATCTCTACCTCCACCTGAACCAGCCTGAGCAGCATTAGCATTTCCAACTGCAAAACCAGAAGTTGAATTATCAAAAGGCACACCATCAACAACAAACAATGCGTTATTGTTTCCCGTAATAGATGAATTACCTCTTAATACAATTCTAGAAGAAGAACCAACAGAACCAGAAGAACTAGTTACGTTTACCCCAGCAGTTTTACCAGCCAAAGCATTAACAAGATTTGACTCTCTAGCTTCAGTTAACGTCTCTCCTTTTAAAGTTTCAGCAGCATAGGTAACTGACTTAGTCGATTTTTTTTGACCTAAAGCCACAACGACAACCTCTCCTAATTGTTTTGTGTTATCTTGCATTTTAACATTAATAACACCTGAAGCATCTACTGTTCTAGAAACATCATTCATTCCCATGAATGAGAAAACAAGAACATCTCCTTCACTTGCTTTGATGGCATACGATCCATCGAAACTTGTCGAAACACCACGTTGGGTTCCTTTTACAACGACATTTACTCCTGGCATTGCACCACTTGCATCAGTCACAACACCTTTTACAATTTTCTCTTGTGCAAAGGAAAACTGCATTGTTAACGCTACTATTAGCGTAAAAATCCATTTGAACTTTGATCTCATATTATTTTTATTTGAGTTAGTTATTCCGCAAACTTCTTAATAATTTCTTAAATAACCAAATAATACGACGGAATATTACTTTTTATTTTCAACAAAAATTTTAAGCGGTTTACTAACATTGTAATTGCAATACACCTATTAGATGTATAATTATGCAAAAGGTTGCGTTAAAAATTATATTTTTGTCAAAATTAAATTAATGTTACTTCCTTTTTTTTTAACAAAATCTTTAGAAGCAGGCACTGACGAAGCGGGTCGTGGCTGCCTTGCTGGTCCTGTTACGGCAGCAGCAATTATATTGCCCGAAGGTTTTGAACATAAATTATTAAACGATTCCAAACAATTATCTGAAAAAACGAGAGCAAAACTAAAACCCATATTAGAAAAAGTAGCCGTTTCTTTTGCTGTTGTGCATCTTGACCCCATAATTATTGACGAAATAAATATCCTCAATGCTTCACTAAAAGCAATGCAAGAGTGCATTTTACAGTTAAATCCTACTCCTTTGTATATTATAGTAGATGGAAATAGACCTTTATTATCCAAAAACAGCTTTAAAAAGTGCTCTGGAAAAATGTTTACCGATAAGGAAATGGAAATTCTTCATTCAATTCCAAATACTAGCATCGTAAAAGGCGATTCTAAATATAGGAGTATTGCCGCTGCATCGGTTTTAGCAAAAACGTATCGTGATGAGTATATGAATAAAATTCATGAAGAATTTCCAATGTATAATTGGAAACAAAACAAAGGATATCCCACAAAAGAACATCGAGAAGCTATTAGAAAATATGGTGTGACAAAATACCACCGAATGAGTTTTAGATTATTACCGGAACAATTAGAATTTGATCTTTAAAAACTACCTAAACAATCGTACATTCGAATAACTTTGTAAAATGTTTTAGGATTTTTTCTTTTACTTCGTCTTCATTTACTTTTTCGACACCCAATTCTACATTTAGTGACGTAACCGCTTTACCTTTTATACCACACGGAATAATATTATCAAAATAACCCAAATCAGCATTTACATTGAGTGCAAATCCGTGCATAGTAACCCAACGAGAAGCGCGAACTCCTAAAGCACATATTTTTCGTGCAAATGGAGTTCCTACACCAAGCCAAACTCCTGTTTCACCTTCACTTCTTGTACCTATTATATTATATTCTGCTAAAGTGAGAATTATGGCTTCTTCGAGAAAGCGCAAATATTTATGAATATCGGTAAAGAAATTTTCTAAATCTAAAATCGGATAGCCTACAATTTGTCCTGGTCCGTGATAGGTAATGTCTCCTCCTCGGTTTATTTTATAAAATGTAGCTCCTTTTGTTTCCAATTGTTTTTCGGATAGAAGCAAATTAGAGAAATCACCACTTTTCCCTAAAGTATAAACATGTGGATGTTCGACAAACAAAAAATAATTTGGCGTTTCGTCTTGACGTTCCTCTCTCCTATTTTGGATTTTGATATCGAGTACTTCTTGAAATAATTGTTCTTGATAATCCCAAGTTTCTTTGTAGTCTTTGTGTCCTAAATCTTGGAGTTGTATGGTTTTGTTCATTTTTTTGGGAGGCACTGAGGTTTTGAGGAACAAAGGTAATAAAAGATTGCAGATTTCAGATGACAGTTTGCAGATTTCAGATTTGTTAAACTTTGATTTTTGACATTGTTTTTTGATATTGCTTTTTGAATAACGAATGTTCAATTTTGAACTGAATGCTGATAATAGCCCTGATAGTAGTGGAAATCCTTTTTGTTTTTCCTTTAAAAACAAAAAGATTGTAACGAATAGCAGGAAATAGCTCCTAAATCTGAAAACTGAAATCTACAATCTGCAATCTTTTATTATCTTTGCAGTCTTAAATAAAAATTTACCCATGCAACTTTCCGAACAAGAAATCATTAGAAGAGAAAAACTAGACGCTTTGCGCCAACTAGGAATTAACCCTTATCCTGCAGATTTATTTCCTGTAAACCATACTTCGAAACAGGTTAACGAAAATTTTGAAGAAGGTAAAAAGGTGATTCTTGCTGGACGTTTGATGAGTGTGAGAGATCAAGGAAAAGCTTCTTTTGCTGAATTACAAGATAGTGAAGGCAGAATTCAATTGTACTTTAACCGTGATGTAATTTGCGAAGGCGATGACAAAACGATGTACAATCAGATTTTTAAAAAATTGACCGATTTAGGAGATTTTATTGGTGTAGAAGGCGAATTATTTACCACTCAAGTTGGTGCAAAATGTATTCGAGTACAAAATTTTACTTTTTTGAGTAAAACGTTACGTCCGCTCCCATTGCCAAAAACAGATGAAGAAGGCAATATTCACGATGCGTTTAACGATCCTGAATTACGATATAGAATGCGTTATGTAGATCTTGTGGTGAATCCGCAAGTGAAAGAAGTTTTTGTAAAAAGAACAAAATTATTTACTGCCATGCGAAACTTTTTTAACGAAAGTGGCTATATGGAAGTAGAAACTCCCGTTTTGCAATCTATCGCTGGTGGAGCAGCGGCTCGTCCGTTTATCACGCACCATAATAGTTTAGATATGCCTTTGTATATGCGTATTGCTAACGAATTATATTTAAAAAGATTAATCGTAGGTGGTTTTGATGGCGTATATGAGTTTTCTAAAAATTTCCGTAACGAAGGAATGGACAGAACGCACAATCCTGAATTTACCGCTATGGAAATATATGTAGCCTACAAAGACTACAACTGGATGATGACTTTTGCTGAAAATTTACTAGAACATTGTGCTATTGCTGTAAATGATAGTAGTGAAGTGATTTTTGGTGAACATAAAATAAATTTCAAAGCACCGTACGCAAGAGTAACTATGACGCAAGCCATTATCGATTTTACTGGTTTTGACATTTCTGGAAAAAGCGAAGCAGAATTATTTGCTGCTGCAAAAGGCATGGGAATTGATGTAGATGAAACGATGGGCAAAGGAAAATTGATTGATGAGATTTTTGGAGCCAAATGCGAAGGAAATTACATTCAGCCGACTTTTATTACAGATTATCCGAAAGAAATGTCTCCGTTGTGTAAATCACATCGTGACAATCCAGATTTAACCGAACGTTTTGAATTGATGGTTTGTGGTAAAGAAATTGCCAATGCATATTCTGAATTAAACGACCCGATAGACCAGCGGGAACGTTTCGAACACCAAATGAAACTTTCCGAAAAAGGGGATGATGAAGCCAATGGTGTTATTGATGAAGATTTTCTTCGTGCCTTAGAATACGGAATGCCTCCAACATCTGGAATGGGAATTGGTATGGACAGACTCATCATGTTTTTGACTAATAATGCTTCTATTCAGGAAGTATTGTTTTTCCCTCAAATGCGACCTGAGAAAAAACAAGTAGAACTAACCGAAGATGAAAAATGGATTGTTGCCCTTTTGAAAGCTAACGAAGGAATTTCAATTGGCGATTTAAAAGAAAAATCGGCTTTAAGCGGCAAAAAATGGGATGCAGCCAGCAAAGGGCTTAGTAAACACGGTTTAATGAAAGTGGTTGTAGATGGTGATGCAAAAATTGTGGAATATTTGGGAAAATAAATCTCTTTTTAAATAAAAAATGGAACTCAAAATTGAGTTCCTTTTTTTATAAACTATAATTCAAATTGAGAAAGAAATTTCTTCCTTGTCGCGGAAAATTATTCCAATCGGAATAAGTAGAATAATAAGTATCCAGAATATTTTCAACCCCGAATTTTGTGATTAATTTGCTTTTATTAATATTGAATTTGTATCCGAAATTAACATTGACAATGGCATAATCTGGTGTTTTGTCTTCCCCATAAATTGCACTAAAATTAGTATGTTTTGCGTTGCCTTGAAGCGCAATTTCTGATGAAATTTTTTCTTTTGAAAAAGCTATTGACGTCAAGTAACTTAACGGACTTATGAATGGTAAATTAACATTATCAAAATCTTTTCCGTTGCTGTAAACTAATTGAGAATTCCATTTTAACTGTTTAGAAAGTTGAAATTCAGAAGTTAAACTTACGTTGAAAATTGTAGCATAATCTAGTGCTGTATAAATTTTTACTCCTGTTGCACCAATTGTCATTGGAACCAAACTTGCGTCGGGTTTTCCAACAATATAATTAGATATATGAAAATAAGATGACGAAATCTTCACACTTCTTTTTTCGTTTTTCAAACCAATAAAAACATTTCCTTCTAACGATTTTTCATTTTTTAAATTTGGATTTCCGATGTTGTCATAATTTTCAAAACTATTGAATAAATAAAACCCATATCCTTCGGTTACTGAAGGTGCTCTTTCGCCATATGCAGCTCCAAATCCGTATTCTAAACCATTTTCTGAAGAATTATAATTGGAAGAAAAACTTTTTAGGAATCGCTCTTTTTGTGCTTTCATTTCTGGATAAAAAATTTGTAAACTATTTAATCCAAATTCACTTTCAATTTTGTTAGAATGACTTCCTATAGATCCGGAAAATTTTATTGAAGAATGACAATTTAAAGCATAATTATCTTCTAAAAACAATCCGTTATAAAACGTGCTCACGTCTGGCCAAGTCAGCATAAACATCAGATTTTCATTTGGATCTGCAGGATACATTGTCATTTCTGCCAGTGATTTATTGTAAAACGAATTCAAATTTAGCAACAAATTATGACTTCCATATTTAGATTTAATTTTCGAATAATATCCATATGTTTTACTCCAACCTGGCATATCCATGTGAATAGGAACAAACGGACGTTTTGTGTCATCCATTCGGTGCATAATCGTATTGGAATATACTTTGGTTTCCCAATGAGTTACCATCGAATTTAATGGTGCGTATTCGTATTTTAAGGACGTGATAATTGCCTCAGCAATAGAAACATCCATTGGTAACGCAGGATAACCAACATCTGTAGCTTTATCATAAATTACAGAACCTTCGACTAATTTATTTTTACTTAGTTTAAACCCTGAAGTAACTGAAAAATTAATTTTTTTGAATTGCGAAAACAAAACTTCTTTATTGTTTCCAGCTTTGTAATTTTCGGCATCACGTAACATAAAATCAGTGTCTGCATAAAACAAACTATCCACATAATTTATAGCAGTTCCGATGATTTTTTGTTGGTTATTGGTTTCAAAACCTGAATTCAAATTGAAACCCCATTTTTGTGTTCCAAAATTATTTCGATTCCTTTTTAAATCGATTGAACCGCCAATTGTGCTTCCAAAACAAGCTCCTTCTTGACCTGAACAAATGGTAGCTTCAGATAAATTAGAAACTTCAACATACGAAGTTATCGGATCCATTTTGTCAGTACAAGCACCAAAAATTCGCATTCCATCGATTGTTACCAATGTTCGTTCGGTTGGCATGGAATTGATAATAGGTTCCCAGGCATAAGCGCCACGTTTTATCATGTCAACTTTTGCAGATTTTTGCAAATAATCATCAATTGAGGTTAGTGGTTTTGATTGTTTTTCGTAAAGCTGTTTTTTCTTTCCAATAACAATAATTTCTTTTATCTCAATAGGTTTTAGTGTATCACTTTTGACATCCTGAGCAAAAACAAATGAGAATAAATGAAATAAGAAAAATGTGAATCGTATTTTTTTCATTTGATTTAAAATTTAAAAAGGTCAAAAACAAACCTGAATTTGACCTTTCTATATTGATTAAAATTCTATTTCAAAATAAATACTACTATCTGTAACAGTACCAGCAATTTCTTCTCCTTTTAAAACGGTTCCTGAAGCATTCGCCAGTTGCAAATTGATTTTCCAATAACCTGTCATTGTTAATGCTAATTTTCCGTTGTATAAATCCCCTACTGTTGTTTGAATAGCGTTTACATTATTTGGCGAACTGTGATTTCCCATACTTGGCATTCTTGGGTCAATTTTTACGGTAAAGCCATCAACTACAGGAAAAGTCATCATATCTTGCATTTTCCAAACCCCAACAACTAAATCATTAACAGCCACTTTTGGATGATGCGGATCTACATAAGCAACTAAATATTTCACCCCATCTGAACCTGTAAACGTATTTACTTTTCTTTTTGCAGAAGCTGGAACATCAATTACCGTTGTAACTGTATAAGCAACACCATCAATTGTATAATCTATTTTTAAGTCCCAATATTCTGTTGTGTTTTGAGCCATTTGAAACATAATATAGCCTTCGTATAAAGTTCCGTCTGCAGTAATTTTCTCAACTTCAGAATTTGGACAAGAATGGTTCATCATCGCCATGTGCATGATTGGCATCCAGGCAATTACAGCATTTTTTACATATTGGTTAGTCGCTGTATTTTTTATTCTTAATTTAATTTCGTTGAAACCTTGTTCCGTTGCACCTGTATGAGAATATAATTCAATGGTGTGAGTTGTATTATTGATTTCTTTGAACTTAGTTAAGCCTTCTAATTCGTTAACAACTGGAATTACAATTGGATCTTCATCATTAGAACAAGACGTGAAAGCGAGTACCATTAGTAAAACGGCAAATATATTTTTTAATTGAGTTTTCATTTTTATTAATTAAAGTTTATAGAATAACCTGTCTGAAAATATTTTTTTTCAAACAATTTTGGACATAAAAAATCCTATCGATTCAAAAAGTAACGAATCGAATTCTGCTAAAATTTAAGAAATAATGGTGGGCGGATGAAAAATAGAACAACTTACTGTATGATAATATAAGTTCTCATAGTTGTCTTCTATATAAATTGTTTTGCAAAAATAAATTTGCTCTACTACTAATGCTTTGATTTCCTGAAAGAATAATAGCTCATTTTCTTGTACAGAGAACTTTTTATCGGAAGAGATCGGTTTTTCGTTTTCGGAAGCTTTTGCCAGCTCTTTCATTAAGTAACATTTTCCGTTACATTGCAGTTTTGGCTTGTCTTTATTAACACAAAAAACTTTAGAAATATACTCATAATTAACTACATATTCTACAACCGGAAGTACTGGTTTTAGAAACATGAATAAGGCAAATATGAATATTATTTTTTTCACAAGGCAAAGATATTACCTCAATCAGATTTATTTCTATGATTTCAGTCATATTTTTAAGTAAATTTATAAAATACTTTTGTGGTCATTACTTGTATTTGCCATGTAAATTTGCAAAAAAAATACATATTTTACTTAAAATCAATTATGCAAATAGATTTAGATTTACTTTTTACTTGGGGTGCTGTGGCGAAAAAATATCATAAAAGCGAAGTGATTTTTAATGAAAATGAAATTGCTAATTTTTATTATCAAATCATCGATGGAGGCGTTAGAATGTTTAATTCTAACGAAGAAGGAAAAGAATTTACACAAGGCATTTTTTGCAATGGAGATAGTTTTGGAGAGCCTCCGTTATTTATCGACGATGTGTATCCGTCAACAGCGATTATAATTCAGGACAGCACAATTGTAAAATTATCAAAAGATAAATTTTTAAGAATCCTAGACGAATATCCTACAATACAAAAATCTTTCTTGACATTATTTGCTCGAAAAATTCATACTAAAGCAAACACTTGCAAAGAGATTATAAATCAAAAACCCGAATTTAGAATTATAGCCTTTTTGAATCATTTTAAGAAAAAATCAAATAATTGTAATGACAAAATTCTGATTCCATACACACGTCAGGAAATTGCTAATTTCACTGGCTTAAGAGTAGAAACGGTTATACGAGTATTTTCGAAAATGAATGAGTGCAACAAAGTAGAAATCATTAACCACAAAATATATTATTAGAATGAAATTGAATGTAAAATTTTGGTTGAAATTTTCATTATTAAACCTATGTATTGTTGCTCTTCTTGGTGTTTTGATGCGGTATAAAATTGGTTTTGAATTTCCGTTTTTTAACCAAAAAAATTTACAACATTCCCATTCCCATTTTGCTTTTTCAGGTTGGGTTACTCATACTTTAATGACTTTAATGGTGTATTATTTGCAAACAAAAATCATTGGCTTTTCAGGTAATAAATATCGAAAATTAATCATCTATAACTTAATTTGTTCTTTTGGAATGCTTATCTTTTTTATTCTTCAAGGTTATGGGGCAATTTCTATAGTATTCTCTACTGCTTCAATATTCATTTCTTATGTCTTTGCTTATCAATTTATTAAAGATTTGAAGTTAGTTGACAATGATTTCTTATCAAAAAAATGGTTTAAAGCTGCACTTTTTTTTAATGCAATTTCTTCTCTTGGAACTTTCTATCTAGCTTATATGATGGTGAGCAAAAATGTAGTTCAAGATTTATATTTGTCATCTATTTATTATTACTTACATTTTCAGTACAATGGTTGGTTTTTCTTTGGTTGTATGGGCTTAGCTTTTGGTTTTTTAAATCTTAAAAAATCCGAACATCCCTTTTTTGAAACTACTATCAAATTATTTACAATAGCTTGTATTCCAGCCTATTTCCTATCAACACTATGGCTAGATTTACCTTTATGGCTTTATGTTATTACCGTTTTTGCAGCTATAATTCAAGTTTTTGCATGGTTTAAGTTTTTATGGGTTTTAATGCAAATAAAGAAAAATTTACTCCTAAACTATACTCGCTTATTACAATATATTTTAGTTTTTATATGCTTAGCATTGAGCATAAAATTGTTGCTCCAATTAGGCTCGACAGTTCCTTTTATAAGCCAATTAGCTTTTGGATTTAGACCCATTGTTATTGCTTATTTGCATTTAATTTTATTGGCAATCATCACTTTATTTTTATTGTTCTATATAACTGCAAATCATCTTATTTTTATTACAAGAAAGTTAAAAATTGGAATACTTATTTTTTCAATAGGAGTACTTCTAAATGAAGTAGTTCTTGCTATACAAGGTGTTGCTTCATTCAGTTATACTGTGATTCCATATGTTAATGAAATTCTTTTCGGAATTGCGTTAATATTGCTTTTCGGGATTGGGTTTACTGCTTATTTTTCTTTCAAAAAAGTTAAAAATCATCCTCCTTTATGATTTCACTCATAAAATAACCGTTTGGTAATTAGGTACTTTGTACAATAAAACCAAATTATCTTAATTATGAAAAAATCAATTAAAACATTGTTATTGGCAAGTTTATTTATTGTCATAGGTTGCAAAAAAAACGAGCAAGCCACAACAGAATCAACAGCAGAAACTACTGAAGTTAGTTCTGGTGGACAAGAAAATGTAGTTGATGAGTCTTCGGTTCCGAACATTGTTCAAACAGCCGTAGGAAGTAAAGATCATACCACATTAGTAGCAGCTGTAAAAGCGGCAGGATTAGTAACTTCGTTAAGCAATGCTGGTCCTTTTACGGTTTTTGCACCAACAAATACAGCATTTGATAAATTGCCTGCTGGTACTGTTGACGGTTTATTGAAACCCGAGAAAAAAGGTGATTTGGAAAATATTTTAGGGTATCATACCTACGTTGGAACTCTGAAAATAGAGTATATGAACGATGGGCAAGAGTTTGACATGGTGTATGGTGGAAAAGTAAAAATCACTAAAAAAGGGGATAAAACTTTTGTAAATGGTTCAGAAATAGTTGCTTCAATCCCAACTGGAAACGGAATAATCCATGTTATTGGCGATGTCCTTTTGCCAAAATAAAATATAATTATTAATTCAAATATTGTTTTTCTTTTTTAAGTTGAAAAGCGTGAATTGTCGTAGTTCACGCTTTTTTTTAATATTTCAAGAAAGTTGTTCCTTTTTTTATTCCTATAGATAGCTCTTCAAGTGTAGTATTCTCTAACATGAAAGCTAAATCTTGCTTTACAAATTTAAACTTTTCATGAACAGGACACGGATGATCTTCTGAACAATTACTTAATCCCAATCCGCATCTTAAAAATACCGAATCTCCATCAATAGCCACAACAATTTGAGACAGTGTTATGCGTTTCAGATCTTCTTTTAAAACCATAAAACCTCCTCCAACTCCTTTGCTAGATTTAATAATGTTGTTTTTAGCTAAAATCTGCAGAATTTTTGCTGTAAAGGCAATTGGTGAATCAATTTCTTTTGCAATCTCTTTTATCCCCACTTTATCCTCATTACAGCAATGTGCAGCTATAAAAATGGTTGCTTTAATTGCATATTCACAACTCTTTGAAAACATATTTTTTAATTACAAATTTATAAAAGCATTATTATAAAAGATAAAATTATCTTTTATTTAACATATATGACTTTTATCATGTTTCAATACCAACTTCATTCTTAAATTTGTCTTAAATTAATAAAAGACAAAAGTATCTTCTATTAAAAATATTAACTAAAACTAAAATTTATGCTATCAAAATCACAAGCAAGGGCATTTTTTCTGGGCGGAACTTTAGTCACCTTTTTAGTCTTTATCGGACTGACTATTTACTCGTTTATGCCAAAAAATGACCAAACCAACTACGGCAAAATTGATGCTCAAGTTGTAAAAGGCAAAGAAATTTGGGAATCCAACAATTGCATGGGTTGTCATACTATTCTTGGCGAAGGGGCCTATTATGCTCCAGAACTAACAAAAGTAATAGACCGAAGAGGTGATGCTTATGTAAAAGCCGTCCTTATGTCTAAAGAACCATGGGCACCACGAGGACGAAAAATGGTTGCTTATGCCATGACTGAAGCGGACGCAGAAGCAGTTGTTGCCTATTTCAAATGGATTGGGAAAGTTGATTTGAATGGTTTTGACCGAATAGTTTCACCCTTATCTAAAGAAAATAAATAAAATTATCATTATGAAATATAAATCACAAAAAATAGCTTATTGGTTTTTTGCCTTATGCATGTTATTGTTTTCATTACAAATAATATACGGCTTTATCATGGGCTTTGATAGAATTGGATTGCAAGGTCTGCATGACATAATTCCATTTAATACTGCAAGAGCAGTACACACCAACTTATTAGTAGTTTGGTTGTTAACAGGATTTATGGGAGCAGCTTATTACATCATTCCCGAAGAGGCACAAAGAGAATTGATAAGTGTAAAATGGGCATATGTTCAACTTATTTCTCTTGCCGTTGTTGGAGTTGTAGCTATAATTGGTTTTCATTTAAACCATTGGGAAGGAAGAAAATTTCTTGAAATTCCAAGAGAGTTAGATTTTCTTGTTGTTGTAAACGTGTTATTATTCTTAGGATTAATTTTAGGAACTTTATTTAAAGGTAAACGCAAAACTACAACAGCATTGGTATTATCAATGGGATTATTGTTTGCAGCATTACTTTACTTACCAGGAATGATTTGGTTTGACAGTCAAGTAACGGATTCTTTCTTCCGTTGGTGGGTTGTTCACTTATGGGTTGAAGGTGTTTGGGAATTAATAATGGGTGGTATTTTATCTTACTTATTAATTAAATTAACAGGTGTTGACAGAGAAGTTATCGAAAAATGGTTGTATGTAATCATTGGTTTAACATTCCTTTCAGGAGTTTTAGGAACTGGTCACCACTACTATTACATTGGTGTAAATAAAATTTGGTTAATTGTTGGTGGAATATTCTCTGCTCTTGAACCGCTAGCTTTCCTTGCCATGGCATTATTTGCAGTAAACATGTATAGAAAAGGAGAAAAAAGTCATCCAAACAAAATTGCTTTATTCTGGACAATCGGTTCTGCCATTGTATCCTTTATTGGTGCTGGTTTATTAGGATTTGCACATACTTTACCACAAACAAATCTTTATACACACGGAACATTAGTTACTGCAATGCACGGACACTATGCTTTTTGGGGTGCTTATGCTATGATTGTTTTAGCAATTATTAGTTATGCTTTACCAAACTTAACAGGTAGAAAACGCTACAATAGCGTACAAGGAAATGCAGCATTTTGGCTGTCAAATATTGGAATCCTTGGAATGACTGTTGCATTTGGTGTTGCTGGTGTTGCTCAAGTATATATGGAACGTAAACTGAAAATGGAATTTATGGAGGTTCAAAAAGAAACTGAAATTCACTTTGTCGTATTACTAATCTGTGCTACCATGTTTACCGTAGGAATTGGGCTTTTTATATATGATTTTATAAAATATGGAAGACCTACAGATGAAGCCTTAGAAACTGAAAATTAAATTAAAAATTAAATTAAAATGAAAAAAACAATCGTAACATTATCAGTAGTAGTCTTTTTAGGATTAGGACTAATGAGTCTTACAACTACAAAAACAGCGTACAAAAAAGTTGAAAAAAGTACCGTTTTACAAGATGCAAATGCAGGAAAAGCAGTTTATACAAAAGTTTGTGCCGCTTGTCATCAACCAACTGGTACTGGTTTGCCAGGTGCATTTCCACCATTAGCAAAATCAGATTATCTAAATGCAGACGTAAACAGAGCAATTAAAACTGTTATCAAAGGATTAACAGGAAAAGTAACTGTAAACGGCAAAGTATTTAATAGTGCCATGCCTGCACAAGCCACTCTTTCTGACAAAGAAATTGCCGATGTTTTAACTTATGCGTATGCATCTTGGGGCAATTCTAAGAAAAAAGTAACCCCTGCAATGGTAAAAGCACAACGAAAATAAATTGAAATCATGAAAAAAATATTTTTAACCATTTTTGGTCTTGCCGTATTAGCAAGTTGTAAGCAAAACGATGAATACAAAAAAGTCGATGCATCACAAATAAAAGTTGAAGGAAGTATGAATGCCGAATTAACAGCTCCGCCATTTGTGCCAAAACCAGTTGGAGATAGACCGGCCAAAAAACTAATTGTCAATATGGAAATTATTGAGAAAGAAGGAGAAATGGCTGATGGTGTTAAGTATGTCTATTGGACATTTGGAGGAACAGTTCCTGGAAGTTTTATTAGAACCAGAATTGGTGACGAAATAGAATTTCACCTGAAAAATCACCCTGATAACAAATTGCCTCACAACATTGATTTACATGCAGTAACTGGCCCTGGTGGTGGTGCAAAATCCTCATTTGTTGCTCCTGGTCATGAAGTAACCTTTTCTTTTAAGGTATTGAATCAAGGATTGTATGTTTACCATTGTGCCACTGCTCCAGTAGGAATGCATATTGCAAACGGAATGTACGGACTTATTTTAGTTGAACCAGAAGGAGGTCTTCCAAAAGTTGATAAAGAGTACTATATCATGCAAGGTGATTTTTATACAAAAGGTGCCAATGGCGAAAAAGGATTACAACCTTTCGATATGGCAAAAGCTATAAAAGAAGATGCCGATTATGTAGTATTTAACGGAAAAACAGGTGCCTTAACTGGCGATAATGCGCTTACTGCAAAAGTTGGTGAAACTATTCGTCTATTTGTCGGAAATGGTGGTCCAAACTTAGTTTCTTCATTCCATGTTATTGGAGAAATTTTTGACAATGTTCATGTAGAAGGTGGTTCACTCGTAAATCATGATGTACAAACAACGCTTGTTCCTGCTGGTGGGGCTGCAATTGTTGACTTTAAAGTTGATGTTCCTGGATCATTAGTGATAGTAGACCATTCTATTTTTAGAACTTTTAACAAAGGTAGTTTAGGTTTAATAAATGTTAGTGGAGACGAAAACAAAACGATCTATTCAGGAACTCAATCGGATGAAGTTTACCATCCTGAAGGAAGCACCATTCAAACCATGCCAAATGAGACAAGTGCAAAAGCTCCTAAAGCAGTAACACTTGTTGAACGAATTGCAGATGGAAAATCAATTTATGCCAAAACATGTTTTGCATGTCATCAAGCAACTGGTGAAGGTTTGCCAAATGCATTTCCTCCTTTAGCTAAGTCCGATTATTTAAATGCTGATGTGAATAGAGCTATCGAGATTGTACTTAAAGGAAAAACTGGCGAAGTTGTTGTCAATGGCAAAAAATACAACAGTGTTATGACCGCTCAAACGCTAACCGATGATGAAGTTGCAAATGTATTAACTTATGTTTACAGCACTTGGGGCAATTCTAAAAAAGAAGTTACTCCTGCCATGGTTAAAGCAGTTAGAAGTAAAAAGTAAATTGTTAATTCCATGAAAAGTTTATATTTTCTGTTTGTCGTAATTGTGTTTATTTCTTGCTCGAAAGATAAAGAAACGAGCACTTTAGAAAGTATAACTATTCCATCAGTTTCTACTCCAAATGATAAACCGTTTGGAGTAGAAACACCGATGGTTTCTGTAGAAGGCGGAAAATACATTCCTCTTTACGGAGGGAAAAATAAAGAAGTAGAGGTAAATAATCTACTTATTGATGTCTATCCTGTTTCAAGCGAAAATTTTTTAGCTTTTGTAAAACAAAATAAAAGATGGAGAAAATCGCAAATAAAAAAACTTTTTGCAGATGGTAATTATCTAAATAATTGGAAGAACGACACCATTTTGCCCTCTGACGTAAAACCAAATAGTCCCATTACAAACGTTTCATGGTATGCAGCAAATGCTTATTGTGAATGTCAAGGCAAAAGATTAGCAACTGTTGATGAATGGGAATTTGTGGCTATGGCAAATGAAAATGTTGCTGATGCAAGAAAAATAGAAGAATACAATCAATACATTTTAGATTGGTATGAAAAACCAAAAACGTTTAACAACGAAATTGGAAAAACCTTTAAAAACTATTATGGTGTTTATGATTTACATGGTTTAGTTTGGGAATGGACTTCTGATTTTAATTCTATTTTATTAACCGGTGAATCTCGAAGTGATGTAACTACAGACAAAAACTTATTCTGTGGTAGTGGTTCACTAAATGCTTCCGATTTAATGAATTATGCTGCATTCATTAGATACGCTTTTCGAGGAAGTATAAAAGCAAATTATGCAGTAAAAAATTTAGGTTTTAGATGTGTCAAAGACACTATAAATACAAAAAAACCATGAAAAAAATAATCCTCTTTTTTATAGCAATAGCACTTTTTGGCTGTAAAAAAAACGCCGAAACAACTAATAAATCCATTTCAGACGAATCTATTTTTAACTTAACGAGCAAATGGAAAACTCAAGATAACAAAACCATAGAAATAAAAGATTTTAAAGGGAAAGTTACCGTAATGGTAATGATATACACCAGTTGCAAAGCAGCTTGCCCAAGATTAGTTGCCGATATGCGCGATATTGAGTCTAAGATGCCAAAAGATAAACTCTCCAATTTGAATTTTGTTTTGGTAAGCATTGATCCCGAAGTTGACACTCCAGATAGATTAAAAACATTTGCTAAAGATAATTTTATGGATGCGCCACATTGGACATTTCTACAAGGCACAAAAACAACAGTTCAAGAATTTGCTAATGTTTTGGCTGTTAAATACAAAAAAATTGCACCTATGGATTTTTCACACTCTAACATTATAAGTGTTTTTGATAAAGAAGGCGTTTTACTTCATCAACAAGAAGGTTTAGGAGTAAATAATAAAGAAACCGTGGATAAAATTATTGAAACCGTTAACAATTAACAAAATGACAAAATATATTTATACCGCAGTTATTGCCTTATTATCAACAGTAACTATTTGTGCACAACAATTTGATGTCAATGCAGATTTACGTGCAAGATTTGAAAACAGAAACGGTTATGGAACCTTAAAACCAGATACTGAAAAAGCAGCTTCTTTTATCTCTCAAAGAACTAGACTCATATTTGATTATTCTTTTAAAAATATCAAATTACGAGTTTCTCCACAAAATGTAAAAACTTGGGGAGACGTAGCAACTACTTCAAAAACAGATGCAAACAGTGCTTTTCATGAAGCTTATGGCGAAATAAAAATGGATGAGAAATTCTCTTTCAAATTAGGACGACAAGAAATTAATTATGACGATGCTCGTATTTTTGGAAATGTAGATTGGACTATGCAAGCCAGAAGTCATGATGCATTTTTATTAAAATTTAATCCAAATTCCAAAAATCAAATTCATTTTGGATTAGCGTTAAATGCAAATAAAGAAACTAATTTTTATGAAAATTATGCCGTTTTACAATATAAATCATTGCAATATCTATGGTACCACACTGATTTTGAAAAATTAAATTTTAGCATTTTAGCATTAAATAACGGAATGCCGTATTTAGTTGGAACGGAAGAAAAAATAGATTATAGTCAAACTTTAGGTTCAAGATTGGTTTTCAAAAATGGATCACTTTCTATTGATGGCGCAGCTTATTTGCAAACAGGGAAAATAGCCGATAAGTCTGTAAGTGCAAACTATTTTTCAGCAAATATTAATTATAAAGCTTCCACAACTTTTAACACCAGTATTGGTTTTGAACGTCTCTCTGGAAAAGATCAAAATGATACGTCTACGGATATGAAATCGTTTAATCCATTGTATGGAACCAATCATAAATTCAATGGCTACATGGATTATTTTTATGTTGGAAATCACACAAATTCTGTTGGTTTAACCGATGTTTATGCAAATCTAGGCTACGAAAAAAACAAATTTTCAGCCAAATTAACACCTCATTATTTTGCTTCTGCAGCTTCAATTTATAAAGCTGGAGAAAAGCAAGACAATTATCTAGGCACCGAATTAGATTTAACATTAGGATACAAAATGTATGAAAATGTAACTGTAGATGCAGGATTTTCACAAATGTTTGCCTCTTCATCAATGGCAGTTTTAAAAGCTGGAAACAAAAATGCAGGTAACAATTGGGCATTTATTTCCATAAAAATTAATCCAAATTTATTTTCAAATAAAGTCGAAGAGAAACTATAATTATTCATTAAAATGACACCAAATATTCCCTATTATTTTTCTATTGGTAAAGAAGAAGAAGTTTTTTCACATGCCTATTCCAATAAAATTCCATTGCTTTTAAAAGGGCCAACTGGAACTGGAAAATCACGTTTTATCGAATACATGGCGTATAAATTAGATAAAAAACTCATCACAATTGCTTGCCATGAAGAAACCTCTTCAACCGATTTAATTGGACGATTTATCATCAAAGGTGCAGAGACTGTTTGGGTTGACGGACCAATGACAATTGCCGTAAAAGAAGGTGCTATTATTTATTTAGATGAAATCGCCGAAGCACGACCTGATGTCATTGTAGCCATACACTCGCTAACCGATCATCGTAGAGAATTGTTTATTGACAAGTTAGGAATTACCATAAAAGCACACGAAGATTTTATGCTAGTAGCGTCATTTAATCCTGGATATCAACGTGGTTTTAAAGAATTGAAACCGTCAACAAAACAACGTTTTTCAGCACTTTCGTTTGATTATCCAGAGGCAAAACAAGAAATCGAAATTCTCATTAATGAAACTAAAGTAGATGCTGATAATGCTAAAAAACTAGTCGCAATTGGTAATAAAATCAGAAATCTAACCGAACTTGGATTGACCGAAACCGTTTCGACACGCCTTTTAGTAAACGCTGCAACATTAATTAATAGCGGATTGCCAAAAAGACTTTCAACTCATATTGCAATCGTTGAACCTTTGACAGACGATTTACAAACCATTCAATCGTTAAAGGATTTGTGCGATTTGATGATATAATTTTTTTTCGCTTTAAAGCGATTTAAGTTTTAGCAAAACTAACGTCAAAAAAATAATTGAAGATGAAAAAAATAGTGATAGCAATGCTTTTTACAATATTTTTTGGTTGTCAAAATCAAACATTCTATGAAGAAGAGGTAAATAAAAATGACGATTTATTAGAATTTTTGCTCATAGGAAATAAAAGATTTTTGGATGAAAAACCAACTCATCCCATCAAGATATAAATGCTGTACTAAAAAATCAGAATAGTCAAAAACCCTTTGCTGTTATTGTAACGTGTTCGGATAGTAGAGTTTCCCCTGAAATACTTTTTGACCAAGGAATTGGAGATTTATTTGTAATTAGAAATGCTGGAAATCTTATTTCAGACATAGACATGGGAAGTATTGAATATGCAATTGAACATCTTGATACAAAATTAATTATTGTTTTAGGACATACTGAATGTGGCGCAATAAAAGCCTATTTAGGAGATAAAAAGGATGACTATAAAAAGCACCTTTCACACATAGATAATATCATAGAAACGATTGCAAACGAAAACGAACAAAAGAAAATTAAAAACACAAATGATTTAAATTCTTGTATAATAGCAAATATTATGCACTCAAAAAAAATCATAGAAGAGAACCCAATTATTAAAGCGCATAAAACAAAAATAATTTCAATGGAATATAATGTTCATAGTGGAAAAGTTGTACAATTATAAACTACAAATTACTTTGTCCTATTGCTGCTCATTAAAAAATTTTCATAAAATTCGAAATTAAGATTTACTGCTCATTGACTAAAAAATGGATATAGACGAACTACTTTTCGGAACCGTTTCTAAATATTTCAAAAAAAGAAATAAGAAAAAAATTCTTTTAGACAACAATGCTGTTTTCTTAAAGGATGTAAAACCGCGTTTAACTATTTTGGCAAGAGCCATTACAGGAAATCCTATCGAGATTTTTCCTGCAGAACGTGAAGGTGGTTATAAAAACAACAACTTTTTCCTTCCCATTTATTTTAACGAACTGTCAACGAAAGAGCAAAATTTAGGACTTTACTTTTTCAGAATTTTGTTTTTGAGTGTGCAATCCGACTTGAATATCAATTTGATTGCTGACGAAGTTTTTTCAGAAGAAAAAAAGCAACAGATTTTAGATTTATTATTTCAAAAATACCCGAATTCTAAAGAAATTTATGAAGAATTAAAAACACATTTTGAACTCAACGCAACTCCAAAAAAGCCAGCAGATTACTCTTGGATTTATGGGAAATTGATGCAAAATGACAAGGAAGAAAATACCGAAACGATACTTGAAAATTTTTCTGATTTGGTCAAAAAATCAAATGCAGAACAAATTATAACCACCTTACAAGCAAAAGCCGTTGAAGAAATAATTACGGTTGAAGTTGACAAAAAACAACAAGAAGATTATGTGCTGCTGCATAGTTTTGAAAAAGTAGAAACCGCCGAAGAATTCAACGGAAATTGGCGTGATTTTGATGGTTCAGACGATTTAGAAAAACACGAAAATGCGATTGAAGACCTCAACATGAAGTTTACCGTTCGGGTTGACGACACGGCACATTCAGTGTATCAAGCGGAATTTACTGAAAACACATCTATTTCAGAAAGTGCCGAAACAGATACCAATGGTTTTCATCTTACGTATAACGAATGGGATTTTGACAAACGAAAATACAAAGAGAATTATTGCAAAGTTTACCCCAAAACGCAACTAAAAACAGACGCTAATTATTATAAAAATACGATTTCAAAAAACAGTTCAATACTGATAAATCTTCGGAAGATTCTAACCAATTTGAACAACAAAATGCAGCAACAAAAACGACAAACTCAAGGCGAAGAATTTGATATTGATGCTATAACCGATTTGTATGTTGATGTGCATTCTAAAAAAACACCATCCGATAAAATTTATCTTTCCAATAGAAAAAAAGAAAAAGATTTATCTATTTTAATATTGCTAGACATCAGTTTATCAAGCGATAGTTATGCTGCGGGAAATCGTGTAATTGATGTAGAAAAAGAGGTTTCTATTTTGTTTGGCGAAATATTAAACGAATTCAATATCGATTTTTCTATTGATAGTTTTTATTCCAAAACACGAAATTTTTCGACTTATTTAACTGTTAAAGATTTTGATGAAAATTGGTCAACTGCCAAACACAAAATTGGCGCCATAGAACCCTCAGGATACACAAGAATTGGAGCTGCTTTGCGTCATGCTGGAGCAAGATTAGATACAAGAAGCACAAAAAACAAATGGATTATTCTTATTTCTGACGGAAAGCCAAACGACTATGATAAATACGAAGGCAAATACGGAATTA